>JABJPX010000008.1 GCA_018663625.1 Polaribacter sp. | reverse complement strand
GTTTTCGTTCAAAGCTTTGGCCACCAAAGGCTGTAAAATCTGAGACATGGCTCGTCCCGGGGTCTCTACTACAGTGGCTATATACACAGCTACTGCATAATAGGCAGTATAAGCAATGGCTTCCTTTTGCGGAATCATAAACTTATCGATGTCAATCAAAATACTGCCGGCAGAACCCGCAAGAATGATGTAAAGAGAAAATCGCAAAATATCTCGCGTGTTGTGAGGCAATTGCAAAGAGAATTTAGGACGGTATAGGCGGAACGCATACCAAGCCATCATCAGTGTTCTTAGAAAATACATTCCCGTCAGGTAGCAGACAAAATCTTCGATACTAATCCAATTCAAAGCAACAAAAATCAGCAAAAAGAGAACGGAAACTCTGGAAAACAACTCCCTCAACACCGTACCATAAACGGACTGCAACTGTACTTTTGCCCAGGCGTGAAAAATCTCAAAATAAGCCGTGGCCAAAGCCACCAGATAGATCACAAAGGTATATTGCTTGACAATCGGATTTTTAAGTGAGAGGAATGTAGCTATGGATTCATAAAATAAATTGCCCAACATGCCTAAAGGAATGGCAATAATCAATGGCAAGAAGAGTGCAAAACTCAAAAAACGGTCTTTTTCAGCCTTTTCTGAATACGTGGAATAAAATTTCAAAAGGGTGTAATGCACACCAAAAGCTGTCAACGGCATCAACAAATTGGCACAAGACAAGAGAAAGGTCACCAAACCGTAATAATCCTCTGTCAAAAAGGAAGTGTATAAAAACAACGCATTTACACCTCCTATGGCAAATGCCAGGTAGATGGTGAAGGTGTTTTTAATACTTTGTTTGAATACAATGCCCATAATCAACCTGTGATCATTTTTATCAAATGTACCAGTTTTCTTGTGATTTCTCTCCTGTGATATTGTTCAATGTTTTTAGACTGAACATGCAAACAGTTGTTTGAAAAGTCTTTGTACATTGAGCGTACTTGTTCTTTTAATTCATTGTGGTGATGTGCTTCGAATACAGTTCCCGAATGAGTGTGGTTTATAATATCTGCCAAATCTCCTGTTTTGGGGCCAATGGCCAACACCGGTCTTTTTGCTGCGAGGTATTCGAATATTTTTCCTGTGATGATCAGATTTGCACTGGGTACTTCATTGATACAAACCAATAATACTTGTGATTTTTGTTGGTAAGCAACAACCTCGTTGTGTGGTAAATACCCTAGGCTTCTCAACTGCTCATTCAGTCCACTAGAAGAAATCAGTTCTAAAACAGAAGGCGCTACTTTGCCGATCAATTGAATTTTTAGATTTTCGGCAAAGCCTTCTATCTCTTGCATCAATTCTGACAAGACCTTCCACAAAACCCGTGGGTTTTGATCTTCGTTCATGATTCCAATATGAGAAATCGTAAAATGAGGGTCCAATGTTACTTTTGAATCTGAAAGCTCGATGTCAAAACCATTGGTCAATACCGATGTCATTTTGTTAAAGTTCAAGTATTCCCGCTGCATGGTTTTGCCGACTACCACCACTGCGTCTGCGGAACGCAGGACCTTCGTTTTTAAGTGTTCGTGAATCTTTATGGTGCGTTGTGTCAGGGGGAGGTTTTTAAAATAACCCATGGCGGTCCAAGGATCTCTAAAGTCAGCTATCCATTTGAGTTTGCTTTTTTCTTTCAAGCCGAGACCTATCAAATGAACGCTCTGCGGTGGACCCGTGGTAATGACAAGATCGACCGGATGGGCTTTGAGGTATTTTTCCAAATAAGACAGGGAGGGTTTTACCCAAAACTTACGTGCATCTGGAATGAAATAGTTAGCGCGAACATAGGTGGCGAACTTTCCAAAAAGGGATTTTTTTTCATCTAAAAAACCTACACTTGTCTGTGTGGCCTTCCCTCGGCTAAAAATATTAGCCAATTTATAAGGCTCCCAAATGGGCTGTCGCAAGACCTCAACGCCTTCGGGTATTTCAGCAAGCAAGGTTGCATCTTCGATAGCGTAGGCTGGGTTTTCCACCGTATAGACAACTGGTGTGATGCCAAAATCTTGTAGGTATTTGACAAACTTCAGCCAGCGTTGCACGCCAGACCCTCCTGCTGGGGGCCAATAATATGTGACAATGAGTACTCTCAACGGTTTAGATTATCGTATAAATGTACTAAGTTTTTTGAGGTTTTCTCCCAAGAAAACTCAGTTTCTATAAATGCTTTTCCATTGGCCCCCATTTGGTTTCTTAAATTTTCATCAGATGCCAACTTCAATACTTTATCTGTAAAGTCTTGACTGTCTTTTTCTTTTTAGAAAATAGATTTGCAAATGCGTAGGATTCCCAGATAGGTTAGCGAATGACCTCTACTCCTTCTGGAACTTCTTTTTCGAGACTTTCATCCTGTATGGCATAGTCAGGGTTGTCAAAAGTATACACAACCGGTGTGATTCCAAAATCTTGTAAATATTTTACAAATTTTAACCAGCGTTGCACACCTGATCCTCCTGATGGTGGCCAATAACATGTAAGAATTAATACTTTCAATTAGGTATCATATAATTTTATCAGTTTCAAACTTTCGTGTTCCCAATTTTCTCCTTCATTCATCACAGCATTGTAGGCGTTGTCAATTTTATATTGATAGGCCTTAGAATGTTTATAAATATCGAGAACCTTTTGAACAAAATCAAGCACATTATTCGCTTTAAATACAATTCCGGCATCAAATTTAGAAACAATTCTTTCCAATGGTTTGCATGAACTCACTAACAATAAACTTTTGCTCATCATAATTTGAAATAGTTTATGAGGTATCGTGTTGTCAGTATGATCATTTGACACATGGGGAATGATATTCAAACTACTTTTCTGCATGATTGTTGCGACTTCAGTAAATGGTCTGTACCCAACAAAATTCACATACTTCTCAGCTTTATTTGTTGCAGCAATTTCTTTTAATTTAGTCTCTACATCTGAGCTTCCTTTTCCCACCAAAAAAAGTTTTGCATTCGGAATTACTTTCACAATTTCAGGCATAGCACTTATAGCTGTTTGCAATCCTCTGTGCGGCCCAAACCCACCTATATAAGTAATTGAAAAATCACTTGTATTGATAATATCTTGGACTATTTCTTTATTGAAATTCTCTGCAAAATCTTTTTTTTCATGGTTCGAAACCACTACTAATTTCTCTTTTTCAATGCCAAATTTAGCAATGAGTTTCTCTTTCATTTCCTCTACAACACAGATTACTTTATCGTATTTTAGACAATATTTTTTCTCCTTTTTAGACCATCTTTTGGGGTTCATTAAAAGAGCGTTTTTAATCTTAATAATTAAACTCCTCCTCCATACAAACCATGTCTTTAATGACTCGGGAAAGTTTTCGTGCAAATCCAAATACACTTTCTTTTTTACCTTAGATTTAAATAGCAACCCTGTTCCTGCCAATGGCAAATCATGCACATGTAAATAATCTATAGTGTATGCTTTAAACACCTTTTTTAGTCCAAAATAGAAAAAGGGATTGAAATCAAAAACACTTTCTATACTATCATAAATCCCTTTTTTAATTGTTGTGTAATTTTTTCCGATTCTATATACCTCAACATCATTAAAAGTTTCTTTGCTTTTATCATTTCGTTTTCTCGGACAGACAACAATAACTTTTCTCCCATTCTCAGCAAGGGCTTCAGCTTCTTTTCTAACTCGAATATCATTAGGATAAGAGCCGTCCACAATCATACAAATATAACTCATACCAAAAACTCCATAGATTTTTTAATTATTCTTTCAGTAGCATGACCGTCCCAATGTTTCGGAATTGTAGCTGTCTTTAATTTTCCTTTAAAAATTTCTTGAATTGCTTCTAAAATCTCATCTGTTTTAAAAGACACCAATGTATTTGTTCCTTCTTCTATAGTCGAAGGTCTTTCTGTATTTTCTCTTAATGTGATGCATGGTACTTGTAAAAAGGTAGTTTCTTCTTGGATACCTCCACTATCTGTAATCACACAAAAAGCATGTGCAATTAACTTTTGAAAAGAAAAATAATTTTGAGGTTCTATAATTGTTAAATTTTCAATTGTATTTAGTTGTTCAAACAAACCAAACTTGTTAAAACTGTCTAGGGTTCTTGGGTGAATTGAAAAAACAACCTTTTTTATTTTAGTGGTATTTTCAAACAAATCAATAATTTTAAGCAATGCTTGTTTGGTATCCACATTTCTAGGTCGATGCATGGTTACTAAAAAATAGTCCTGTTTCTCTGCTTGTATTTCCTCTAATATCGTCGATGCCTCGATTTCACTTTTGAAATGGACAAGCGTGTCGATCATGGTATTTCCAACAAAAAATATTTGAGCATCTTTTTTACCCATCTTCTTTAAGTTTTGAATTCCACTTTTTTCTGTAACAAAACAAATATCTGAAATTTCATCTGTTAGGATCCGATTTACTTCTTCAGGCATTTCTTTGTCTAGACTTCTTAAACCACTCTCTATATGTCCCAATTTGATTTTTAATTTATTGGCACAAATTGCAGCCGCTAAAGTAGAATTAACATCTCCAACACACAAAAGCAAATCAGGATTAAACTCAGAAATTACGGTCTCCAGTTTCAGAATAATATGGCCTATCAAACTATTTGCTGTAGTTCCATTTATATCTAAAAAGTAATCGACTTCAATTTTAAATTGCTTTAAAAAAATGTCTGACATTTTAGCATCAAAGTGCTGACCTGTATGAACGATTCTTAAATCCAAATCTGAGTATTTCTCAGCAACTTTTTTAAACTGAGTAATCTTTACAAAATTGGGCCGTGTACCTACAACAATAAGTATTCTTTTTTTCATAAATTATTTTCTTTCTGCGTATACGGCATAATGCCTCGGCGTGAATTTCCTCAATATGGGACGC
The DNA here is from genome assembly GCA_018663625.1 of Polaribacter sp. Taxonomy (GTDB): domain Bacteria; phylum Bacteroidota; class Bacteroidia; order Flavobacteriales; family Flavobacteriaceae; genus Polaribacter. The sequence goes on along the minus strand of JABJPX010000008.1, from coordinate 1,483 downwards.
GCTCCTATTTTTTTAATGGGGCTGGTCCATTTTAAATTTTTCTTAGCCTCCCAACCCGATTTTTCAAGCAACCAGTCAAATTGCCAATCTTCAAACTCATGGCAATGACGATCCCATTTATCTGTTTTACTTTGATACGCAGTAGCAAACCATAAATTTAATGGAATTGAAGTCACAATCTTTTTTGTTTGAATGGTTTTTAAAATGGTTTATCTATGTTCTTCCATGATTTCAGAAAACAGGTTTCGAACTCCTAAATGCAGGATAACGGCAGGAGCTGGAAATACTTCTTGCAAAAATTCTAAGATATGCTTGTGCCTTTTAGTTGGCATTGTTTTATACATTAGTATCCCTTTTTAATTCTTTTTATTCTTAACAAACCTATTCCAACAAGTAGAACAAATAGGAATACAGAAGTTAAATTAACAAGATTCCCCTTTGAAATAATCGTAGGTTCAAATTTAAACACTACTGTGTGCATCCCTTTTGGAACTGGCAAAGCTCTCAAGACATAGTTCGCTCTATAATGCGGTTGTAGTTCCCCATCGATATAAGCATTCCATCCTTCTTTGTAATAAATTTCAGAAAAAACGGCGAACTGATCAGCTGAACTGCTACTCGTATATTGCAATTCATTGGCCTTATAAACGAGCAATTCTATCGATGCCAAAGTGTCTTGTTCTATACTATTAGACAAACCTCGCAATTCTGGAAATTCATTTTGATTGACAATGGCTGTTTTCTTAGTATTTATACCCGACAAACTCAAAATCTCTTGGTCTGCTGTATCTACAAAGTCCAGCGCATCCACAAACCAAGCATTTCCGTTGGTTTCAGAGTTTACTTGCAAAGATTTTTGTCCTTGCTCATCAGGAACCATAAAGTACTTGGTGTTTAGCATGTTGAGCACTTCCCAATTGTTCTTTACAATATGAAAATCCACCAATTCTTGGTAGCGACCCAATTTGGCTGCATGGTAGCCTCCGATAGACTTATGGAAATAAGAAGTGGCACCGTCGCTCATAAAGTTACCTGTAAAATTGGCAACGCGGTAGTGTCCTTTGTCTTTTAATATCTCTTTGTCAATGGCGGACTTTACAAAAGGCATTTCTATTTTAGAAGCGGGATAAAAATCAGCGTTGTTCACATAACGCCTTGCCGTTCCAACCATGTCAAAAAGCAACAAAGCAGCAATGGCAATTAAGAGTGCTGAACGTTGCAAACGCTCTTTTGAAAAAAGCCACAATGCCAAAGCAGTCGCAAAAACAAGCAAAAAAGAACGCAGACTATCTTCAAAAAAGAGGGTCTTTCGATCGGCTACAATGGCATCGCTCAATCCGTTGAGCGATCGATTGTAATAGGCATCGTTTGCACCTTCAAAACCAAACAGGCTGCTCCCAAAAAGAACAAAGAACAGGCATGTTCCTCCTACGATGTAAAAACTCTTTTTCAAAACGACTTCTTTTGTCTTTGGAGACAATTT
>JABJPX010000001.1 GCA_018663625.1 Polaribacter sp. | reverse complement strand
CCAGGTGGTGCATTGGGAAAACAACTCTACCTTAGAGTTTCAGATTTGATTAAGAACAATCAAGTACCACAAGTTTCAGAAAATGACAGTGTTGCTAAAGTAATTGTAGAAATTTCTGAAAAAAGATTAGGAGTAACTGCTGTTCTGAATGCTAAGAATGCAATCGTTGGAATTATTACGGACGGAGATATTCGAAGAATGTTGAGCAAATCGACTACAATTGAAAGTTTTACGGCCAAAGATATCATGGGTAAAAACCCAAAAACAATTCTTAATGATGCAATGGCGGTTGAAGCTTTAGAAAGATTAGAGAATAATAATATTACGCAAATTTTAGTAACAGATTTGGAGAATAAATATATTGGTGTTGTACATTTACACGATTTAATAAAAGAAGGTATTTTCTAATGACGCAACAAAAAGAAATGTCGTTTTTATCGCATTTAGAAGAACTTAGGTGGCACTTGGTTCGAAGTGCTGTTGCGATCTTTTTATTGGGGATTGTATTCTTTGCTTTTGCAGAAGAAGTCTACAATAATTTTTTATTAGCACACATTCAACCAGATTTTATTACCTATAAACTCTTTTGTGATTTTTTTACTTTTTTTGGTTTTGAGAGTGACTTTTGTAATATTAGTTTCGCAGATAAAAAGCTACAAAGTATTAAAGTAACCTCTCAATTAATGAACTCCCTTTGGACTTCATTTATTTTAGGAATTATTGTTGCATTTCCTTATATTTTATGGGAGTTTTGGAGATTTATTTCACCAGGTTTACATAAAAATGAAAGGCGTCAATCTAGAGGATTTATTTCCATTGCTTCCCTCCTGTTCTTTTTAGGAGTTGTGTTTAGCTTTTATGTGATTGCTCCAATTTCGATTAATTTCCTTTATAACTATCAAATTACGGATGCGATTCAAAATAACTTTACACTAGAATCTCATATTGGATTAGTAACCAACATGATACTTGGTGTATCTGCACTTTTTGAACTTCCAGTAATTATCTATTTTTTAGCTAAAATAGGATTAATAACACCTGCTTTCTTAAAAAAATACAGAAAACACGCGCTCGTTTTTGTACTTATTATTGCAGCAATTATAACCCCACCAGACGTCGCGAGTCAAATAATTGTATCAATCCCAGTTTTAATTTTATATGAAATTAGTATAAAAGTAGCTGCGATTGTTATTAAAAGACAACAGAAAAATGCCAAATAAAGTTCAAGAGTTCAATGACTATCGTCAAAAAATGAACGATAAAATACTCAGTGATGATAATAAAGTTATCAAAAGAATCTTCAATTTAGATACCAACACCTTTAAGGAAGGTCACCTACCAACCAAAACAAAAGAATTGTTAGGCTTAGTTGCTTCAGCAGTTTTACGTTGTGATGATTGTGTGCAGTATCACTTAGAATCTGCCATGAAAAATGGTGTCAGTAAAGAAGAGATGATGGAAACCATGTCGATTGCCACTTTAGTGGGAGGAACTATTGTAATTCCCCATCTAAGACGCGCCGTTGAATATTGGGAACTTCTTGAAGAAAACACTTTATAAATACTTTAAGATTTCCTACAACCAGTTTTACTATATTTGAAACATGATTTTAAAAGCCAATAACATTCAGAAGATTTACGGAAGAAGAAAAGTAGTACAAGGGATTTCTTTGGAAGTAAAACAGGGAGAAATCATAGGGCTTTTAGGACCAAATGGTGCCGGGAAAACAACGTCTTTTTACATGATTGTTGGAATGGTAAAGCCGAACTTGGGTCAAATTTTTTTAAATGATGAAGAAATCACGAATGATGCCATGTACCAAAGAGCCCAAAAAGGGATTGGCTATTTGGCTCAGGAAGCTTCTGTTTTTAGAAAATTATCTGTAGAAGACAATATCATGTCTGTTTTACAATTTACAGGATTGTCAAAAAAAGCCCAAAAAGAAAAATTAGAGTCTTTAATTGAAGAATTTAATATAGGACATGTCCGTAAAAATAGAGGTGATTTACTATCAGGGGGAGAAAGACGAAGAACAGAAATTGCACGATGTTTAGCTTCTGACCCTAAATTTATTTTACTAGATGAACCTTTTGCAGGAGTAGATCCTATTGCAGTAGAAGACATTCAGAGTATTGTTGCGCAACTAAAAAACAAGAATATTGGTATTTTAATTACCGATCATGATGTACAAGCAACCCTAGCAATTACTGACCGAACCTATTTAATGTACAATGGAAGCATCTTAAAAGAAGGAACTCCAGAAGAGTTAGCTGCGGACGAAATGGTACGTAAAGTATACTTAGGACATGATTTTGAACTAAAAAAGAAGAAGTTTATTTAGTAATAAAACTACCAAAGTGCCAAAGTATCCCCGATGGATCGTGTACAAAGAATTCTCTTCCCCAATCGTTTTCGACAATTTTAGATATTTTTACTTTTGGATATTTCTCAGTGAGTTTTTTAGTGTGAACCGTTGTAAGAAAATCTATTACATTCTATTGCTCTAAAAAAAGTAATCTTTAGCACCAATAAAACTTCTTATCGATTTAAATGGTTGTTTTTTTTCCATAATTGTGAATCATGGACAGAACGACATAGAGGAGAATAACCAAAGGTATTGCGATGTATTTCACTGAAAGCAACAAAGTTAAAGAAGCGATCAAAAACAGGTATTTCACCACATTATTCTTGAAATTATAATTTTTAAATTTCAACGAAAACAAAGGCAATTCAGCATTCATTAAATAGGTTAAAAGAAGCGTTATTACAAGTAAAAAATAATGATTTGAAATTAAATATTGTACAAATTCGATGGTTGTATATTCTTGAATTAATGGCAACGAGATGATAAATAAACTCATCGCTGGAGTTGGCAAACCAATAAAAGAATCGGACTGCCTCGTGTCAATATTAAACTTCGCCAATCGATAACAAGCACCTAAGGTTAGTAACAAGCCAAAGTATTTGAGTGCAGGAATTCCAGAAGAGGCATTGTCTAACAAATGATACATAATAATTCCAGGGACAACACCACTGGTCACCATATCTGCTAAAGAATCCAATTGTTTTCCTAATTCCCCAGAGACGTTTAGCAAACGGGCTGCAAATCCATCAAAAAAATCAAAAACGATTCCTAGAACAACAAAAAGTGCTGCAAGTTTAAAATTTTCTTGTACTGCAAAAATGGTCGCAATGGTTCCACAATATAGGTTTCCAAGCGTTATTAAATTGGGAATGTGTTTCTTCATAAAGGGCATCGTCAGGTTTAAAAAGCTAAAATAAGGAATCTATTTTGAGTGTTTTGACAATTGCGCTTTTTTTGTCATATTTGTAGAGAATTGCTATCAAAAAGTCATGCCATTACTAAAGTCCACCTTCTTCCCAACACTACCGTTTCGGAATTCGCACTTTAACACCATTTATCGTGCTTTGTTTATGAAAGAGAATGTTAGGTATTCTCGAAAAAGAGTGACCACTTGGGATCATGATTTCATTGATTTAGATTTTTCTTTAGTAGGATCTCAAACCCTGGTGATCTTAATCCACGGATTAGAAGGAAGTTCACAATCAAAATACATATTAGCAGCCACCAGTGAATTTAATAATGAAGCGATAGATACGGTTGCTTTTAATCTCCGGAGCTGTTCTGGAGAAGATAATTTACTATTACACACTTACCATTCCGGTAAAACAGATGATGTTCATTTCGTTGTAAATCATATCATAGATAATTATTCCTATGAAAACATTGTTCTTGTGGGCTATAGTTTAGGAGGAAATTTAACCTTAAAATATATGGGTGAATTTGCGAAGACACAATCTTCTAAAATTAAATGCGCAGTTGCAGTTTCTGTACCAGTTGACTTGTCCTCCTCAAGTGCTGTTATGAGTTCGTATAAAAATAAAGTTTACATGGAAAACTTTTTAAAAACATTGCGTTTGAAAGTTTTAGAGAAAGCCCGTAAATTTCCAGAATTCAAATTTGATAAAGATAAATTACTTCAAGCGAAATCTTTCAGCGATTTTGATGGATTGTATACAGCACCTGTTTTTGGGTATTCGGGAGCTGAAGATTATTGGGAAAAAGCGAGTTCAAAGCCTTATTTGAAATTCATTGAAACGCCTACATTATTAATTACCTCAAAAGACGATCCTTTTTTAGGAGAAGAATGTTACCCCATAAAAGAAGCAAAAGCCTCTAAAAACTTCTATTTAGAAATCACAAAATATGGAGGTCATGTGGGTTTTATTGCTACCTTTCTACATCATCAAAATAGATGGTTGGAAAACAGAATACTAAATTTTATAAAACAGAATCTATAATGAACACAATATCTGTTGGAAAGAACTGTTATTTCAATTATATATTTAGATATTTGTTATTCTTAAAACAAACCTTTTGAAACTTAAAAATCTTTTTTTTCTTTTATTGGTTTTCCCACAATTTATTAGTGCGCAAGCATTTCGAAATTATTCCAATGAATTTTTAAACATTGGTGTTGATGCTGCTGCTTTGGGAATGAGTAAATCCGTTGTTGCAACAAGTAATAACGTAAACTCGATATACTGGAACCCAGCCGGTCTTGTTGGTATCGATGATTATCAGGGGTCCATTATGCATGCTTCCTATTTTGCAGGCATTGCAAATTACAATTATGCTGCTTTTGCAATGCCGATAGACAAAGAAAGTGCCATCGCTTTTTCCATCATTCGTTTTGGAGTGGATGATATTTTAAATACAACAGAACTAATTGACAATCAAGGAAATATAGACTTTAATAATATTAGTTTATTCTCTGCAGCAGATTATGCTTTTAATGTGGCATATGCTCGAAATCTTATTTTTAAAGATTTGAAGTTTGGTGTCAATGCAAAAGTAGTTCGAAGAATTATTGGTGACTTTGCTTCTTCTTGGGGTTTTGGATTTGACGCGGGCATACAGTTTGAAAGAAATGATTGGTATGTTGGACTGATGGTCAGAGATATTACCACCACATTTAATAGTTGGAGTATCGATCAAAGTGAATTTGATAAAATTAAAAACGCAATTCCTGGGCAAAATCAAGAATTACCTGAAACAACCGAAGTCACAAAGCCAAAAGTTCAATTCGGAGTTGCCAAACGTTTCAAAATTGGTCAACTGTTTCATTTACTTTCTGAAATAGATTTAAACATGCGATTTGCAAAAACAAATGACCTTATATCTTCTGACATCGTAAGTATAGACCCTGCGATTGGCTTGCAATTAGATTTTGATGAACTGGTCTATCTGAGAGCTGGAGTAGGTAATTTTCAATACATTACCGAGTTTGATGATAGCAAATCAATGTCTTTACAACCAAATTTTGGTGTCGGCTTCAAATACAACGGAATTCAAGTAGATTATGCCCTCACAAACATTGGTAGTTTTGGAAATGCTTTGTTTTCAAACGTATTCTCCATTACTTTTGATTATCGTTTTTTTAGACCTTAAATTTTTATGAAAAAAAAATACATCCTTCTTCTTTGCTTTCTCTCCTTTTTTAATGTTTCAAATGCACAAGTAAACCTTTCCGTGTATTCCGAAGTAAGTATTATTACAGCGGGGCCTGGAAGTGAACTTTTTGAAGCATTTGGGCATGCTGCAATTCGAATTAAAGATCCTGTTTTACAGTTAGATATAATTTACAATTATGGAATGTTCGATTTTAATGCGCCTAATTTTTACACCAATTTTGTTAAGGGAAAACTAAACTATCAACTTGGAAGACAGCATTTCAACCAGTTTATAAGCAACTATAATTACCAAAAAAGAAATGTTCAGCAACAAGTGTTAAACTTAAATCAGTCAGAAAGACAGGCCTTTTTTCTCTATTTAGAAAACAATGCTGCTCCAGAAAATCGCGATTATTTGTATGATCCTTATTTTAATAATTGCGCTACAAAATTAAGAGACATCACTACGACTGTGCTAGGCGATCTTGTAACCTTTGATGCACTTCATCAATCGCAAGAAAATTATAGTTTAAGAGCATTAATGCGAGAAGAAATTCCTTGGAATACTTGGGGCAGTTTCGGAATCAATCTTGCCTTAGGGAACAAATTAGATGCAATAGCAACCGAAGCACAATATATGTATTTGCCAAACTATGTCTTTCAGAAGTTCAAAGTAGCTACTCGCATCCAGGATGGAAAAAAAATAAATTTAGTTAAAAGAGAAGAAGTGCTCTTAAAGCATAGCAAACAATCCTATAAAGCCCAAATTATAAGCCCTTTGTTTGTTTTTGGACTTCTTTCATTACTAGGATTGTGGATCACTTATAAAGACTATCACAAAAGGAATAGAACAAAATGGTTTGATTTTTTAATCCTATTTACTTCGGGTGTCATTGGAGTTTTTATCCTCTTTCTTTGGTTTTTCACAGACCATGCTACCACCCCGAACAACTTTAATTTTTTATGGGCCTTCGCTCCCAACCTTTTAGTGGCATTTTTATTTTTGAAAAAGAAATCAAAGCAATGGTTTGCTACATACTTTAAATTTGTAACGGTTCTATTGATTTCAATGCTCCTTTTTTGGATTCTTGGAATTCAGTCATTTCCTTATGCAATCTTTCCCTTTCTGGTATTTCTAATAGTAAGATATGTCTATTTACAACACCATTTTTCAACGTCAAATCAGTAAGGTAAACAACGTTTTTCTGAGATAAACCTGATTATTTTATAATATAAAAAACAATTAAAATGAAAAAACAACTTATAGAATGTGTACCAAACATTAGTGAAGGTCGTGATTTGAAAAAAATTCATGCCATCGCAAATACCGTAATTACAGTAAAAGGTGTTAAGCTATTAGATGTTGATCCTGGAAAGGCAACCAACCGAACAGTCATTACATTTGTTGGAGCTCCAAAAGAGGTCATTGAAGCTGCTTTTCTATTGATACAAAAAGCTGCTGAGTTGATTGATATGAGCAATCAAACCGGAGAACACCCAAGATTTGGTGCTACCGATGTTTGTCCATTAGTACCCATTGCAAACATTTCTATGGAAGAAACAGCCGCCTATGCACACATGCTTGGAAAGCGTGTTGGCGAAGAATTAGGCATATCAGGCTATTTTTATGAAAATGCAGCGACTTCAGAAGATCGTAAAAATCTGGCAACCGTTCGATCAGGAGAATATGAAGGATTGAAAGAGAAATTTTCAAAACCAGATTGGAAACCAGATTTTGGGCCTACAGTCTACAATACTCAAGTGAAAAAATCTGGTGTAATTGCTATTTCTGCAAGAGATTTTTTAATTGCTTACAATGTAAATTTAAATTCAACATCTACCAGAAGAGCCAATGCAATTGCATTTGATATTCGAGAGAACGGGCGTATAAAAATGGTGAATGGTAAAAAAGTATTGGACACAAATGGTGTTCCACAAAAAATACCAGGAAAACTAAAAGCCGTTAAAGGAATTGGATGGTTTATTGAAGAATATGGCATAGCACAAATATCGTACAACCTTACAAACATCAGTATCACATCTATGCATGAGGCCTTTTATGAGACTACCTTATCCGCTACAAAACGTGGCTTGCGTGTCACAGGCTCTGAATTAGTAGGTTTAGTACCTTTACAAGCCATGTTAGATGCTGCCGATTTTTACTTAAAAAAGCAGCAACGTTCTTTGGGTGTTTCGGAAAAAGAAAAAATAAAAATAGCCATTAAATCTTTGGGATTAGATGATTTAAAACCCTTCAATCCACAAGAAAGAATTATAGAATATGTGATGAATGCAGCTGCGGATAAAAAACTAATCGATTTTACGGTTGCAGATTTTGCAGAAGAAACAGCTTCTGAATCAATGGCACCTGGTGGAGGAAGTATTGCCGCCTATGTTGGTGTTTTAGGAGTTTCATTAGGCACTATGGTGGCCAATCTTTCTGCGCACAAAGCAGGATGGGATGCACAATGGGAATTTTTTTCAGATTGGGCCGTAAAAGGTCAAAAATATAAAAATGACCTGTTGTTTTTAGTAGATGAAGATACCCATGCATTTAATAAAATTATCGACGGATTTCGATTACCGAAAACAAATGCAGAAGAAATTAAAACTCGTAAAGAAGCTATAGAGAATGCTACCAAATATGCAACAGAAATTCCATATAAAGTAATGGAAACCGCATACAATTCTATTGAAGTAATGCTTGCCATGATGGAACACGGTATTCAAAATTCCTTATCAGATGGTGGTGTTGGAGTGCTTTGTGCAAAAACAGCTGTAACAGGTGCTTATTTTAATGTGAAGATCAATGCAAAAGATATTAAAGACCGAGAGTTTGCCAAAGATATTTTAGTAAAGGCAGAAAGCATCTACCAAAAAACCTGCAGTTTAGAACTTAAAATGATGGAAATTATCAACAAAAAATTATAACTAAAATTGAATCCATTTACCATCGACATCATTCCATTTGAACCGGAATATGCACCCCATTTTTATACCCTAAATGTCGCATGGCTTGAAAAGTATTTCTATGTAGAACCCTACGATGAAAAGGTACTTAGCAATCCAAAAGAGTACATTCTTAAAAATGGCGGATTTATCTTTTTCGCAAAAATAAACACGGAAATAGTGGGAACCGTTGCCTTGATCAATCAAGGTGATTTTTTTGAATTGAGTAAAATGGCGGTAAAACCAGCTTACCAAGGAAAAAAAATAGGATTGCAACTAATGGACTATTGCATTGCGTTTGCAAGAAAACAACAGTGGAAAAGCATTACACTCTATTCTCACAGATCTCTGATTGCAGCGATATATCTTTACAAAAAAATAGGTTTTGAAGAAGTAGCATTAGAAGAGGATGTTCACTATGAACGCGCAGATATTAAAATGCGTTTGGATTTATAAAAAACTCTCGATCGCTAAATCATAGCTTTTTAGTCCGAAACCAGCAATGACTCCTTTTGCGTTTGGAGCGATAAAACTCTGATGTCTAAACGCCTCTCTTGCATGCACATTAGAAATATGAACTTCTATCACTGGAATTTCAATGCCTTTAACAGCATCTCCAATTCCTACTGAGGTATGCGTATAAGCCGCAGCATTTAAAACAATACCGGTATAGCTAAAGCCTACTTCGTGTAATTTATCTATAAGTTCTCCTTCGATATTCGATTGAAAATAATGCAACTCAATGTCGGGATATTTGGCTTGCAAAACCTTCAAATAAGCTTCAAAAGTTTCTGAACCGTAGATAGTTGGTTCTCTTTTTCCTAATAAATTAAGGTTAGGGCCGTTTAAAATTAATAATTTCATACAGCTAAAATAATATATAAATAAAAAAAGGAAGCATTATAGCTTCCTTTTTTAAATAAATTTTAAATTATTACAATATAAATACTGCTGCAAAACTAAAATATGATCTCACTTTTAATTGATTTGATCTATTAACTGAAATATTATTATTAATACTATTTATTGAAGCCCCCATTGTATGATAACTGATACCAAATCGAATAGTATGAATATTATTTTAAAAAAAATGGATTTATATTTATAATTATTCGCAACTGTTTTTGTTTATTTATGCCTATTTTTATCTGTATGAACTGGCAAAACGCAATTATCGATTTTCAACTTTTTTTAAAAATTGAAAGAGGGCTTTCTACCAACACCATAGAAAACTATACAAGGGATTTAACTAAGCTTGTTGTTTTTTTAGAGGCCAATGAAATTGACGTCTCTCCTATTGCTATTGATGAAAATATCCTTCAACAATTTATATACGAAATAGCGAAAAAAGTAGCCGTTCGAAGTCAGGCAAGAATAACCTCTGGACTCAGAAGTTTTTTTGATTATTTAATTTTTGAAGACTACAGAACTACCAATCCAACCGATTTAATAGAAATCCCCAAATTAGGGGTAAAACTTCCAGATACGCTATCTATAGACGAAATTAATACGATTATTGCTGCCATTGACTTGAGTCATCCACAAGGGGAACGGAATAAAACAATGCTTGAAACGATGTATAGCTGTGGATTGCGTGTTAGTGAGTTAATTTCTTTAAAAATATCAGATCTTTTTTTTGAGGAAGGGTTCATAAGAGTCATTGGTAAAGGGAATAAGCAGCGTTTTATCCCCATTCATAGTTCCACTCAAAAATTAATAAATGGGTATGTTTTTCATTTTAGAAATACCATCAACCCCAACAAAGGCTTTGAAGATACCTTATTTCTAAATCGAAGAGGCAATGGTCTGAGTCGACAAATGGTTTTTATTGTTTTAAAAAACCTGGCATTAAAAGCTAAGATTGAAAAGATAATTAGTCCGCATACCTTTCGCCATTCATTTGCAACACATCTCTTAAAAGGTGGCGCCGATTTACGAGTAATTCAACAAATGTTAGGTCATGAAAGTATTACCACTACTGAGGTCTACTTACATTTAGACAAAAGCGACTTACAGGATACAATAGAAAAGTTTCATCCCCGGAAATAAAAAAATCCTGCGAAAAGCAGGATTTTTAATTTTATAGTATCGTTTCAATTACTTAGCAACATTCACAGCTCTTGTTTCTCGAATTACCGTTACTTTTACTTGTCCTGGATAGGTCATATCATTCTGTATTTTCTGAGAAATACTAAATGATAATTCTGATGCTTTGGCATCATTTACTTTCGTACTTTCTACCATCACTCGCAATTCACGACCAGCTTGTATAGCATAGGCCTTCTGTACTCCTGTAAAACCAAAAGCAATATCTTCTAAGTCTTTTAATCGTTGAATATACGAATCTAATACTTGTCTTCTTGCGCCTGGTCTCGCACCTGAAATCGCATCACAAACTTGAACGATTGGAGAGATCAAACTCTTCATCTCAATTTCATCATGATGGGCACCAATGGCATTACAAACATCTGGTTTTTCTCCGTATTTCTCTGCCCATTGCATTCCTAACAATGCATGTGGCAATTCACTTTCTTCATTGGGAACTTTACCGATATCATGTAACAATCCTGCACGCTTAGCTACCTTAGCATTTAAGCCCATTTCTGAGGCCATAATTCCACAAAGGTTTGCAACTTCTCTCGAGTGTTGCAATAAGTTTTGTCCGTAAGAAGAACGGTATTTCATTCTACCGACTGCTTTTATCAGTTCAGGATGTAATCCATGAATACCTAAATCGATTACAGTACGTTTACCAACTTCAATAATTTCTTGTGTAATTTGTTTTTCTGTTTTTCCAACTACTTCTTCAATTCTTGCAGGATGAATTCTTCCATCAGTCACTAATTTATGCAATGACAAACGTGCAATTTCTCTTCGAATAGGATCAAAACAAGATAAAATAATTGCATCTGGAGTATCGTCAACAATGATTTCTACCCCTGTTGCAGCTTCTATGGCTCTAATGTTTCTTCCCTCTCTACCAATAATTCTTCCTTTTACATCATCTGATTCTAAGTTAAAAACAGAAACACAATTTTCTACAGCTTGCTCTACACCTACTCTTTGTATGGTTCCAAGAACTACTTTACGTGCTTCTTGTTCTGCAGTTAATTTAGACTCTTCAATGGTGGTTTGAACAAAGGCCATTGCGTCTGCCTTTGCTTCATCTTTTAATGAAGTAATTAATTCTTTTTTAGCTTCGTCTGCTGACAAACCAGAAATTTGCTCAAGCATATCTACTTGACGCTTATGGTTTTTCTCTAACTCACTTTCTTTCTTATCTAAAAAATCAAGTTTAAAATCATAATCTCTTTCTTTTTGTTCTAAAGAGCGATTCAGTTTTTTGTTCTTATCTACTTCAGAGGCTACTTGAGATTCTCGATCACGAATCCTTTTTTCAACATCTGATATTTTCTTTTCACGCGATAAAATTACTTTTTCGTGTTCCGATTTTAATTCAATAAACTTCTCTTTTGCTTGAAGAATTTTATCTTTTTTTGTAGACTCAGCATCAATTTTAGCTTGTTTTAAAATTGCAGCTGCTTCTCTTTTAGTTCTGTTTAATGCTTTTTTTCCTTTTGCTTTTTCTGCAATTTTCAGGATTAAAAAACCAAGAACAATTCCTATTAAAATTCCCACGCTGATGGGAAATATCATTTCTTCCATAATTTAAATTTAGTGTATAAAAAAGCCTACATCAGTTGGGTTTATATAAACTCCATTATGGTATTTATAGGACTAACTAGTTGATCAAGGGTCCATTCTAAGATGGCATGCTTTAGCAACTAAGACTTATCCTTCATAATAGATTCGTGTTGAGTTTATCAAACAAATTACTAACGTAGGCAGTATGTTATTAATATCTTAAAGAAAACTTATTCTAAATGCGTATTTACCAATTGGGTAAGCGCCTTTATTTTATCTAATACTTCGGCATCTGTTGCTGATTCTTCTAATTGTGAAATTTCTAATTTTGAAGCGAACTGAAGTGCACACATTGCTAAAACATCTTGTTTGTCGCTAACGGCATAATTTTGCTCGTAATTCTTAATTAAAGTATTTATCGCTATCGCTGCTTTACGCATGCCCTCTTCCTCTTGTGTATTGTTAACACTCAAAGGATAGGTTCTTCCTGCTATCACGACGTTTATTTTTAATTTTCCCACAATATAATGAACTTACGCATTCAATTGAATGATACACTTATCGATTTCTCGAATTAAAGTATTTATTTTGAGTTTTGTCTCTCTTGTATTTTCTTTACTGCCTTCAATAGTTTTTGCAATTTTTAAAAGATGGTATTGTTTCTTTTGTCCTTCTATTAATTGTTGCTGTTCTAAAAGCTTCTGTTGATACATTGATGCATTTTGAAGCAATATTTCATTCTCATTTTTTAAAAATTCATAATTTGAAAATAAGTTTTTCAACTTATCTTCCAGTAAATGAATTGCTTCTAATGGTATGCTCATTTTAACTTTTAGAAAAAACTATAGAAACAAAGTTAATATTCTTTTTTCATTCTACAAGGTTTAATTGGTTTTTTAGTTACTAATTGAATTTCAAGAAGTTAATAACTACCGTCAAATTTCCCTATTTTAGCTAAAATTTTACGCTTTCAATGAAATACATTCCTTTCACGCTTTTATTCCTTTCTTTTTTGGGATTTGGTCAAGATAAATACCCGAAAAACTACTTTAGAAGCCCTTTAGACATTCCGCTTATATTATCGGGTACTTTTGGAGAACTTCGCAGCAATCATTTTCATTCTGGTATTGATATTAAAACACGAGGCAAAGAAGGTTTAAATGCCTATGCAGTGGCAGATGGCTATGTTTCTCGTATTAAAATAGCGCAGTTTGGTTATGGAAAAACAATCTACATTACGCATCCAAATGGATATACCTCTGTCTATGCACATTTAAGTAAATATGCAGATGACATAGAAAAATATGTAAAAGAATATCAATACAAAACTAAAAAGAACACCGCAGGGAATCTCTATTTAAAGGAAGATCAATTTCCTATAAAAAAGGGAGATGTCATTGCTTATACTGGAGATACAGGAGGTTCGAGTGGACCTCATTTGCATTTTGAAATAAGAAATACTTTAACTGAAAAAGTTGTAAACCCAATGCTTTTAGGGATCTGTCCCGAAGATGATATTCCTCCCGTTTTTCAATCATTGATGATTTATGCATTAAACAGTGCTTCACGAATTAATGAAAACAATTTAAATGTGGCACTTCCCATAAAAAAAATAGCAAAAGGCGTTTATAAAACAAATCGATTTTCCTCTAATGGACTCATTGGTATTGGTGTTCGTGTTTTTGATCGTTTAAACAATGCGAATAACAAAAATGGAATTTATAGTTTGGAAATGTTCGTCAATGGTAAAAGAGTATATTATCACGATGTGACTACTTTTTCTTTCTCAGAAAGTAAACTCATCAACTTACTTGTTGATTACCCTCACTTTAAGACGTACAAACAACGAATTCAAAAAACGCATCGAGTAGATAAAAATGGACTGTCCATATATAAAGACTTAGTAAATGATGGAAAAATCCTAGTAGCAGCGAATGCTAATTACCAAGTAAAGGTAATCGCAAAAGATTTTAAAGGGAATAAAAGTATTTTAGAAATACCAATTAAAGGGATTAATAGCAATGCATTATTTACAAAAACAAAAGATACAACCGCCTATAAAATTAGTGCAAAAGCATTTCAGAAATTTACTTTAGAAGATTTTACCGTTGCATTTCCCAAAAACACCTTTTACGAGGATTGCTTTTTAGATTTAAGAAAAGAAAATGGGGTCGTAAAAGTTCATCAACCTACAATCCCACTAGATAAAAGCTATACGTTAACATTTGATGTTTCAAAATATACAGAAAAGGAAAAATCACAATTATATATTGCAAATGTTGATTACAAAAAATACCCAAGGTACCAATACACCCGAAAAAAAGACAGTACCTTTTATACAACCACAAAATCCTTAGGGAATTACCAATTGTTATTAGACACATTAGCACCTGAATTAACCCCATTATATTTTAAGGATGAACAATGGATTTCGAATGCAACAACCTTAAAAGTGAAAGTTTCTGATGCAGATTCTGGTATTAAGAATTATCTAGCTACGATTGATGATGAATGGATATTAATGGAGTACAACCATAAAAAAGGCATCTTAACCTATAATTTTAAGGATAAAAAATTGGTAGGCAGTAAACATATCTTTAAACTTGTAGTTTTAGACAATGTATTAAATACGAATACACTAATAAGAACGTTTTATAGAAAATAGTTCAACATATAATTCCACAATTTACGTGAAAAAAATACTTTTCATTTTGATCTTGCTGCCTACACTGATGTATGCACAGACTACAACAATTTTAAGAGGTGTTATCAAAGACACAAAAAAACAGTCTATCGAGGGAGTGAATATTCAATTCAAAACCTTTGGAACCACCAGCGATAAAAATGGAAATTACAGCATACGAATTCCTTTAAACCAGAGCATCACAATTACTTACAGTCATATTGCACATTATTCATTTACAAAAGAGATTACAGCAACCAGTAAAAATGTGATGCGTTTTTCGCCAATATTAACTCCAAAAACAGAAGTATTAAAGGAAATTGTTCTTAAAAATAATAAAAAGAATGCTGCAGGAGTTACCAAAATTGATGTATTAAAAGCAAAGAATATTATCGGTCCAAATGCAGGAGTAGAAAATGTTTTAATGACACTTCCAGGGGTAAATAATAACAACGAGCTAAGTACACAATACAATGTTAGAGGGGGGAATTTTGATGAAAACCTCGTGTACGTCAATGGAATCGAAATTTATAGACCTTTTCTCATTCGATCCGGACAACAAGAAGGATTGAGTTTTGTGAATTCAAATCTGGTAAAGAACATCAACTTTTCGGCAGGTGGGTTTCAGGCAAAATATGGAGACAAATTGTCCTCTGTTTTAGACATTACTTACCGAGATGCAAAAGAAAGAGCCACAACCATAGATGCTAGTATTTTGGGAGGAAGCATTACTTTAGAAGGGCAGTTTTTAGATAAAAAATTAAGTGCAATTACAGGAATTCGATATCGAGACAACAGCCTTTTTGTAAATAGCAAACAAGTAGAAACCAACTTTAAACCTCGATTTACAGATGTACAATCGTTTCTGTCATACAAAGCCACGGATGCATTCACACTTAACTTTTTGGGGAATTTTTCCTTAAATAATTACAATTACACACCAATTTCGAGAAGAACTCGTTTTGGAACTGTAAATGCCCCCATAGAATTAACCGTTTTTTATGACGGACAGGAAAAAAACAATTATCTCACCTTATTTGGAGCACTTTCTGCAAATTATGAAGTGAATGATGCAATCGATCTTACTGCAACAGCCTCAAGTTACAATACACAAGAAGAAGAATATTTTGATATTGCAGCGGCCTATAATTTAGGAGAAGTTGATGCCAATGTTGGTTCAGAAGATTTTGGAGAAGTTGAATTTTCTGAAGGAATTGGTTCACAATTAAACCATGCAAGAAATGATCTCGATGCACTGATTAGTAATTTTCAATTAAAAGGAACTTACAAAAAAGAATCTTTAGAAATCTCTGCTGGACTTAAATACCAACATGAAGATATCAAAGACCGTATCCGAGAATGGGAAATCATAGATTCATTAGGTTTTTCGGTGCGTCCACCGTTGACCGCAGGAAACAACCAACCCTATGTTTCTTTTGAAGGTCCTATTCTTCCCTATCAAAATATAAGGGCAGACAACAATGTGCAAATAAATCGTGTTTCGGGTTTTATACAATTGAATGAAAAGCGTTCTTGGAAAGATCATGAAATTTGGTACAGTGTTGGTGTACGAGCACAAAACTGGAAGGTAACTGGTAATGGAGTTCCTTCAAAAAATCAAGTAACAATAAGTCCAAGAGGGCAGTTTGCCATCAAGCCAGACTGGTCTCAAGACATGTTATTTCGAGTATCAGGCGGTTGGTATTCACAGCCCCCTTCCTACAGAGAACTAAAAGATTATAATGGCCAATTAAATGTCGATGTGAAAGCACAAAAATCAATTCATTTTGTCTCTGGTATGGACTATAGTTTTCAAATGTGGGAGCGCCCTTTTAAACTCACAACAGAAATCTATTATAAAGATTTAAGTAATATTAATGCCTATTCCATAGACAATGTAAGAATTCGATACAGAGCAGACAATAAGACCACTGGATTTGCTTCTGGAGTGGATGTTCGATTAAATGGCGAATTTATTGCTGGAAGTGAAAGCTGGGTGAGTTTGGGGTATTTAAAGACCATGGAAAACATTGACAATCAAGGAAATATTGCACGTCCCTCCGATCAACGATTAAAATTTGGTATTTTATTCCAAGACTACGTTCCTAACCTACCTGATTTAAAAGCCTATTTAAATTTAGTATTCAATACTGGTGTTCCAGGAGGTTCTCCATCATATTCAAACCCGTATAATTTTCAAAACCGTTTGCGAGATTATAAAAGAGCCGATTTAGGGGTTTCCTATGTCTTTACAAGCGCAAAAAAACAATTTACAACAGGATTTCTATCAAACTTCAAAGAGCTAACTGCAGGGCTAGAACTCTTTAATATGTTTGATATTCAAAATGCCATTACAAACACTTGGGTTCGGGATGTGTATTCCAAAACCCAATTTGGTGTTCCTAATTTTATGACGGGTAGGGTCTTAAATTTTAAAATAGGAATGCAATTTTAAATAAATCGCATTGCTTAGCCTAAAATTTGTGCTGCATGTGCTTTGGTTTTTACTTTTGAAATAATGTCTTCTATTACACCATTTTCATCAATAACGAAAGTAGTTCTGTGAATGCCATCATATTCTTTTCCCATAAACTTTTTAGGGCCCCAAACACCAAAAGCATTGATAACCGTTTTGTCTTCGTCGGCTAATAATGGAAATGGAAGCTCATGCTTATTAATCCAATTTTGTTGGCGTTTCGCAGCATCTGCACTTGCACCTAAAATAGCATATCCTTTTGCTAAAAAAGCTTCGTAATTATCTCTTAAATCACATGCTTCGGCTGTACAACCTGGCGTACTTGCTTTGGGATAGAAAAATAAAACTAATTTTTTTCCAGCATAATCAGACAACTGAATTGTGTTGCCTTTTTCATCCTTTGCTTCAAAATTTGGAGCGTTCTCCCCTATTTTTAATGTAGTCATCTTTTATATTTTTTATTCACAAAGATACAAAAGTGATAAAGTATTTATTCGTGCAGTAATTAAAGTTTTAGATTAACTTTGTAACTTCAACTTTTTGAAACTTTGCAACAATAAAAATGAACAAGTCAGAAAAAGTACAATTTGTAATCGATACCTTGGAAGAATTCTATCCAGAAATTCCAATACCTTTAGACCATAAAGATCCTTATACATTACTAATTGCCGTTTTATTATCTGCACAATGTACAGACGTTCGGGTTAATAAAATTACCCCCTTACTCTTTGCCAAAGCAGACAACCCGTTTGATATGGTAAAGATGTCAGTGGAAGAAATCAAAGAAATCATTCGACCTTGTGGATTGTCTCCAATGAAATCAAAAGGGATTTATGGGCTGTCTAAAATTCTCATTGAAAAATACAATGGCGAAGTACCCCAATCTTTTGAAGGTTTGGAGGAGCTTCCTGCTGTTGGACATAAAACAGCCAGTGTAGTGATGAGTCAAGCTTTTGGTGTGCCAGCATTTCCAGTAGACACCCACATTCATAGATTACTATTTCGTTGGAATTTAACCAATGGTAAAAATGTAGCTCAGACAGAAAAAGATGCAAAACGTTTGTTTCCAGAAGCGCTTTGGAATGATTTGCACTTGCAAATTATTTGGTATGGAAGAGAATATTCTCCGGCAAGAGGTTGGGATTTAGAGAAAGACATCATTACCAAAACGATTGGTAGAAAGTCCGTTTTAGATGCGTACTATAAAAAGTAACATCAATTCTCAATCCTCAATCCTTAAAATAAAAAAAGTTCCAACAAATGTTGGAACTTTTTCTGCATTAATTCAAATTCAATTCAATGAAGTTTTTTGATTCCGTTTTTACAATGGTGAGTGATTTGGAAAAATGAATCAAAAATTGAATTGTTTCTTTTTTAGGTTGCATTTGAATATCAAATGACTTTTTAGGGTAAAGTTGCATCATACATTTTTGTTTAATAGATTCGATATAAACAAGTAACGAGGCACTTTTACTTTTATTGTTAATTGACTAATATAATTTTATTTTTCTCTATTAATTTTCTCATATTCATCAAAGCATACCGCATTCTTCCCAAAGCGGTATTGATACTTACTCCTGTGTTTTCGCTTATTTCCTTGAAGCTCATATCTCTATACATCCGCATTATTAAAACTTCTTTTTGCTCCTCTGGTAATTCTTCAATCAACGCTCTTACATCTGTATGAATTTGTTCTTGAATCATTTTTTTCTCAGCATTTAAATTTCCATCCCCAATCACAGAAAAAATATCAAATTCATCTGTATTTTTGAAGGTTGGCATTCTGTTTGTTTTTCTGAAATGATCTATTACCAAATTATGAGCAATTCGCATTACCCAAGGAAGAAATTTTCCTTCTTCATTGTAATTCCCTTTTTTAAGGGTTCGAATTACTTTGATAAAAGTATCTTGAAAAACATCTTCAGCAATGTCTCTATTTAAAACTTTACTATATATAAAGCTATACAGACGTTGTTTGTGTCTTTTAATTAATATTTCTAGGGAAGTTTCACAGCCATTAATAAAATCACTTACTAGGGTACTATCTGGGGTCGAGTTTTTACGCATCATCAAATTACTTTTTGAAAAGCATGGCGCTTTTCGTTTCTATTATTATTTTAATAATTAAAAGTAATTTTTTAGTATAGGCGTTTTATTTATGAGTGTTAAAGAATTCAAATATCTTTATTTTTATCCAATTTAGCAACTTTTTTGACAAATTTCATTTTAATTTATGAATTTAAGACTTTGAAAAGTGGTATTTTTAACGCTTATATTTTTTTATAAATGAAAGCAGATATTTCTACGATTGACCCCAAACAAAACATCATCATTAAAGGAGCAAAACTCCATAATTTAAAAAACATTGATGTTGTAATTCCACGAAATAAGTTGGTAGTGATCACTGGATTATCTGGCTCAGGAAAATCTTCATTGGCTTTTGATACACTGTATGCAGAAGGTCAAAGACGCTATGTAGAAAGTTTGAGTTCGTATGCGAGGCAGTTTTTAGGCAAATTGCACAAGCCAAAAGTAGATTACATAAAAGGAATCGCTCCAGCAATTGCTGTTGAACAAAAAGTAAACTCCACAAATCCGCGTTCTACCGTTGGTACATCCACAGAGATTTATGATTATATTAAATTATTGTTTGCCAGAATTGGAAAAACATTTTCTCCTATTTCAGGAAACGAAGTAAAAAAAGACACGGTATCAGATGTGGTGAATTTTGTAAAAAAATGCAACGAAAACATAAAATTACTTTTATTGGCTCCTATTGTTATTGATGAAGGACGAGATTTAAAAACCCTTTTACAAGTTCTAGAACAACAAGGGTATGCCCGTTTGAAGTGGAAGGAAAACGTAGTTAGAATTGGAAACTTTATTGTTGATGAATATAACAACGAAGATTTGTTTTTAGTGGTCGATCGAATTATCACAAAAGACAATGAAGATTTTTATAACCGAGTTGCAGATGCCATACAAACTGCCTTTTTTGAAGGGAAAGGAATTTGTTTCATTGAAGATTTAGAAAAAAAGAAAACAACAGAATTTAGCAATAAATTTGATTTAGATGGCCTCTCTTTTTTAGAACCCAACACCCATTTATTTAGTTTCAACAACCCGTATGGTGCTTGCCCAACTTGTGAAGGGTATGGGAATGTTGTAGGTATTGATGAGGATTTAGTCATTCCAAATACGGGATTATCGATTTATGATGATGCTATTTTTCCATTTAAAACTCCATCTTATATTCACTATAAAGAATCCTTAATAAGTGTAGCCTTTGAATTTGATATTCCAATTCACAAACCCTGGTTTCAGTTGACCGACAAACAAAAAGAGCTTGTTTGGAATGGAAACAAAAGGTTTCATGGAATTCATCACTTTTTCACCGTTTTAGAAGAAAAAAGCTATAAAATTCAAAATCGAGTAATGTTATCGCGCTATCGCGGAAAAACAAAATGTACTACTTGTAACGGAAAACGCCTACGTCAGGAAACCGAATTTGTAAAAATTAACAACCAAACAATTTCAGATCTCGTAACGCTCCCATTAGATGAATTGGCAGCATTTTTTAAGAAGATACAATTAGATAAATACGAACAAAAAATTGGGAAACGCTTATTAATTGAAATCAACAATAGGTTGCAATTTCTTAATAATGTGGGGTTAAATTATTTAACGATCAATAGAACCTCAAATACCCTTTCGGGAGGAGAAAGTCAACGAATTAACTTAGCTACTTCATTAGGAAGTTCTTTAGTAGGCTCTATGTATATTTTAGATGAGCCGAGTATAGGTCTGCATCCAAAAGACACCGAAAGATTGATTGGTGTTTTAAAAGATTTACGAGATTTAGGCAATACGGTTGTTGTTGTAGAGCATGATGAAGACATCATGAAAGAATCAGATTATATTATAGATATTGGTCCAGAAGCAGGAACTTTTGGGGGTCACGTGGTTGCTGAAGGAACGTTTAATGATATTTTAAAATCAGACTCTTTAACTGCAAAATACTTGAACGAAGATTTAAAAATTGAAGTTCCAACTAAAAGAAGGAAATCGAACAATAAAATTAAAATTGTTGGGGCAAGAGAAAATAACCTTAAAAATATCGATGTTACGATTCCTTTAAATAGTTTAAGCGTTATTACTGGAGTTTCTGGTTCTGGGAAAAGTACGTTGGTAAAGAATATCTTATATCCATCACTACAAAAAAAATTGACCGGTTATGGAAATAAAATAGGACAACATACTAGTATTACTGGAGATTTTGAGACCTTAAAAAATGTAGAGTTTATAGATCAGAATCCGATTGGACGTTCCTCACGTTCAAACCCTGTAACCTATATAAAAGCTTATGATGATATTCGTGCGTTGTTTTCAAATTCTAAATTATCAAAAATAAGAAACTACAAACCCAAACATTTTTCTTTTAATGTAGAAGGTGGACGTTGCGAAATTTGTAAAGGAGAAGGAGAAGTGACCATCGAAATGCAATTTATGGCAGACGTGCATTTGGAATGTGATACCTGTGGAGGAAAACGATTTAAAAAAGAAGTTTTAGAAATCAAAATAGATCAAAAAAACATTGATGATATTTTAAATTTAACCATTGATGATGCTGTAGACTTTTTTACAGACAATGGAGAAAAGAAAATATCGCAAAAACTAAAACCTTTACAAGATGTTGGATTGGGCTATGTGAAATTAGGGCAGTCTTCATCAACCCTTTCAGGAGGTGAGGCGCAAAGAATTAAATTGGCATCATTCTTAGTAAAAGGAACGACCAAAGATAAAACCTTCTTTATTTTCGATGAACCTACAACAGGTTTGCATTTTCATGATATTAAAAAACTATTAGCATCCTTTGAAGCTTTAATAGGAAAAGGACATTCCATATTGGTTATTGAACACAATATAGAACTCATAAAATGCGCCGATTATATTATAGACTTAGGTTTGGACGGTGGAAAAAATGGAGGAACACTTATTTTTGAAGGAACTCCAGAGCAATTGATCAAAAATAAAAAATCATATACCGCAAAGTACTTGAAAGAAAAACTCAACTCTTAATCTACTGGTCTAAACGAAACAACTAAAGCTACTGAAAAACCTTTAAGAAAGAATTTCTGTGAACGAATTCTAAAGCAGTAGCAACGAATTCTAAAAAACTAAAATAGCAGCTTACATCTCCCCTACTTTTGAAGTGTATTCACATTTTAAAACCTAGAAGCCATGAGAAAAGTAATCACAAAAACCGGAATTGTTTGTTCGTTTTTAATCCTAGCATTTCCTTTAACAATTTTTTGCACATTTTTCATCATATTTTTTTTAGGGGCTTCCAATATAATCAAACTGGTCATCTTTAAAAGCAGGATCAAAGAAATAGTACTGGAGCTTCCAATCTTTTAAAAGCAGTTCTTTCCAGTCTGTCTTCCAATTTTTTGGGATAATAGCAGGTTGCGTGCAAGTGCACCCATCATTGAATTTTAAAAGTGTTTTTGACATTTTTTAAGTTGTATTTTAGGGACGTTTTTAGGGACGTTTCCAAAAAACACAAGCTTTGCAGAGCGGTAAAAATATGCCAAAAACCCAGTATTTACTGGGCTTTGGCTTTGGGTGGAAGACGGGATTCGAACCCGCGACCCTCGGTACCACAAACCGATACTCTAACCAACTGAGCTACAACCACCATGTAATTTCGGGTGCAAATATAATCGTTTTTTCTATTGTAACGAAAGAAAAAATTAAATTAATTTACTTAAATTTTCAACGGCAACGTAACGTTCTGTAGTAAAGCCTTCTGCAGCGTCTACACCGATTAAACGCCCCAAATCCTTTGCTCTGTAGTGAATACTATCTATAAAATTTTTACTCGTAATTGGCGTTTCTGGTTCCTTACTATTTGGATCAAAGAACTGAGATGAATATGCTAAAACGGCTTTTGTTTTTAGATCTAAAAAACCACTTACATCCACCACAAAATCGGGTGAACTATTTTTCCATTGTATATAATGATACACTTGTTTTGGGCGCCATTTCTCCTGTTGAATTCCAGCAATGTCAGTCTCAATTTTCATGAGTCCACTTAAAAAACAAGCATCAGAAACCAGGCTACTCCCTTTGGGATGATCAATGTGCCGATCCTCAACAGCGTTGCATAAGATGATGTCTGGCTGGTATTTCCGAATCATTTTAATGACCTCTAACTGATGTTTTTTATCATTAATGAAAAATCCATCTGCGAAATTTAAATTCTCTCTCACAGAAACTTTAAGAATTTTTGCAGCATTTTCAGCTTCATGATCTCTTAATTTAGCAGAACCTCGAGTACCTAATTCACCACGTGTTAAATCGATAATTCCAACACTTTTACCTAAAGAAATTTCTTTGGCAATCGTAGCACCACAGCCCAATTCTACATCATCTGGGTGTGCCCCAAAAGCTAATATATCTAACTTCATTTTTTTGTTTTTTCGATTGCTTGTTCAATATCTGCAATGAGATCTTTTGGTTCTTCGATTCCTACTGAAAAACGAATTAATCCCTCTTTTATACCTCTAGCCAACCGTTCTTCTTCACTAAGAAGTGCATGTGTTGTTTGAGCAGGACTTACCGTAGTACTCTCTAAACCTGCTAAACTGAGCGAAGGTTTTATCAATTGCAAATTATTCTGAAAGTCCATTGCATCCATGCCTTCTTTCAATTCAAAAGACAACATGGCACCAAAACCATGCATTTGAGATTTTGCCAATTCATATTGTGGATGACTCTTTAATCCCGGATAATACACACGTTCAATATTTTTATTTTCCTCTAAATAGGTTGCCATAACAAGTGCATTCTTTGTTTGTTCTTTCACTCGAATATTTAGGGTTTTCAAACTTCTTTCAAGCAACCAGACTGTTTGATCACTTAAATTTCCACCAAAATTAATGGCCGTATTCCAAATAAGATCTATATGTGCTTGACTAGCAGCTATTGCGCCCGCTGAAATATCAGAATGCCCACCCATATATTTTGTTGCAGAATGTAAAACAATATCAATTCCAAAATCGGCAGGTGTTTGATTAATGGGAGATGCAAATGTATTGTCGATCATTGTAATAATGTTTCGCTCTTTTGCTAAAACACTAATTGCTTTTATATCCGTTATCCCCAATAATGGATTTGAAGGAGTTTCAATATACAAAACCTTCGTATTCTCTTTAATAAGTGGAATGAAATCGGCTACTTGATCGGAATCTGTAAAAGAGTATTCAATGCCATACTTTTCAAATTCGGAAACGATTAAGTGATAAGTACCACCATAGATAACTTGTTGAATAATGATATGGTCACCAGCTTTAAGAAAAGCAAATAATGCGGTACTTATTGCGGCCATTCCAGATCCAAAAATCAATCCAGCTTCAGAATGTTCTAAAGCTGCAATTTTCTTACAAAGCATTTCTTGGTTTGGTGTGTTGAAGTATCTCGGATATCGTTTGACATCTACCCCATCAAAAGCATAAGAAGTAGCCATATATATAGGTGAAACTGCTCCTTTAAACTGTTTATCTTCTACTTCACCAACGTGTACACATTGGGTGTTGATTCCAAAATCGTTATTCTTCGCCATTGTTATTTAAATTATAAAGCGAATTTAAGAAATTCGAATCTAAATTTCTATATAATTTGAATATCTTCGCTGCAATGATCTCTATACTAATAATTGGTGACGGAAATGTGGCTTCACATTTATATCAGGCTTTTTTAAAAGCCGATGCCGTCATTGTTACAAAGATAAATTCAAGAAATTTAACAGACATCCCAAACGCAGACGTTACAATTATTGCCGTTTCTGACGATGCCATTGCTGAAGTTTCATCAAAAATACCGAATTCATTGGTTGTCCATACTTCTGGAAGTGTTGCAATGAATTCTTTAAATAACAAAGGTAGAAAAGGTGTTTTCTATATGTTACAAACATTTTCTAAAAACAAAATCGTTGATTTTTCTGAGGTACCTTTTTGTTTGGAAGCTGAAAATGAAAAGGATTATATCCTATTAGAACTATTGGCCAATTTAATTGGAAAAAAAGTATATGCGATCAATTCAGAACAACGAAAAGCATTGCATATTGCAGCAGTATTTGTCAATAACTTCTCCAATCATATGTATAAAATAGGAAGTGATATTTGTGCAGAAAATAATGTTCCTTTTGCGATTTTGGAACCATTGATTAAAGAAACAGCTTCCAAAATAGAAACACTATCACCAGCTGAAGCCCAGACTGGTCCTGCAATTAGAAAAGATCAAAGAACAATAAACGAACATTTAGCACTGTTGAACAAACAACAGCAAGAAATCTATACAACAGTTACAAAATCTATACAAAATGGAAATTAGTTTCAAACAATTATTGCCAAAAATTACGACATTTATATTTGATGTTGACGGTGTACTTACCAACGGAATGCTTACAATTATGCCTGATGGTGAACTGGTAAGACATATGAATGTAAAAGATGGTTATGCCATGAAAACAGCCTTAAACAATGGGTATCGTGTTTGTATTATTTCTGGTGGTACCAATGAAGGAGTTCGAAATCGATTAACTGCTTTAGGAATTGAGGACATCTATTTAGGGGCTCATAATAAAATTGAACAATACCAAGAATTGGTAAAAAAATACAATTTGCAGCCCGAAAACGTACTTTATATGGGAGATGATGTACCAGATTATCCGGTGATGAATGTCGTAGGATTGCCAGCCTGTCCCAATGATGCTGTTGCTGAAATCAAAGAAATTGCCACCTATATTTCTAATAAAAAAGGAGGCGAAGGTTGTGTTCGCGATGTTATAGAGCAAGTCATGCGAGTGCAAGGAAAGTGGAATTCTAATTTTAATGCAACCCTATAAAACAACCCTTTTATTTTGAAAAAAATACTTTTTACATTTTTATTCGTTACGCTATCTATCTCCTTAAGTGCACAAAGTATATTTGGAAAATGGAATTCTAAAAATGACGCTACAGGTGAAATTGATTCTGTTATCGAAGTTTATGAAGATCAAGGAAAAGCGTATGCCAAAGTAGTTCAAGTGATGGATCCAAAAAGACAAGATGTTATTTGTGAGTTCTGTGAAGGAAGCAAGAAAGGGCAGAAAATTCTCGGTATGAACATTTTGGATGGTTTGGAAAAAAAAGGTGATGAATGGTCTGGAGGGACTATTTTAGATCCAAGAAACGGGAGTGTCTATAAGTGTTATATCTTACTTGAAAAGCCGAATAAGCTAAAAATAAGAGGTTATATTGGAATTTCACTTTTTGGAAAAACTGCTTATTGGGAAAGAGCGGAGTAATTATTTTTTCAGAAAAATAAAATTGGGGTCCATCAGTATGCCTTTATTATACTTTATGGAGCATAACTTCACTTTATAAAATTAGTTTTTCTTTTCTAGCATCGGTACAAAAGCAAAATCGCCCAATTCTTGTTTTTCAAACTCTTTGGCAGATTTCCGAATGAATAAAGTCATTATTTGCGTAGTATCGCCAACCGGAATGAGAAGCATCCCTCCTACTTTTAGTTGTGATAATAATGGTTTAGGTACAAATGGCGCACCAGCTGTTACAATAATTTTATCAAAAGGAGCTTGCTCTGGCAGCCCTTTATAACCATCACCAAAAATAAATTTCTTAGGTATGTAGCCTAATTTCGGTAAAAACAAGGACGTTTTTTTAAACAATTCTTGTTGTCTTTCAATAGAAAATACAGCAGCTTTTAATTCTAATAAAACAGCCGTTTGATATCCAGATCCAGTTCCAATTTCCAATACCTTTTCATTGGGTTGTATGGCTAGCGTTTGCGATTGGAACGCAACTGTATAGGGTTGAGAAATGGTTTGCTCTGCTGCAATTGGAAATGCTTTGTCTTTGTATGCGTGATCTTCAAAACTACTATCAATAAAAAGATGCCGTGGAATTTGACGAATAGCATTCAATACTTTTCTGTCGGTAATTCCTTTTGCTTGTAGTACGGTAGCTAATTGATTTCTAAGTCCTTGATGTTTTGATGTATCTCTCAAATCTGATTCCTTTCTAAGGCCTTAAAAATAGTAATAAATCTAAATACAATCTTATAAAATTGTATATTTGTTGGTGTAATTTTCCTTATTTATTTGAAGGTCATATACAAATTTAACGACATCATTATGAGCGAGTATAATAAAGTACTCTTTTTCTTTATAGAGTATTCGATGCTTCTCGCAATGAAATAAAAACACATTTATGTTAAAAGCTGGAGTTTTAGGTGCTGGTCACCTTGGAAAAATTCACTTACGTTTATTACAACAATCTGAAAAATATGAATTGGTTGGATTTTACGATCCATTCACTGAAAATGCAACAAAAGTTGCTAAAGAATTTGGCTATAAATTATTTGATTCTATTGATGATTTAATTGCTGCTGTTGAGGTGATTGATATTGTTACACCAACCCTCTCTCACTTTGATTGTGCAAAAAAAGCAATTGAGAGCGGCTGCCATGTTTTTATTGAAAAACCAATCACCAAAACAGTCACAGAAGCGGAAGCAATTAGCGCATTGGCCGACAAACACCAAGTAAAGGGACAAGTTGGACATGTAGAGCGTTTCAATCCAGCATTTACAGCAGTAAACGAAAAAATCAATCAACCGATGTTTATCGAAACACATCGATTGGCCGAATTTAACCCAAGGGGTACAGATGTGCCTGTTGTGTTGGATTTAATGATTCATGATATTGATATTATTTTATCAGTGGTTCAATCCAAAGTGAAAAATGTACATGGAAGTGCAATTTCGGTAATTTCTGAGACTCCAGATATTGCAAACGCAAGGATTGAATTTGAAAATGGTTGTGTTGCCAATCTGACGGCAAGTAGAATCTCTATGAAAAACATGCGTAAATCTAGGTTTTTTCAAAAAGATGCTTATATATCCGTAGATTTTTTAGAAAAAGTAGCTGAAGTAGTTCGCATGAAAGAAGTACCTGAAAACCCTGATGATTTTGCCATGATTTTGCAAAATGCTGAAGGTGTTAAAAAGCAAATCTATTTTGATAATCCAACAGTTGAGGGGAATAATGCCATTTTAGATGAACTGGAATCTTTTGCAAATGCAATTCAGCAAAATACAACACCTATTGTTTCTTTACATCAAGGTACGGAAGCATTAAGAGTTGCGCAGCAAATTATTGATTGCTTCTAATCAAACAGCTCTATATTTTGCAAATAATTGGAGACTTTTAGGAATGAATTTTAATTAACAGTATATGAAAAATATAGCAGTAATTGGAGCAGGAACTATGGGAAACGGTATCGCACATAACTTTGCACAGTTTAATTATAATGTACAACTAATCGATATTTCTCAGCTTGCACTAGAGAAAGGAATTGCAACGATTTCAAAGAACTTAGATCGAATGGTTGCAAAAGAAAAAATTTCTGAAGCTGATAAAGTAAAAACACTTGCAAACATAACGACCTTCACATCTATCAAAGATGGGGTGAAAAATGCAACTTTGGTTATTGAAGCTGCCACTGAAAATGCAATTTTAAAAACCAAAATTTTTAAAGAACTAGATGAGGTTTGTCCAGAAGATACCATTTTGGCAACCAATACATCTTCAATTTCTATTACACAGATTGCTGCGGTTACTAACAGACCCGATAAAGTAATTGGGATGCATTTTATGAATCCTGTTCCAATTATGAAATTGGTGGAAATTATTAGAGGGTACAACACGTCCGATGAAGTGATGAAATTTACAGTAAACTTATCCAAAGAAATCAATAAGATTCCTGTACAAGTGAACGATTACCCTGGTTTTGTTGCCAATCGAATTTTAATGCCAATGATTAACGAAGCTATTGAAACACTATATAATGGTGTCGCTGGTGTCACAGAAATAGATACCGTGATGAAATTAGGAATGGCACATCCAATGGGACCTTTACAATTGGCAGACTTTATTGGCTTAGATGTCTGTTTATCCATTTTAAATGTGATGCATGATGGTTTTAAAAACCCAAAATATGCCCCTTGTCCGTTGTTAGTAAATATGGTTATGGCGGGTAAATTAGGGATAAAGTCTGGGGAAGGTTTCTATGATTATAGTAAGGGCAAAAAATCAGACACAGTGGCTAAAATGTTTCGCTAGAAAACATTAAGTTTATTAAATATTATAGATAAAAAAAGGAACTCAGTTGTGAGTTCCTTTTTTTATGCAAAATCATCAGAATTGCTCATTAATCGTTCTCCTCTTTGGCATCCGATTTCTTGGCTTTATTCCAAACTTTAATTTTATCTTCTAGTGTAACCCCTTCTAAAACTTCAATATTAACACCGTCAGAAGTTCCTAGTTTTAAGGTTCTTTTTTCAAATTTCCCTTCTTCTGTTTGAACTTCTACATAAGGTTCTTCTGTCTTTCTATCAAACTTTAACAAAGCTTCTTTAATTGACAAAACACTGTCTCTTTTTTCCAATACAATATCCGCATTGGCACTGTATCCTGCTCTAATAAAATACTTATCATCTAAGGTAACGTCTGCTTTAATTTTAAATTGAACAGCTCCTCCTTCTTCAGTACCTTTGGGTGCAATGAAATTTAATTTTGCTGGAAATTTAATTCCTTCAATCGCACCAATAGAAACTTCAATACCGGTTCCGTTGATTAATTTTCCCACTTCAGACTCATCAACTTTCCCTTCAAAAATCATCTTTCGCATGTCTGCAATCGATGCAATGGTTGTTCCTGCATTGAAATTATTTGACTGAATTACTTGATCTCCTTCTTTTACAGGGATCTCTAAAACAGTACCCGACATTTGTGCAATAATATTTGTGTTTGCAGTAGCCCCTGATCCAGAATATCCTTTTTTAATAATCTGATAATCGTTTTCAGCATTTTTCAAATCTTGCTTTGCTTGATTATAAGCAAGCTCTACAGATTCGTATGCAGCTCTAGCAATTACTCCTTTATCAAACAATTGCTTGTTTCTTTTGTAAGTGATTTGTGAGTTATTAATTCTCAATTTGGCATTGTCTACACGTCCCTTAGCACTCAATAGAGATTGCTCATTTGGAACTACTCTTACGGTTGCAATCAAATCTCCTTTGGTAACAGTGGCACCTTCTAACAATAAAATTTTATCAATAATCCCTGTAATCTGTGGTTTGATTTCAATTTCTTCTAAAGGAGTTACTTTCCCTGTGGCTACTGTCTTTTTTACAATAGAGGTTTTAAAAGGGGTTGCTGTTTCAAATTGAATGATATTCCTTTTGTTTTTCATGCCGAACCATACTAATGCGGCTGCAAAAAATAAAACGATAATTCCTAAAATAATTTTTGCTCTCTTACTCATGATTTGTTGATTGTTTAATGCTCTTTATTCTTCTCTTAATGCTTCTATTGGTTTCACTACTGTTGCCATATGCGCTGGAATTAAACCAATTAATGTTCCTAAAACTACTAATGCTGTAAATGCGGCTAATATAATTGGAATATTTACAGTTGGATTTACGAGGGTTGCGTCTTCACCTTGCCCAAACAAGGTATCAATAATCATTAAAACAGTGGCTCCCATAATTATACCAACCATCCCTGCTACTGTGGTTAAAAAAACTGATTCTAAAATAATTTGTTGTCGGATACTTTTTGGAGTTGCACCTAAAGCTCTTCGGATTCCTATTTCTTTGGTGCGTTCTTTTACGGTAATTAAAAGAATATTTCCAATGGCAAAAACACCCGCGATTAAAGTTGCAATCCCTACAAACCAAGTTAAAAACTGCATCCCAGTTAAAAAACCAGTAAACTTCGCAATTTCTTTTCCAAGGTTGAAGGAACCAAAAGCCCTTTCGTCTTCGGGGTGTACTTTGTGTAAATTTTTAAGCGTTAGCAATACATCACTCTCCATTTGCTCAATGTCAATACCTTCATTAGCAGTTATCATCATCCAATCAATATTATTGGCCGTATTGTATACTTTTTTATAGGTAGAAAAAGGAATGTATGCAGTATCTCCGTCTATATTTGCAGTGTTAGAAGCTTCGTAGACCCCAATAACTTTATAATTGATGCTGTTGATCTTAATGTTCTGACCAATCGGCATTTCATCTTTTTCAAAAAATTGCTTGTAAATATCTTCTGAAATGACGGTTACTTTTGCACTCGATGTAATGTCATTTTGGTTTAAAAAACGACCATATATTAACTTCTTCTTTTGAATTTGATCTAAAACTGGAAAATCACCACTCACTTTAAAAGAACCTGATTTGAAGTCTTTGACGATTAAATTCATGGTTTGATTTCTAGGTGCCAATAGTTTAATTTCATCAGCATACTCCGATTTTAAAACCTGAATATCTTTCATATTTAATCGAAACCTTCTTCCTTTTTGAAAACCTTTGAAGGGAGTATCTGTAGATTGTGTCCAAACAAATACACTGTTGGTCGCAAAATTACCAAAAGCTTTGTTAAAACTATTTTCTAAACCTCTAGCAGCTCCTAATAAAACAACTAACAAGAAAATTCCCCATAAAACACCGATAATGGTAATTCCAGTTCGCACTTTGTTTTTACGGATGCTTCCGTAAATCTCTTGCCATGTATCTGAATCAAATAAAAATTTCATAATTAGTCTGCTCTTAATGCTTCTATGGGTTTGATTCTAGCGGCTCTTTTTGCAGGAACGTATCCCGCAATTAATCCTGAAAGAATTAAAATAACCGTTGCTCCGATAACTATGCCAGGACTAACGGTTGGATCTTTGATGAAATATTTCTCTTCCAAACTGTTTCCGATTGCACTTAATATATAAGTTCCCAGCATCAAGCCAAAATACCCTGCTAATGTGGTTATCAACACAGATTCTTGAACAACCATTCCAATGATAGATCCTGGCGTTGCACCCAAGGCTTTTCGAATTCCAAATTCTTTGGTACGTTCTTTAATCACAAAAATCATAATATTACTGATTCCTATAATCCCAGCTATTAGAGTCCCAGAGCCAATGAAACCAATAATTAGATACAAAGCAAACATTAAAATACTTACAAACTTGTTTGCTTCGGCCATATTCCGAACTGACAATGCACTTTGATCATCAGGATGGATATTCAATTTTTTACGCATATCGCGTTCTACTTTTTTACCAAAAGCAATGGCAGCATCTGTACTTAAATTTGGATTGTACCCTAAATTAATCTGACTGATATAGTCATTGTTTCCGTACATCATCTGGGCAGTGGAAATAGGAATATAGGTCTTTCTCTCTTCATTATCTCCTCCTTCATCAGAAAAGATACCGATTATTAAAAAAGAACTTCCATTTACATTGACTCTTTTTCCTAATGCTGGTTTTTCGCCAAATAAATCTTTTTTCACCAGTCGACCTATGACAATTACTTTGGATTTTTCTCTAAGATCCCTTTCGTTTAAATAACGACCTTCATCCATGATCGTTTTTTCTAAAAACTGATGATCTGGATGCACCGCTGTTACACTGTAACTACTTGCATCATTTTTATATTTAATGGAGAAATTTTTATAAACTCTTGCAGATTGATATTGAATTTTATCTTCATATTCCTCTGTAATGTAATTATAATCTGTATTTTTAAGTTGAATTGCTCTTCCTGTTTGTAATCCTTTGTAGGGTTTTGTTGTTTTCCAAACACGCACAAACATCATATTTTGTGCATCGTCTGCAAAAGCGCTTTTGAAAAAGTTCCCTAATCCAGATGCAACTCCAAAAAGTAAGGTAAATAATAGAATTGCAAACGCAACAGTAAAACCAGACATTACGGAACGTAACCTGTTTTTATTAATGCTTTGAAAAATTTCTCTCCAACGATCTAAATCGAACATAATTATAGTGCTTTGGCGGCTTTTGTAGGAGTATCGCTAATAATGATTCCATCCCTTAGTCGTACAATTCTTTTGGTTTGTTCTGCAACTTCTTCCTCATGGGTAATCACAAAAACAGTCATTCCTTCGTCGTTAATGTCTTTTAGTAAATCCATCACAGAATCAGTCGTAGTGGTATCAAGCGCTCCTGTTGGTTCATCTGCTAAAACTACTTTTGGATTTGTAACCAATGCTCTTGCAATTGCAACCCGTTGTTTTTGCCCTCCTGATAGTTCGTTTGGAAGATGGCTAGCCCAATCTTTTAAACCTACTTTATCTAGATAATCCATTGCAACTTTTAAGCGTTCCTTTCTATTCATTCCTTTATAATACAAAGGCAATGCAACATTTTCTAGAGCTGTTTTGTATGAAATTAAGTTGAAAGATTGAAAAACAAAACCTAAAAACTTATTCCTAAGAATGGCTGCTTTTTTCTCGTTTAAATCTTTTATTAACTGACCATTTAAATAATAATCGCCTTCATCATGAATGTCTAACAAGCCAACAATATTTAATAAAGTAGATTTCCCAGATCCAGAAGATCCCATAATAGAAACAAATTCGCCCTCTTTAATATGCAAATCAATTCCTTTTAAAACATGTAAAGAATCCTTTCCAATAGGATACGACTTATGAAGCTTTTCTATTCTAATCATTCAATGTTATTTTTTTCACAAAGTAACTAATACCTTTGTTTTCGGCTATTAATTATCTTTCAAAAACACTTGGTGTTTTTATTTTTTAAACGAATTCAAAGGTAAGACGTATGTGCAATAAAATTGTTACAAATTCATGTAATAATTTTATTAAATATTATTAAAAAGTTGCTGTACTTTTGTATCTCATACTAGAATGACAGAAAATGACTCATTTGCCGAAAAACAAAAAAATAATTTTATTTGATGGAATGTGTAATTTATGCAACAATAGCGTTCTAAAAGTCATTCGATTTGATACCAAAAATAATTTTGTCTTTTGTGCATTACAGTCAGAAATTGGTCAGGAAATTATTCGTGATTTGAAAATAGATCTTTTAAAAATGGATTCAATCATACTTTATGAATCGCCAAACAACTATACTTATAAATCAACTGCGGTATTAAAAATAATGAATACTTTTGGAGGATGGTGGAATTTGACACAAATCTGCTGGATTGTTCCTCCATTTTTAAGAAATTTAATCTATGATTTTATTGCGAGAAACAGGTACAAATGGTTTGGCAAAAAAGACCGTTGCATGTGCCCTACTCCTGCCCTAGAAAAACGCTTTTTAACCTCTTTTACTATTACAGAATCTACTCTTTAAAAACACGATTTAAACCAATGAAAAAAATTCCAAAAAACATTCAATGCGTCATCTTTGACATGGATGGTGTGATTATAGATTCTGAAGCAATTCACAAAAAAGCCTATTATGAAACCTTTGTTTCTTTGGGTTTGGAAGTTTCTGAAAAACTATATAAAACACTAACAGGTTCTTCAACAATCAATGCTTTTCAGCGATTGATTGCTCATTTTAATTTGGATTTGGATGCAAATGCCTTGGTTTTAGACAAACGAAGACGTTATGTGAATTTCTTTGAAAACGACCCAAATTTACATTTGGTAGCTGGCGTTGAAGAGATTATAAAGTATTTTTACGAAAAAAACTGTACCTTAATTTTAGCATCTTCTTCTGCAATGGTTAATATTAACCGTGTTTTTGATCGTTTCAAATTGCAATCCTATTTTTCAGCGAAAATAAGCGGAGCCGATTTAACCGCTTCAAAACCACATCCTGAAATTTTTGAAAAAGCTGCGCTTTTAGCGAATACTTCTAAAGAGAATTGTATTGTCATTGAAGACTCAGACAATGGGATAACAGCAGCCAATGACGCGGGTATTTTTGTTTTTGGATATGCCAATAAACTTTCAGAGGGGCAAACGCTCGAAAATGCGGATGCAGTGATTGACAGTTTTAGTTCCCTAAAAAAAATCATCAAGAAACCTTAAAATACGCATAAAAAAAAGTGAAGTACATACCTCGGTATGAGCTTCACTTCAATATTTTATGTATTTTATTATTATTTTACAACTTCATAATTATCGTCCCATTCTTTAACTTTTGGTTTTTTTAGTTTGCCAAGAGAACTTGCAACTAGCATAGATACCGCAGCATCTCCAGTAACATTTACGGTTGTTCGGCACATATCCAATGGTCTGTCAACAGCAAAAATTAATGCTAAACCAGCTTCAGGAATACCAGCATAACCTAGCACACCAACCAACATAACCATTCCTGCACCAGGAACTGCCGCTGAACCTATAGAGGCTAAAGTAGCGGTAGCAATAATTCCTAATTGTGTTCCAAAAGTCAAGTCCATACCAAAAGCTTGTGCTATAAAAACAGCAGCGACTGCTTGATATAAACTAGTTCCATCCATGTTAATAGTAGCACCAATTGGTAATACAAAACTGGCTACTTCTTCTTCAACTCCTAAATGCTCTGTAACTCTTTCCATAGTCACAGGAAGTGTTGCGGCACTAGAGCTTGTAGAGAATGCTAATAATTGAGCTGGAGAGATCCCTTTGACAAAGAAACTTGGTTTTTTCTTTGTAAAAAGAAATACGATTAAAATATAAATCAGAATCATAACACCCAAACCAATAACAACCGTTAAGGAATACCAAGCTAATGCTTTAAACAAATCAACACTTGGTGATTCTACAACCAAAGCTGCTAATAATGCAAATACTCCATATGGAGCTGCAAGCATTATTAAATCTACCATTTTTAAGATGACTTCATTAAAGCCATCAAAGAATTTTTTTACAGTCTCTCCTTTTTCTTCTGGAATTAAAATTAGCCCCACACCAAAAAAGATTGCAAAAAAGATAACCTGTAACATATTTCTATTGCTTGTCGCAGCAGAAAAAATATTTTCTGGAACTAAATCTTCCAAAGCTTTCAATGGCCCATTTTTTTTCTGCTCCTTGGCCGTTTTTTGATATTTATCTGCACTTCCGCTATAGTTCTCAACCATTTCTGTTCTGGTTTGTTCGCTAATAGAACTTCCTGGATTCACAATATTTACTAAAAGTAAACCTATAGAAACGGCAATAACAGTTGTAGTAATATAGATTCCAATTGTTCTACCTCCCATTTTAGAAAGTTTAGAAATATCTTTCAAATCTGAAACACCTTTTATTAAAGCTGCCAAAATTAAAGGAATCGCAATTAATTTCAGTGAACTTATAAATATCTTACCAAAAGGTTTTATCCAGTCTTGAATAAATTTCATTCCCCAATCAAAATTGGTCATGATTATTCCTAAAACTACTCCTAAAACCATTCCTAATAAAATCTTCCAATGCAATGCTAGTTTTTTCATATTTAGTATTTTTTTTGATTTTTTAGGATTGAAAGGTAAAAAAAAAAATTAAATAAAGACCGTGTTTATCGGTTGTATCTTTTAGACTTTTAAAGGGAAAATTAGCACCCTTTTCTAGATTTTACTTTACTGGAAGAAATTCTTTTAAAATTACAATGAAAATCACTTGTTCGCTTTTTTTTTTGTGCTTAATTTCGCAGCATGGAAAAACTTAAAAAGCGTTGGAATATTGAAAGCAACTGGTCTGTAATTGCAATTTGTATCGTGTTTGCAATTAACGGTTCGTTTGCAGCTTGGGTTGCCAAGCCCATCACTGCTTTTTTAGGCTTATCTCCGGAGACCATCTCTTCAATTATCTATTGGCCATTACGAATTTTATTGATCTTTCCTATTTACCAACTGACCCTCCCTCTTGTTGGATGGTTGTTTGGACAATTTAAATTTTTCTGGGCTTTTGAAAAAAAGTTTTTAAATAGATTGGGTCTTGGTTTCCTTTTTAAAAAATAAGACTTCTTCCTTTTTATAGATGAAAGATTGGATATTGATTCAATTTCAGAGAAAAGGTCTTTATATTTATCATAATCTAAGACTTCTTTTCAATGAAAAACTTTAAGTTTGTTTAAAGCTATTTTTAAATGAATTTTCCTGATTTTAAAGCACATATATCGAACATAAAAACCACCAAACTAGGAGGTTTAGATGCACAATTTAAATTAGCCCCAGAATTAAGGTTGCGCTATAATGAAGATACAATTAAAGCGAAAAACCCAAAAAAGGCTGCTGTTTTGGCCTTGTTTTATCCCGATGAGCACAATAGAACACGTATTTTACTCACCAAAAGAGCCAGTTATAAGGGCACACATTCTGCGCAGATTAGTTTTCCTGGTGGAAAAACTGCACTCAATGATCGCAATCTAGAACAGACTGCAAGAAGAGAAACCTTTGAAGAAGTGGGGGTTCATTCCGATTCCATTCATACGATTAGAGAGCTAACAACAGTATTTATCCCTCCCAGTAATTTTTTAGCGACTCCTTTCATTGGGTATACAAATCAGCGACCCATTTTTACTATAAACTATGAAGTTGCCGCTACTATTGAAGTGCTTTTAGAAGACTTATTAAATGACATGAATATTAGCAGTGTAGAAATGTCAACTTCCTACATGGATAAAGTCAAGGTACCCTGCTTTAAATTAGATAATTACATTATATGGGGAGCTACAGCGATGATGTTATCGGAAATTAAAGAGTTGTTCTAGTAGAGCGGTTCTAATTTCTTTTTGTAAATTGTCGGCAAATAAAAGAACTTTTTATCATGCCCCTATTTAAAAGAAACCCTTTCGGACATATACTTATCATTAAAAAATGGATAATTAGAATTCTAGGTGTTTTTTTTCACAGTAGATTCAGACGCTTTAACAGTTTACAAATAGAAGGATCTGAAATTATTAGAAATTTACCCGAAAAAAACGTCCTTTTTATCTCAAATCATCAAACTTATTTTGCGGATGTAATTGCAATGTTTCATGTTTTTAATGCGGCTCTTAAAGGCAGAGATAATACCTTAAAAAATGTTGGCTATTTATGGAATCCAAAGCTAAATTTTTACTTTATCGCTGCAGGAGAAACCATGCGTTCTGGTATTATTCCAAAAATATTTGGTTATGCGGGATCAATATCTGTAGAAAGAACCTGGAGAGATAAAGGTAAAGACGTTAATAGGCAAGTAAAAATGTCTGATGTTTCTAAAATAGGAACTGCATTGGATGACGGTTGGGTAGTAACCTTCCCTCAAGGGACAACAACTGCATTTAAGCCAATTCGAAGAGGAACAGCGCATCTTATTAAAAAATACAAACCCGTAGTTGTTCCAGTAGTCATTGACGGATTTAGACGTTCTTTTGATAAAAAAGGACTCAAAATAAAAAAGAGAAGCGTATTGCAATCTATGGTCATTAAAGAACCTTTAGAAATTGATTATGACAATGAAGATGTTGCTGAAATCATTACTAAAATTGAGTATGCAATTGAACAACATCCTTCGTTCTTAAAAGTCCTTTCGGTAAAAGAATTAGAGAAGGTCGCCAAAGAAGAAAAAGAGTTAGAAGATAAACGAAAATTTTTGGATTAAAAAAAAGAAGCATGATGCTTCTCTTTTTTTTTTAACAGCATGAAATAGTTCCGGAATTAACCGAATTTCCCAATATCTATTTATTTTTTCGCTTTTTGCAAGGCTTAGTATCTTTCAAAAGAAAAAAACTATCCGCTCTACTATCACTATTATTGATGAATTTATTATCTTTATCAAAAATTACTATAGCGATGACAATTACACAATTAAAATATGTTTTATCTGTTGCAGAATACAAAAATTTCACGGTTGCAGCTGCAAATAGTTTTGTAACACAGCCAACGTTAAGCATGCAGATACAAAAGCTTGAAGATCAATTGGAAGTTAAAATATTTAACAGGTCTAAAAAACCGATTGAACTTACAGAAGTTGGAAAAAAAATTGTGAAACAAGCAAAAGTAATTGTAGACGAAAGCAATCGGATTTTAGACATTGTTCATCTACAAAAGGGATACATTGGTGGCGAATTTAAGTTGGGAATTATACCGACTATCATGCCTACTTTGCTTCCAATGTTTCTAAATAACTTCACAAAAAAATACCCAAGAGTAAAGTTGATCATTGAAGAATTGACTACGGAGGATATCATGCGAAAATTAACTGACGGACATATAGACGCAGCAATCGCAGCAACTCCTTTGGAAAATGAAGCCATAAAAGAAGAGCCTTTATATTACGAGCCGTTTGTTGGATTGGTTCCTCAAAATCACCGTCTTTTCAATAAAAAACAAATTACTTCTGATGAATTGGAAGTAGATGATATTTTACTTCTTGAAGATGGGCACTGTTTTAAAGACAGTGTTATTAATCTCTGCAGCACCCACAAACTCGAAAACAAAAAAAGATTCCGATTGGAAAGCGGTAGTTTTGATACCTTAATTAAGTTATCCAAAGAAGGTTTGGGTATGACATTACTCCCGTATTTGCATACTTTAGATTTAAATGATGTTGACAAAAGTCATCTGCGTGAATTTACCAATCCACCGCCAGCTAGGGAAGTGAGTTTGATCTATCATAAATCACAATTAAAAATGCAAATGATTGCGGCTTTGAAAACAACCATTGATGGAGTCATTAGAGGTGCAATCTCCTTTTCAGATGTAAAAATAATTAGTCCACTTCAACAAAAGAAATAAAATAAAAAACATTCATTGTACAGGTGCTAAAAACGATTTTAAGGACAATTGATACAATGAATGTTTTCTGCTATATTAAGAATACATTTTCTCTCTTAATTCTTTTATTTTTGGGTCAGCCAAATAATCATCAAAGGTAGTGTGTCGATCAATGATTCCTTTTGGGGTTAATTCAATCACACGATTTGCTACTGTTTGTGCAAACTCATGATCATGTGTAGAGAAAAGTAAAGTTCCTGGAAAATTAATCAACGAGTTGTTTAAAGACTGAATCGATTCTAAATCTAAGTGATTTGTAGGTTCATCTAACAACAAAATATTTGCTCTTTTCATCATCATTCTAGAAAGCATACAACGTACCTTTTCACCTCCAGATAAAACGTTACTTTTCTTCAAGGCTTCTTCTCCAGAGAAGATCATTTTTCCTAGAAAACCACGAATAAAAACTTCTTCTCGTTCTTCTTCAGTTTGTGCATATTGTCGCAGCCAGTCAACAAGGTTCAAGTCTCCATTTTGAAAAAAGGAAGAATTGTCTAGCGGTAAATAAGACTGGGTAGTGGTAACTCCCCAATTATGTGTACCTGCATCTGGCTTTACATTGTTGGTAATAATTTGATAAAAAGCAGTAACAGCTCTTGAATTTTTTGAAATAATAGCGACTTTATCTCCTTTGTTAAGATTGATGTCAACATTGGAAAATAATTTCTCTCCTTCAAACTCTTTAGTAAGTCCTTCTACATTTAAAA
Organism: Polaribacter sp.; assembly: GCA_018663625.1. Classification (GTDB taxonomy): domain Bacteria; phylum Bacteroidota; class Bacteroidia; order Flavobacteriales; family Flavobacteriaceae; genus Polaribacter. The sequence continues at coordinate 102,394 of JABJPX010000001.1, read as the reverse complement.
TTTGATCTCCTGCTTCTCGATCGCTTTTAAAAATAATTGCTGGATACCTTCTACTTGAAGGTCTTATGTCTTCAACATTTAACTTATCGATCATTTTCTTACGAGAAGTTGCTTGTTTTGACTTGGCCATATTGGCAGAAAAACGACGAATAAATTCTTCTAATTCTTTCTTTTTATCTTCTGCTTTTTTGTTTTGTTGGGCTCTTTGTTTTGCGGCTAACTGACTCGATTCGTACCAGAAGGTATAATTTCCGGAGTAATGATTTATTTTACTAAAATCAATATCCGAAATGTGCGTACAAACGGCATCTAAAAAGTGTCTATCATGGGATACTACAATTACGGTATTTTCAAAATTTGCCAAGAAGTTTTCTAACCAAGCGATTGTTTCAAAATCTAAATCATTCGTTGGCTCATCCATAATAAGTACGTCAGGATTCCCAAACAGTGCCTGTGCAATTAACACACGTACTTTTTGTTTTCCATCTAAGTCTTTCATTAAGGTATAATGCAAGTCTTCTTTAATTCCTAAGTTAGACAACATTGCCGCTGCATCAGAATCTGCATTCCAACCATTCATTTCTTCAAAAGTAATTTGAAGCTCCCCTATTTTTTCTGCATTTTCATCCGTATAATCGGCATATAAATCATCAATTTGTTTTTTAATTTTAAACAAATCTTGGTTTCCCATGATAATGGTTTCTAATACTGGAAACTCATCATATGCATAATGGTCTTGAGTTAAAACAGACATTCGTTTTCCTTTTTCTAGATGTACCTGACCAGATGTCGGTTCCATTTTTCCAGAAATAATTTTAAGAAAAGTAGATTTACCAGCACCATTTGCTCCAATAATTCCGTAACAATTACCTTGTACAAACTTTGTATTTACTTCATCAAATAATATTCTTTTTCCAAACTGAACTGATAAATTAGATACTGATAACATGCTTTTTACTGTTTTAAAATTTTGTGCAAAAATAGGAAATTGATTTTGTTTTTACATACAGAAATACAGCTGTTTTCCAATCCATTAAAAAATTAACTGCAAAACAAAAAATTGCGTTCCATTTTTTCATCTTTTTTATTAAAATTGCTTTAAAAGTGGGCTTTTTAACAGCTAATTAACAATATATGGTGCTACAGATGTTTAAATTTGCGTGCGCAATATCCCAATAATAATGAAACCCATTATTTCTCTATTTTTAACATGCCTGTTTTTAACCGTTTTTGTTAGTTGTAACAAAACTGTTAGGAACAGTACTACTTATTTTGGAGGTAAAATTATGAATCCAAAAAGCAACCATGTCATTTTGTATGCCATGGACAAGGTAATTGATACTTTTTCAATCAATGCTGAAAATAAATTTGGAGGCACCTTGGATTCTATTCAAGAAGGACTTTATTATTTCGTCCACGGAAATGAAAATCAATTTTTATATATTGAACCAAAAGACAGTATAATGCTGAGCTTAAATACTTGGAAATTTGATGAATCGTTGGTTTTTTCTGGGATTGGTGCTGAGAGAAACAATGTTTTAATTGATTGTTTTTTACAATTTGAAAAAGATGAAAAAACATTTTATGGATACAATTCATTAAAACCATCATCTTTTAAGACCAAGGTAGACTCTATTATTTCACTCAGAGAATACACACACGAAGCGTACGCGAAAAGACATCCTACGGAAACCCAAAAATTTAAGGACGTATTAAAAATAGCACTTACCTACCCTGTTTATGCAAGAATAGAAAGTTATCCTGTCTCGCATGCAAAAAAGATGAAATTAGAGCGTTTCCCCCCCCTTCCTTTATCATTTTATGAATATCGAAAAGACGTCGACATTAACATAGATGCTTTAATGTACTACAAGCCTTACAGTAAATACATCACTAATTATTTATACAATGTAACCTATGCGGAGCGTCATGAACCGATGCAAAATAATTTTACCTCTAATTTTACGGTAGATTTATTAAATACAATAGATGCAAAGGTGAGTTCTAAAATATTTAAAAATGCCTTTTTAAAGCAAACCGTAATCAGTCATTTTTATAAAAAATCCACCTGCGATATTGACAACAAAGAATTTGATGTCTATTTTGCATTGAGTTCGAATGAAAAAGATAAAAACTTAGTAAGGAAGCTACTGAAAGACAGTCAGATGATTCATAAGAATCATGAAATGGAAAACTTCTATGTCCGTGATTTCACCAATGCAAGTTATGCCATTCGAGATGTAATTAAGGATAAAAACACCCTCTTGTTTTTTTGGAGTGCTCAATACGTATCAAAACCGTATGTTAGAGCACGCATCAATTATTTATCCAACAAGTATCCAAATATTCAATTTTTGACCCTAAAAATCGATGGAGACAGCACCGATCAAATCAAAAATTTAGATATTAAAAAACAATTCTTCATTGACCGCAATAGCGGCGCAAAATCTTTTTTAACAAGCAAAATGACCCGTTCTATGCTGATTAATAAAAAAGGCGTCTTAACAAATGGATTCGCATCCATAACTTCTAGAAATATCTACACACAGTTAGACCGTTTGAACGATAATTAATTTATTGCTTTTACCAAGCCTATCTTGTTTATTTAACATAACTTTGCGCGATTTTAAATTTGGGGTGAAACCCTAAGAAAATCAAGTCGAATTATAAATACGGTTTGCAGGTGGGCGTCTGTGAATCAACAAAAAACACAGTATGTCAACATTTTTAGAATTAGGATTGAAAGATCCTATCAACAAAGCATTAACAGATTTAGGCTATGAAAAGCCAACTGTTATTCAAGAAAAAGCAATTCCGCAAATTATTTCTTCTACCGACGATTTAAAAGCATTTGCACAAACAGGTACCGGTAAAACTGCTGCCTTTAGTTTGCCAATATTAGAACTCTTAGATGAAAAGAATGGCAATGTACAAGCAATCATACTTTCTCCTACTAGAGAACTTGCTGTACAAATTGGAAACAACATCAAAGACTTTTGTAAATACTTACCCGATGTTAAGGTAACTACTGTTTATGGTGGTTCTAGCATGGAAGATCAAATTAGATCTTTAAAAAGAGGTTCTCAAATTGTTGTTGGAACTCCTGGTAGAACAGTCGATTTAATTAAAAGAAGGGCTTTAAAATTAGGAAACGTTCAATGGTTAGTCTTAGATGAAGCTGATGAAATGTTAAACATGGGTTTTAAAGACGAATTAGATAGGGTCTTAGAAGCAACTCCAGAAACAAAACAAACCTTATTATTTTCTGCAACCTTTCCAAGAGAAGTGGAAGCAATTGCAAGAAACTACATGACCAAACCCGTAGAAATTACTTCTGGGGAAAAGAATTCTGGTTCAGAAAATGTAAGTCACGAATATTACTCAGTTACAGAAAGAACTCGTTACCCTGCTTTAAAAAGAATTGCCGATTTAAATCCTGATATTTATGCAATTATCTTTTGTAGAACTCGTAGAGAAACTCAAGAAGTTGCAGACAATCTAATTAGAGACGGTTATAGTGCCGATTCTTTGCATGGAGATTTATCGCAAGGACAGCGTGATTCTGTAATGGGGAAATTCAGAAAGAAAACCATCAAGATATTAGTAGCGACAGATGTTGCTGCTCGTGGATTAGATGTTACTGAATTGACACACGTATTGAACCACAAGTTACCAGACCAGATTGAGAACTACACCCACAGAAGTGGTAGAACAGGAAGAGCTGGAAACAAAGGAATTTCTATTGTTTTAGTCAATGGAAAAGAGAAAGGGAAATTACGTCAGATTGAAAGAATCATTAAAAAGAAATTTATTGAAGGAAAAGTTCCTACTGGTAAAGAAATTATTAAAAACCAGTTAATCAATTTAATTGACAAGGTTCAAAATACGGAGGTGAATGAATCTGAAATGGAGGAATTCTTACCAAGTATTTACGAGAAATTAGAAGCATTAGATCGTGAAGAATTGATTAAGAAGTTTGTTTCTTTAGAATTCAATACCATGTTAAAGTATTATGAAAACTCGAAAGATTTAAATAATTTATCGTCTAAAGACAATTCTAGAGCAAGAGCTACAGATGAAAACATGACGCGTTTCTTTATCAATATTGGAAGAAAAGACAGCTTGAATCCTGGGAAATTAATTGGTTTAATTAACGAGCAGAATATTGGCGACAAAGTAGAAATCGGTGCGATTGATATTTTAGATACTTTTTCTTTCTTTGAAATTGATAAAAACTATGAAGACGCAACCTTATCTGCATTCTTAGACAACCAACCCGACTTTGATGGTCGTTCGGTAAATGTTGAAATCACCAAAAAAGAACGTGGCGGTGGCGGCGGTCGAAGAGGTGGTGGAGATCGTAAGTCTTTCGGAAATAAAAGAGAAGGTGGTTTTGGTCGTAAAAGAAGCTCAGAGGGTGGTTCTTCAAGAAGAAGCAGCGATTCTAGCAGAAGATCAGGCAGACCAGACAGACCAGACAGATCTAGTAGAAGCTCTAGCGATAGAGGTCCAGGCGGTTTCGGAAGAAGACGTAAAGACTAATTCATACAAAATAAAGTATTCAAAAACGCACTTGTAATCAAGTGCGTTTTTTTTTGCGCTTTACTTTCAATAAATGCCTTAAAAAAAGTACATTCGCTTACTCCTATTTTAGAACTTTAAATGCCACAGCTTCTTAAAAAAAATCATGTTGAAATTCGGATGGATTTGCCTTCTGAAAACTATTGCTTTTCAAGGTTTGACTGGACTGGAAAAATAACGGCTCTTCAATATAAGGGGCTCTTTATCACGGGAAGCGAAAACCACCAAGGAGATCCAGAAAATATTCTTGGCAAAGGGTTTTACAACGAATTCGGAATTGAGACTCCATTGGGTTTTGCTGAAACGCCCATTGGAGGTTGGTTTCACAAAATTGGTGTGGGGCTTTTAAAAAAAGAGGAAGCAGTTTACCAACCTGGAAAAAAATACCAAATAAAACCGGCCACATTTAAAGTAACCCAAGCAGCCCATCGGATTTTTATTCGCTGTACATCGGAGTCCATGAATGGCTATTCGTATGTATTGGAAAAGAATATTGTGTTGCTTGAAAACGGTTTTAGAATCGATTATAAATTGCAGAATACCGGGACCAAAAAGATAATAACGGATGAATATGTGCACAATTTCATGGCGATAGACAAGGATCCTATTGGCAACAACTATTGTTTGCAATTCCCTTTTCAGTTAAAACCCGCACAATTTATAGAAACCGTGAACCCAGAAAACAAAGTACTTTTGGGAGCAACCAAAATTACTTTTAAAGAGACCATTAACGAAACCTTCTTTTTTAGCAACCTTTCTGGAACTAAAACTGCTACTGCACAATGGGAGCTTGAAAATCGTAAAACCAAGCTTATAATTCGTGAAACTGGTAATTTCGAAACCAACAAAGTAAACCTTTGGGGCACGAAACAGGTCATTAGTCCTGAATTGTTTTTTACCATCGACTTAGCAACGAACACTTCGGTTGCCTGGTCTCGAAAGTTTGAGATTTTAGAAATAAAATAATACGCATTAGAACTTCTTCACGCCTTCTCCTCGCTTTTTTTTGAAGAAAAGAGGATATTTTCATCAAAAAATGACCTGAAATTTGACAAAAAACGGTCTTTTTTTGGGACTTAATTTCCCACTTATCCCAATATCCGGCCACTTATTCCCATATACGGCCACTTATTGATTGGCACGAGAATAATCCAAAAAAAGTTTTCATCTTTACAGCAACAATCTCTTAACATTGTTTTAGATGAATACAAACAATCAAATACATATGAATCCAAACAAATTAAAAATTATGAATTACAAAATCCTAAAAACACTTGCGGTATCCATTTTTATGGGGTGTAGTATATTGAGCACACAAGCACAAATTTATGTAGATGCAGCTGCTACAACAGGCGACAATGATGGTAGCTCATGGGCCAATGCCTACACCGACTTGCAACCCGCATTAGATGCTGCCTCTGAAAATGCAGAAATACGCGTAGCAGCGGGGACTTACAAACCCACAGCAACACCTGATGATTCAACAGATGACAACAGAAAAAAAGCCTTTCACTTCAATAAAGACCTCCTTCTAAAAGGAAGTTACAATCCGGTGACCGGTATACAAGATTTCACCAACCGAAGCATCTTAAGTGGTGATTTTGACGGTGACGATGTCATCACAGGGAGTGGAAGTAGCCTAAGCATTTCAGGAAACTCGGAAAATGCCTATCATGTATTGATTACAGTAAATCTTACTACTGTAGCACAAATAGAGGGCTTTTTGATAACAGGGGGTAATTCAAATGATATTATTAGTAGTATTTCTTATAGTGGTCAGAATTTTTACAGTAATAATGGTGGCGGAATGACCAACCTTAATTCTTCCCCAAGCATTGTCAATACGGTGTTTAGCGGAAATACAGGTGCCAGGGGTGGCGGAATGTATAATCTTTATTCTTCCCCAAGCATCGTCAATACGGTGTTTCGCAGAAATATAGCTGCTATTAATGGTGGCGGAATCTATAATAATAATTCTTCTCCAAACATGGTCAATACGCTGTTTAGTGGAAATACAGGTAGTAGAGGTGGCGGAATGATTAATGATTCTTCTTCCCCAAGCATTATCAACAACGTGTTTAGCGGAAATTCAGCTGCTAATGAAGGTGGCGGAATGTATAATGGTGGTTCTTCTTCCGCTCCAACGATTTACAATAGCGTTTTCTATGGCAATGGTGCGGATATAAAAAATGAAACTAGCGCTACAGCTACAGGGGGGAATAATTTTTCTGAGAACTATGCAGAAACAGGTTTTACTGCCTTAACAGCAGACCCTTTTTCAGACAGTGCAAACCCCATAGGGGCAGATGGAGTTTGGTTTACAACAGATGATGGTTTACAACCTAGTAGTGCAACGAGTCCTATAACAGACGAAGGTGATGCAACAAAATTGCCTTTAGATACTTTAGATTTAGATGGAGATGGTGATACTACAAAGGCCATTCCTGTTGATATTACAGGACGCACTAGAATAACCGGTACTGCAGTAGATGCAGGTGCTTACGAGCATGACAGTGCTGTACTGTCAGTAAAAAATATCGACAGCAGTAAATTAGACATTTATAGTACGGGCTACAAAACACTCGTTATCAGCGGTATGCTAAATGCGAAGACTACTGTAAATGTGTACAACTTACTGGGTAAAATGATCGTTAGTGAAACCTTCGATAAATTCAGTACTTCCAATACCTTAGACGTTTCAAGGCTTCGTACCGGTATTTATATTGTAGAAATGTACAATACCAACCACCAAGTACAAACAAAGAAATTATTTATTCATTAAATAATGTTTTCATAATGAAGTTTGGGAAAGCTGCTACCGTAATGGTAGTGGCTTTTTCATTTTAAGAAATACTGCTCCACAAACTCTCCAGAACTAGCAGAACAAAAAAAAGAGAAGCATTCGCTTCTCTTTTTACAATTGAAATCAGTTTATTTTTATCTTCTGCTATAGTTTGGTGCTTCTTTGGTAATGGCAACATCATGCGGATGACTTTCATTAATACCGCTGGCAGTAATTCTTACAAACTTACCAGTGTCTTTTAAAGTAGCAATGTCTTTCGCTCCACAGTAGCCCATTCCAGCACGTAACCCACCAATAAACTGGTGAATGCTTTCGTCCAAATTTCCTTTATAAGGAACCCTTCCTACAATACCTTCAGGAACTAATTTTTTAATATCTGCTTCAACATCTTGGAAATAGCGATCCTTAGAGCCTTGTTTCATGGCTTCAACAGAACCCATTCCACGGTAAGATTTAAATTTTCTTCCTTCATAAATAATGGTTTCTCCAGGAGATTCTTTGGTTCCCGCTAAAAGAGATCCCAACATTACAGAATCTGCACCTGCAGCAATGGCTTTCGGAATATCCCCTGTATAGCGAATTCCTCCATCAGCAATTACTGGAACACCTGTTCCTTTAATGGCAGCAGCCACTTCTAAAACGGCAGAAAACTGAGGAAAACCAACTCCAGCAACGACTCTGGTAGTACAAATAGAACCCGGTCCAATACCAACTTTAACAGCATCGGCACCTGCTTCTACTAGATATTTTGCAGCTTCGGCAGTAGCGATATTTCCAACCACCACGTCCAAATTTGGAAACTTTGCTTTTACTTCTTTTAGCACCATGACCACGCCTTTGGTGTGTCCATGAGCAGTATCTATAATCACCGCATCAACGCCTGCATTCACCAAAGCTTCAGCTCTTTCAACCGCATCGGAAGTAACCCCCAAGGCAGCAGCCACTCTTAAACGGCCAAATGAATCTTTGTTTGCAATTGGTTTTTGAGTCACTTTAGTAATGTCTCTAAATGTAATGAGTCCTTTTAAGGTATACTGATCGTCTACGATCAATAGTTTTTCAATTTTATTTTTTTGAAGAATTTTCTCCGCGTCTTTTAAAGAAGTACCTACAGAAGCAGTAATCAAGTTTTCCGTAGTCATTACTTCAACAATCGGTCTTTGATTGTCGTGTTCGAAACGCAAATCTCTGTTGGTTACAATTCCTTTTAAAATCCCATGTTCATCAACAATCGGAATTCCGCCAATACTGTGTTCCTTCATATGGGCTTTTGCATCTAAAACAAAGGCCGTTAAAGGCAAAGTAACTGGATCTAAAATCATGCCCGATTCTGCACGCTTTACACGTCTTACTTCTTGTGCTTGTTGCGCAATGGTCATGTTTTTATGCAAAACACCAATCCCTCCTTCTCTGGCAATCGCAATTGCCATCGCAGATTCGGTAACCGTATCCATTGCTGCGGAAATAATGGGAACATTAATGGTAATGTTTCTCGTAAATTTTGTTTGAATAATTACTTCTCTGGGAAGTACATCTGAAAAGGCAGGTACTAGTAAAACGTCGTCATACGTGAGTCCCTCTCCTACTATTTTATTGTTGTGTGCTGTCATGTTGCAATTAAAGTCTAATTGCAAGCAAATTTACAACTATTTATTGAGTTTTTACCATTAATTAAAAGTAAGGTTTCAATAGGCCTTTTTTAGATGAATACCACAGGGCATAATGTTGCTTTTAAACCAGCCTACATAACCACAATAAAAATATTTTTAACGTAACTATCTGACAATCAATTTTTTTTAAATATTATCTTTATTTATTCTAAATAAGGTTTGAAAAACTCATTATGTGTTGTATCTTTGCACTCAAAAAAAAAACTATTTATAATTAATCTAAATAAAATGAGACTACACTTTTCGCTCTTAACCATCTTATTTACAGGCATATTAACAGCGCAAACAAAAGAAGAAAAAAAAGAAGTTGGGCTACTAGATACCATCCAAAAATTAGACGAAATCATTATTTCCACCAATCAAATTTTTGGAAATAAATATGTAGCGAAACACAGAACAGGCTCCGCATATTATCTATCACCAAAAGAATTACAAAAATTCAGTTTTACCGACATCAACAAAGCATTGAGAACCGTTCCAGGGGTTTCTTTGTATGAAGAAGATGGTTTTGGATTGCGACCAAACATTAGTTTAAGGGGAACTTCTCCAGAAAGAAGCTCAAAAATTACATTAATGGAAGATGGGGTTTTAATAGCTCCGGCTCCCTACAGTGCCTCTTCTGCCTACTACTTCCCTACCATTGCAAGAATGGAAGCAGTTGAAGTCTTAAAAGGAAGTAGTCAAGTACAATATGGTCCTTTTACCACTGGGGGTGCTATTAATATGATTTCTTCTCAAATTCCTACAGATTTTACAGGAAGTGTTCGAGCTTCTTATGGAAGTTTCAATTCGAATCAGTTACATGCGAAAGTTGGAGGCAATCATAAAAATATAGGATACTTCATTGAATATCTAAATTACGGATCGGACGGTTTTAAAACCTTAGAAAGCGGAAAAAATACAGGTTTTAATAAAAACGATGTTGTTGCCAAACTACGTGTACAATTATTTCCAAATCAAGCAGTGAAGCAAACATTGGATTTCAAATTTCAATATGCGGATGAAATGGGAAATGAAACGTATTTAGGGCTTACAGAAGCAGATTTTGAAACGAATCCGTTTTCAAGATACGCAGCCTCTAATAATGATAAGATGACGACAGATCATACTCAATACATGCTAACGCATCATTTGGGTTTCTCTAAAAATCTTACGTTGACTACCACATTCTATCGAAATAATTTTGCACGAAACTGGTACAAGTTAAACGACATTACTTTTGAAGATGACAAGCAAAAAATATCAAAAATATTAGAAGATCCTTCGGGCTATTCAAATCATTTTAACATCGTAAACGGGACCGTCAATTCAGCGGCAGATGCCATTGGGGTGAAAGCCAATAACCGAACATATTATGCACAAGGAATCCAGACAAAGCTAGATTATCATTGGTACACAGGAAATGCATTTCATGATCTAGAAATCGGTTTCAGATATCATTATGATGAGGAAGATCGTTTTCAATGGGTCGATAAATACAGCATCTCAAATACTGGTGTTTTAACCGAAACAACAGCAGGAATTCCTGGAACCGATGCTAACAGAATTAGCAGTGCAAAAGCATTTGCATCTTACATTACCTATAAATTAAAATATCAGAATTGGACATTTACACCAGGGGTTCGATATGAAGAGATTTTATTAGAAAGAAGAGATTTTGGCAAAAATGACATTACTCGCTCTGGTAGTGACTTAAATGAACGAGAAAACAACGTGGCAATTTTCATTCCTGGAATGGGAGCCAACTATAAGTTTAATAATGATTTTTCACTATTCGGAGGAATTCATAAAGGGTTTTCGCCTCCAGGAAACAAAGAAGATGAAAAAGCAGAAGAAAGTATCAATTACGAATTGGGAACTCGCTTCAATCTCGGGAAATTAAAAGGAGAATTTGTTGGTTTTTACAATGATTATTCCAACCTATTAGGAAGTGATATCGCTGCTACCGGTGGAACTGGTTCGCTAGACCAATTCAACGCAGGAGCAGTAAAAGTAAACGGAATAGAACTCTTGTTAAACTACAATATAACCTCAAAAAATGCACGTTTTTCCTTCCCAATTTCTTTTGGCTATACTTTTACAAACACCGAATTTTTAAACAGTTTTGGAAGTGCTGATAGTTTGTGGGGAACCGTAATGGTTGGTGATGAATTGCCTTACATTCCAAAACACCAATTGAATGCTGCTTTGTCTTTGGAACATGCAAAATTTGAAGTCAACTTAAATGCACGTTACAATGGTGCGTTTAGAACTATGGCCGGTTCAGGAAACATTCCAACCAACGAAAAAGTAGCCTCCAACTTCATCATAGACATGTCAAGTAAATACAGAGTAAGTCCCCAATTTCAATTGACGGCAAACGTAACAAACTTACTTGATAATACCTATGCAGTTTCTAGAGTTCCTGCTGGCTTACGTCCTGGACATCCTTTTGGAATTTACGGTGGGTTTCAATACCAATTCTAGAAATTAGAAATAGATCATAAAAAAGAAAAAAGTTAAAAAAGTGTCCTATTTATGGGCACTTTTTTTGGTTTCTAAAGTTAGATAGGCAACCACTGCTTTTCGAATATCAGCCCCTAATTCCCATGGTTTTGGATGATATACCGAAAGTACATCGTTGTTTTTTTCTGATAAAAAAGGAATGTCAAAACCTTTTAAAAGATACTCAGAAAAGGCAACATCGTAGGTTGTATTGGAAACTAGTAGCTTGTTTTTTATGTACCACTCCGCTCCTACTTTTTTAGCATTATAACGCTGTAAATAAGCACCAGTTCCGCCAGCCAAAACACCATAATCCAAAACACGTTTCAGCAAGCTTCCTTTTATATTCACTTTTAAAATCGGACCTCCATAAGGCAATACTCTAAAAATATCTACTGCAGTAATGGCCCCTTCTAAGGCATCATCAATTCGAATAGATCCACCATTTACAAGGGCACAATCAACACGGTCATCAAAAGCAAAAGACATTGACTGGGTAATGATTTTCCCTAAATTGGTTTGCACGCTTCGAATGGGAGTATCTCTTCCGTCTAAAGGGGTTTTAGCAGTATAAATGATGGCTGTTGGGTTTGAAACAATTTCTTTGATTTTTGTTTTCAATACTTGCTGCCATTGCGCAACTATCGCCCCTACTTTTTCATCCGTTTTTATTGAAGAGTTGATTTCTTTTAATTCTGAAATGAGGGTTACTTTTTTTGTTTTTTTATCATAAGAAACCCGATGTATATAAACAGTTTTAGCATTTGCATCTGCTTTTGTTATGACGGTATTTCCTACAGAAACAGATCGACTGGTATGCTCATGACCGCCCATAATTAAAGGAACTTCTGGAAGTAGCTTTGCAATTCTTTTGTCTTGTGCAATTTTAACGTGTGTGAGCCCAAAAACAATATCAACACGGTCTTTGAGATCGTCATATGCAGCCCTTGCTTGCGCATACATATCTTCATACACCACATATTCTTTTGGATTTGAGGGAATGCAAACACTGATAAAACCGATCTTTATTTTGGTGCCATCTGCATCAGTGAATTCTTTAATAAAAGAAGGAGATAGTGGTACTTTTTTACCCCCTATTTCCTTATGAAAAAAATCAGATCCCGTTGCTGTTTTCTCTTTTACATTGGCAGAAATCCAAGGGAAATTGCTTTCATTCAAGCGTTTCTGCAAGTCTTTTTGAGGCACATCAAACTCATGATTCCCAAAGGCAACCAAATCAAAATTCATGGCATTCATTACGGAAACCATTTGTTTTCCATGAAAGCGTTCACCTTCAACTTTTAGGGTTCCTATTAGAGACGGATTTAAAAAATCACCAGCCATCATAAGCAACGTGTTTTTGTTTTCTTTTAATAAATCTTGATGTACGGTCTCTACACGCGCCAGACCTCCAAACTCACCGCCTTGGATGGGTGCTATTTCATAAACATCATTCAATTGTAAAAACGTAAAGTCTATTTTCTGATCGTCTTTGGTGCAAGAAGCTAATAAAAGCAGGGATAGCAAAAAAACGCCGATTTTAATGAATTTCATTTTATTATTTTTTTTAAGTTTTAACTGCTTTTTTGTCTTCTAATTTATCAATATTACAAGACTTCAAAAACTTCCAAAGCTTTATTAAAAGCGCTTTCAAAACTCATAGGTTTCAAGTTTGTATTTGCTTTTTGAGCCGTAAAATAGGAGAGTAATTTTTCTGTAGGCATGTTGCCGGTCAATTCATCTTTTGCCATTGGACAGCCTCCAAATCCTTTAATTGCACCGTCAAATCGGTTACAGCCCGCTTTATAGGCTGCAGCTACTTTTTCGTACCATTTGTCTGGTGTAGTATGCAAATGAGCCCCAAATTCAATTGTTGGATAAGTAGGAATTAAATTTGAAAAAAGGTGATGAATTACCTCGGGTGTTGAACTCCCAACAGTATCAGATAGGGATAAAATTTTCACCCCCATTTGAGACATTTTCTCTGTCCATTCCGCTACAATTTCTACATTCCAGGGATCTCCATACGGATTTCCAAAACCCATTGACAAATAAGCGACTACTTCTTTGTTTGTTTTGGACGCAATGTTTAAAATTCCGTCTAAAGTCGTAATCGATTCGGCAATCGTTTTGTGTGTATTTCGCATTTGAAAATTTTCTGAAATAGAAAATGGGTAGCCTAAATAATCAATTTCTTCAAATTGTGAAGCATCGTTGGCACCTCTGATATTGGCAATAATTGCCAATAACTTACTGGTTGTTTTGGACAAATCTAATTTTGATAAAACTTCAGCAGTATCTCGCATTTGCGGAATGGCTTTTGGAGAAACAAAGCTTCCAAAATCAATGGTATCAAACCCTACTTTTAAAAGCGAATTGAGATACAATGCCTTTTTATCGGTAGGGATAAAATGAGACTTTATGCCTTGCATGGCATCTCGTGGACATTCTATGATTTTGACTTTATTCATCTGTCTCAAAGATAGACAAACAATTGAATATCTAAAAGAATATACGAATGGAAAATTAAAGGATAATGAGGATGGAAATGACCACAAAAACAACAATTTGCCCCCATTTTAAATACCATCCGATGTTTTTCCTTTTGGATATAGCATCTGAAACCTGACCCCCTAAGAATGCTAATGCTCCAAAAATAAGGAATGAAACAAATATAAAAAGCATCCCTAAAACATAAAATTGAACGAGATGAGATAACTGTTCTGAAAATAGAAATTGAGGAAAAAATGCTAGGAAAAATAAGGTTACTTTCGGATTCAATACATTCATTAGAAATCCTTTTTTAAACAATTCTACCGTTGTTTTTTGAAGCACGTGTTCCGTAGAAAAGGTGATTTTTGCATCGCTTTTATATACCTGATATGCCAAGTATAACAGATAGCTTGCTCCAAAAATTTTAATCCCCATAAAAAAGAATGGTTGCTGTTCTATAAGGGTAGAAATGCCAAACGCAACAAATGTTGTATGAACAAGACAGCCTGTCATTAAACCTAGGACGGTTGCTATCCCGTACTTTCTACCATTTACAATACTTTGAGTAAGTACAAAAATATTATCGGGTCCTGGAGAAATTGCCAAGATTGCAGTAGCAATAATAAAAGCGCTTAAGGTTTCTAACATTTATTAAAAAGTGAAAATTGACAGTTTAAGCATTCCATTATTTTAATAATAGAAGATAGAATTTCTTATAAATTTGCCAAGATTTCTTTATTTATTTTTTTAATCAAACCGGGTCCTTCATATATGAATCCAGTATAAATTTGAACCAAATCGGCACCAGCATTTATTTTTTCGAGGGCATCTTCCGCTGAATGAATACCGCCTACTCCAATTATTGGAAAGGATTTGTTTGATTTGTCAGACAAATACTGAATTACTTTCGTGCTTTGGTTTTTAATGGGTTGTCCACTGACTCCTCCATTACCTATAATTTCTAACTGTTCTTTAGAGGCCTTTAAATTGTCCCTTGTGGTAGAAGTATTGGATGCGATGACACCATCAATTTTTGTTTCTGCAACCAGTTCGATAATTTCATCCAATTGTTGGTTGTTTAAATCGGGTGCTATTTTTAATAAGATCGGTTTCTGTATTGCTTGTGCATTGTTTAGTTTCTGACATTCTGTAATCAGCGATACTAAATACGTTTTATCGTTGAGTTTTGCATGACTCCCAACGTTTGGACAACTCACATTCAGTACAAAATAATCTACATAAGGATGCAAACCTTCAAAACAAATTTTATAATCTTGGGTATAGTTTTCAGGAGATGTTTGCGTATTTTTCCCAATATTACCCCCAATAATTAATTTCCCTCTATTCTTTTTTAATTGATGAATAGCGGTTTCTAAGCCTTCATTGTTAAAGCCCATTCGGTTGATAATTCCCTGGTCGGCTTTTAATCGAAACAATCGTTTTTTAGGGTTCCCGGCTTGTCCTTTTGGAGTAACCGTTCCAATTTCTATAAATCCGAAACCGAAGATTGCCAACTCATTATATAGCACCGCATTTTTATCAAAACCAGCCGCCAAACCTACAGGATTCTTAAACTTGATTCCGAATAAAGTACGTTCTAATTTTTTATCATTTACTTGATACAGCGCTCTGAAAATTGCTGGTACTAAAGGAATTTTACAAAAGATTCTAATGAGTGAAAATGTAAAGTAATGTATCTTTTCTGGGTCGAATAAAAATAAAACAGGTCTTAGTAGTAGTTTGTACATATATATATTTTGAGTCTGTATTATAAATTCGGTTGATTTCGAAAATATAAAAAAAGCTCCATGGTTCGTGGAGCTTTTAAATTATCTTAAAACAGCTTCTAAATTCTTTTCAAATGTTTGCTGTAATTTTTGCATTATTTTATCAATTTGCTTGTCTTCCAAGGTCTTTGTTTTGTCTTGTAATAAGAAACTAACTGCATAAGATTTTTTTCCTTCTGGTAATTTATCTCCTTCATAGACGTCGAACAAATCGACTTCTTTTAGCAAATTTTTCTCTGACTGAAATGCCAAATTATAAATCTCTTTGAATTCGATTTTCGTATCTAATAAGAGCGCTAAATCTCTTTTTACAGCTGGAAATTTTGTTAGGTCTGAAACTTTCACATTTTTATTTCCTGTTATTTTAAGAATCGTATCCCAATTAAAATCAGCAAACAATACTTCTTGTTTGATTCCAAATTCTTTTAATAAGCTTGATTTTATAACACCAAACTCCACCAGTTTCATTTTTCCTAAACCTAGGGTGATTCCTTCTGAAAACACATCCTGTTTGCTTGGTGTTGTTTTTAAAGTATCGATCCCTAATCGAGCTAAAACAGCTGTAATCACTCCTTTTGCATAGAAAAAATCTGATGTTTTAGAAGGTAAACTCCAACTCTCTTTTGCTCTTTCACCAGTAATAAACAAGGTTAAATGCTTGTCTTCTTGGTAGGCATCATTGTATTTATGATAAGTTTTACCAAACTCATAAAACTTTAAAGAATTGTTTTTTCGATTGATATTGTAGGCAACACATTCTAATCCGCTAAACAACAATGATTGGCGCATTACTTTCAAATCGTTACTCAACGGGTTAAGCATCGTTACGCTGGCGGCTTCATTGATATTCTCTGAGTAGGTAGTATATACCGGTTTTGTTAGCGAATTTGCCATCGTTTCATTAAATCCTAATGAAGACAATTGATTGGCAACCACATTTTCAATCTTCGTTTCTTTGTTTGAATCGAAAGAAATGGAAGTATTTAATTTGTGCGAAAACTCAATATTATTGTAGCCATAAACTCTTAATATTTCTTCTATAATATCGGCCTCACGAAGCACATCGGTTCTGTAAGAAGGAATCGTTAATCCTAAACCACCTTCTGTTTCACTATTGATTTTAATTTCTAAGGAAGCTAAAATATTTTTAATCGTTTCCTTTGGAATTTCTTGCCCAATTAAACGGTAAGCATTTTCGTAGGATAAGAATACTTGAAAATCTTCGATTTTATCTGGAAAAAAATCAGAAATATCGGATCCCATTTTACCATCTGCATACTCTTCAATTAACAAAGCGGCTCTTTTCAGCGCGTATTTTGTCATGTTAATATCAATTCCACGTTCAAAACGGAATGAAGCATCTGTATTTAATGCATGTCTTTTTGCTGTCTTTCGAACAGAAACTGGATTAAAATAGGCACTTTCTAAGAAAATGGAAGTGGTAGATTCTGAAACTCCAGACTTCAACCCTCCAAAAACTCCTGCAATACAAAGCGCGTTAGAATCTGCATCACAGATCATAATGTCTTCTGATGACAAAGCTCTTTCTATACCATCGAGTGTGGTAAATGGTGTGTCTTGTGCTAATGTTTTTACAAGAATTTTATTTCCTTTTATTTTTTGAGCATCAAAAGCATGCAAAGGTTGTCCGAGTTCGTGAAGTACATAATTTGTAATGTCTACAATATTATTTTTTGGTGTAATCCCAATCGATTTTAATCTGTTTTGAATCCATTCTGGAGATGCTTTTACTGTAACATCTGTAATGGTAATTCCACAGTATCTTGGAGCTTGCTCTCTATCTTCTACCTCAACATCAATTCGCAAGGTTCTTTCATCTACATGAAAATCACTCACAGAAGGGGATATCAATTCCAAGTTAATGTCTTGCTGCATGAGGCCCGCTTTTAAATCTCTGGCAACACCAAAGTGGCTCATTGCATCTGATCTGTTGGGGGTTAATCCAATTTCAAAAACCGAATCAACTTCAATATTAAAAACACTTGCTGCAGGTGTTCCTGCTTTTATCTCTGCATCTAAAACAAGAATCCCGTCATGTCCAGTACCAAGACCTAATTCGTCTTCGGCACAAATCATCCCATGACTTTCCTCGCCTCTAATTTTACCTTTTTTTATTTTAAAACTTTCGCCTTTGTCATCATACAATAAAGTTCCAATAGTAGCTACGGGTACTTTTTGTCCAGCAGCAACATTAGGAGCACCACATACAATCTGCACTGGATTTCCATCTCCAAGATCTACCGTTGTGACTTTTAATCGGTCTGCATTAGGGTGTTGAATGCAGGTTAAAACTTCTCCAACAACAATTCCCTTCAAGCTTCCCTTGATAGCTTCTTTCGTTTCAATCCCTTCCACTTCCAATCCTAAATCGGTTAACAATTCTCCAGTTTTGGTGGCATCCCAATCTGTTTGTAAAAATTGTTTGATCCAATTGTATGATATTTTCATAATTTATCTGCTATTTACTCCTGCAAATTTACTGAAATTCTACTTTTTATAGAAGGTTTTTCTTTTTTAAAATACAGCTACTTATTCACAAGAAGTAAACAGCTTAATTTTGTTTTTCATGCATTGAATTCATCGCATAAAAAACCTCACAGAAATCCTGTGAGGTGTTTTTTGGAACCAATTCCAAAAGGTATTTATACGCTGTTTTTATTAAGAATCTAATTTATTTTCCAAGGCTAAAAAGAAGGTATACTCTTTGGCAGTATCTTTTAAAGCATCGAAACGACCTGAAGCACCTCCATGACCGACTTCCATATTGGTATCTAAAAACAACATGTTCGTATCGGTTTTTAATTCACGAAGTTTGGCAACCCACTTTGCAGGCTCCCAATATTGCACTTGTGAATCGAAGTATCCGGTAGTAATCAACATATTTGGATAGGCTTTCGCTGAAACTTGATCGTAGGGTGAATAGGATTTTATATACTCGTAGTATTCTTTATCATTCGGATTTCCCCATTCGTCATATTCTCCTGTCGTAAGAGGAATACTTTCGTCTAACATGGTAGAAATGACATCTACAAAGGGGACAGCTGCAATAATACCATTGTACAGTTCTGGGTTCATATTTACAATTGCTCCCATTAACAGCCCTCCTGCTGATCCTCCCATAGCACACAAATGTGCTGCAGAGGTATAGTTATTTTCAATTAGATATTTAGAACAGTCTATAAAGTCTGTAAAGGTATTTTTCTTAGAAAGCATTTTACCATCTTCATACCATGCTCTTCCAAGATATTGACCTCCTCTAATGTGCGTTAACGCGAAAACAAATCCACGATCTAACAAACTCAGTCTTGTCGTAGAAAAACTATCTGAAATTGTATATCCATATGACCCATAGGCATATTGCATTAACGGAGTTTCTTTATTTAGCACGGTATCTTTGTGATATACTAATGATATTGCAACTTTTTTCCCATCCCTAGCCGTTGCCCAAACGCGTTTACTGATGTAATTTTCTTTTTGAAACTTCCCTCCTAAAACTGCTTGTTCTTTTTGAATTTCTTTTGTTTTATTTGTCAAATTGAAATCAATTACAGAAGCTGGTGTTGTCATCGAATTATAAGAATACCGAATAATTTCAGTATCGAACTCCGGGTTTTCATACACTCCTACGGAATAGGTTTCCTCAGAAAAAGGCAAATAATAATCTTCTTTTTCGTCCCAACGTTTAATTCTGATTTTGTTCAAACCATTGTTTCGTTCTTCTAAAATTAAATATTCTTTAAAAATTGAAAAATCTTCTAGTAAAGTATCGGCTCTGTGTGGAATTACATCCACCCAATATTCTTTTTCTGTTTGATCTACCGAGGTTTTCATCAACTTAAAGTTGATTGCATCGTCTTTGTTAGTCAATAGATAAAAATCATTTTTATAATGTGAAACGCTGTATTCGAGATTTCTTTCTCGTGCTTGCAACATTTTAAAGGTTCCAGTAGGATTGTCTGCCTCCAAAAACTGAGCTTCTGAAGAAAGGGTACTATACGAACCGATAATGATGTATTTGTTTGACTTCGTTTTTGAAACATAGGTTCCAAAGGTATCTTCTTTTTCATGATATACCTCAATATCTTCTGAGGCGGGTGTTCCTAAAACATGCCTAAAAATCTTTTCACTTCGAAGTGTTATAGGATCTTTTTTTGTGTAAAAAAGAGTACGATTGTCATTTGCCCAAACAGAACCTCCGGTTGTATTTTCGATAATATCTTTATAAATTTCGCCCGTTTCTAAGTTCTTTATTCTTAGGGTATACTGTCTTCTACTTACAGTGTCTGTTGCAAAAACAGCAAATTTATTGTTTTCAGAAATATTCAAACCTCCCAATTGATAATAGTCAAAACCTTTTGCCATTTCATTTACATCAAATAAAATTTCTTCTTTGGCCGCTAAAGTTTCTTTTTTTCTACTGAATATCGGGTATTGCTTGCCTGTTTCATAGCGAGTAATGTAGAAATAACCGTTGTCTTTGTAGGGAACAGATGAATCATCTTCTTTTATTCTCCCTTTCATTTCTTGAAACAAGGTTTCTTGAAAATCTTTTGTGTGCGCAGTACAGTCCTCATAATACTCATTTTCAGCATTTAAATAATCGACAACATTTGTTGTTTGTTCATCTTTTTCTGCTGCCAATTTTTGAGCATCCGACAACCGCATCCAAAAATAATCGTCAATTCTAACGTCGCCGTGCTTTTCTAATTTTGTGGGCTTTTTGGCTGCTTTTGGAGCTATTATATCTGTAGTTTTCATGGTATTTTTTTTTAAGAACAATGGCAAAAATAAGACTAAATAACATAGCCATAAGAATTATCTTTCTCCTTTTTTCTAAGAGAAGACCCCGTTAATTTTATTACGTTTGTTAACAAGCATAAAACAACTATGAGAATGCGCATTGAAAAGAAATTTCTTAAAGTATTAAGCAGGAGAAAATGGATTGTTAGATAATTATATTTTAACATAGCATAAAAAAGGAGCGATACTATCGCTCCTTTATTTATGTAAAATAAATGTATTTGTTATTTCTTAAACTCAGAAATTGTTGTTTTAATAATCGAAATACAAGCGTTTAGTTCTGCTTCTGTCATTACCAAAGGAGGAGCAAAACGAATGATATTTCCATGGGTAGGTTTTGCTAACAATCCGTTGTCTCTCAACTTCATACAAATATCCCAAGCTGTAGAACTTTCTTCAGTATCATTGATTAAAATTGCATTCAATAGCCCTCTACCTCTAACCGATTTTACCAATTCGTTTTCAGTTGCAAATTGTGACAATTCTGCTCTAAAGATTTCACCCAATCGGAACGCATTCTCAGCCAAATCTTCTTCTTTTACTACTTCCAAAGCAGCAATTGCAACTGCAGCAGCAATTGGATTTCCACCATATGTAGAACCGTGATTTCCTGGTTGGATTACGTTCATAATCGCGTCATCTGCCAATACTGCAGAAACTGGATATGCCCCTCCACTTAACGCTTTTCCAAGAATTAAGATATCTGCTTTTGTTTCTGGAGTCCCTTCACAATTCTTCGTTGGACAGGTGCAATTCCCACAAGTAGCCAACAAACGTCCTGTTCGTGCAATCCCTGTTTGTACTTCATCGGCAATAAATAGCACATTGTATTTTTCACACAATGCTTTTGCTGCGGCTAAATACCCATCAGAAGGAACATATACTCCTGCTTCACCTTGAATCGGTTCTACTAGAAAACCGACAATGTTTGCATTTGCTTTCAAAGCCTCTTCCAATGCGGTTAGGTTGTCATATTCAATTTTTATAAATCCGTTTGTAAACGGTCCAAAGTTCTTTCGCGCTACTGGATCATTTGAAAAAGAGATAATGGTGGTTGTTCTTCCATGAAAATTATTTTCACAAACAATAATTTGCGCTTCATTTTCAGAAATCCCTTTTACTTCATAGCCCCATTTTCTACAAATCTTCAAAGCCGTCTCTACCGCTTCTGCCCCTGTATTCATTGGTAGTAATTTGTCGAAGCCAAAAAGTTCCGTTGCAAATTTCTCGTACTTCCCAAGCATGTCATTGTAAAATGCTCTTGAGGTTAAACTCAATGTTTTTGCTTGATTGACCATCGCATCCACAATTTTCGGATGACAATGTCCCTGGTTTACTGCAGAGTAGGCAGATAGAAAATCGTAATACTTTTTTCCTTCTACATCCCAAACATATACCCCCTCACCTTTACTTAATACTACTGGAAGTGGATGATAGTTGTGTGCACCGTACTTGCTTTCTAAATCGATCGCTTTTTGCGACGTAAGTTGTTCTAAAACAGCCATTTTTAAACTTTTAAATGTTTATATTAATATAACCATTCCTGTTCTACCTTTATCCTTTCGAAGTTTCGAAAATTCAGCGTGGGAAAGAAATCATCCCCGAAGTTTTACAAAAGTAGCTAAAATAAATGAACTTTGTTATTCCGATTTTAACGAAATGATCGTTCCTAAAGTGTCGGGCTTTTCGTTAAATCTTTTTTTCATCCTTCAAAAAAACAGTCCACTACAATCTAGAACACAAAAAGGGAGGTAATCAAACGTCTCAATCATTAAAAATAGTTGCCTTTTTTGGGTTGATAGATTTTCAAAACGGGTAAAGGCTTTATCAATAAGTTTGCTTAATTTTGCAATCCAATAAATGATACAGAATGCCAAGTAGAGAACGAAATAAGTTTGTAAAAAAGAATCAGGTTTTAGAATTAAAAATCGAAGATTATGCTTTTGGAGGAAAGGGAATTGCAAGGATTCGGAGTGAAGAAGGAGATTTCGTAGTTTTTGTACCCAATACATTGCCCGGTCAATTGGTAAAAGCTCAGATAAGCAAATCGAGTAAAAAATATGCTGAAGCAAAGCTAATTGATGTGTTAGAGTCTTCAGAAGACGAAGTAGAAGTGCCTTTTCAAGACATTCCTGGCGCACCTTATATACAGTTACCTATTGAATTACAGCACCAATATAAAAAAGAAAGTACTCTTTCCTTGTTCAAAAGAATTGGAAAGGTAGCCAACATTGAAGATTTGTTTGATGAATTTGTAAGCTCTCCCAATGTATTTCACTATAGAAATAAAATGGAATATGGTTTTTCTGCCATTGGATACGATCGCATTACAAAAAGAGATAAAGACGAATTTACATTGGGTTTTAAAAGACGAGGTGTTTGGTGGATGGGAGACAATTTAGACAAAGATTCTGGCTTGTTTGACAAGCAAATGGAAGACGTACTAAAGAACATCCGTGCCTATTGTATTGACACAGGATTACCTCCTTGGCATGGTCCAAAAAGAGAAGGTTTCTTTCGATATTTTGTGGTTCGAAAATCTTTTAAAACCGATGAGTTATTGTGTAATTTAGTAACTACTTCTGGTGATTTAGATCAATTTGATTTAGAAAAATTTGCAGCTTTCTTAAAAGGAATCTTTGGAGAACGTTTGGCAGGTTTGTTACATACAATTAATGATGAAACTGGAGATCGAACAATTGCCACTTCTGGGAGTATCAAATTGATATACGGGAAAGATAAAATTGTTGAAGAGTTGCTTGGTTTAAACTTTGAAATTAGCATGAAAAGTTTCTTTCAAACAAACCCCAAATGTGCCGAAAAACTATACAGCAAAGTAGTCGAATACGTTTTAGAAGACAAGACCAAAGTTGACAACACGGTAGTAATGGACTTGTTTTGTGGAACGGGAACAATTGGTCAAATTGTGGCTTCAAAAAGCGAAAACGCAAAAATAGTTGGAGTAGATATTGTGGCTTCAGCCATTCAAGATGCCGAAAAAAATGCCAAAAGAAACCACATAGAAGGTTTACAATTTTATGCAGCAGACGTTGGAAAATTTTTATATGCACATCCAGAATATAAAAACAAAATAAAAACAATCATTCTAGATCCTGCGAGAGCAGGAATCGCGCCCAAAACATTGCAAAAAATAATTGCTTTGAATGCAGATCGAATGGTCTATGTATCGTGTAACCCTGCTACACAAGCAAGAGATACCGTATTACTAAGAGAGGCTGGATATGAAATTAAAAAGATTAGTTTGGTCGATCAATTTCCACATACAGCACACATCGAAACAGTAGTGCTGTTTGAAAAATAAAAAGGATTGTCATAATTTAGACGGAATTAACAGTTTTTCCTGAAAATGATGATATTTTAGCAAGACAAAAAAAATGAGAACACATTGAAAATTATAAAGCCAACTAAAATGATAAAACTAACAGAAAAGGAAATAGCAGCTAAATTAACTTCTTTACAAGATTGGGATTATTATGACAATGCATTACATACCGATTTTGAGTTTGACAACTTTAAAGATTGTATGTCTGCCATGAATCGAATTGCGTTTGAGTGTGAAGCATTGAATCATCACCCAGAATGGACCAATGTATACAATACGTTAGACATTAAACTAACCACGCATGATGCAGACGGAGTAACTGAGTTGGACTTTCAATTGGCAACGATAATCAATCAAATTGTAGAAGTAGAAGAATAGCAGCTTAATTTAGTATTTTTGAACACTATTAAGAATTCATTTTAATGAAAAGAAGTATCCTCCTTTTGATCCTTTGTACAGCTATTTTAAGTGGTTGTGAGAAAGACGATTTTTGTACCAAAGATCCAGTAACCCCTAAGTTAGTGCTACGGTTTTATGACGCAAACGACCGAGATCAATTAAAAAAAACCGAACGTTTGTCTATTTGGGCTGCAGGAAAAGATACCATTCCAACCTATAGAAGTGTTGCTTTAGACAGTGTTGCAATTCCATTAAACACTACGACAATAGAAACTGTTTATCATTTAAAAATAAATGATTTCGATGGAAATTTAGCCAGCAATGAAACCGCTACTCTTACCATCCAATACACACCAGAAGAAGAATTTGTATCAAGATCATGTGGTTTTAGAATCATATTTAACAATGTTCGTTTTTCATCAGATACGAGTTGGATTCAAGATTTTACCCCTGCTCCCCTCACAACGATAGACCATCAAAACACAGCACATGTTCAGATATTCCATTAGTTTTATTTTCTTATTGTTTTGTTCGCTTGGGTATGCACAAGAGAAAGCTATGGAAGTTCCATCAGAAGAGAAGGATTCTTTAGTTTATAAAACCGCCTACGGACTAAGATTGGGTGCTGACATTAGCAAACCTATATTAGCTTCATTTAATGGAAATTATACCGGTTTTGAATTGGTAGCCGATTATCGAATAAATAAAAAAATATACATTGCCGCAGAAATAGGCTTTGAAGAGAAAACTTCAGTTGAAGAATATTCCAATTCAACTTCCAAAGGAAATTATATCCGTGTTGGTTTTAACTACAATGCATATGACAATTGGTTAGACATGAACAACGAAATTTTTACAGGGGTTCGCTATGGGTTGGGCATATTCGATCAAACCTTAAACAGCTATACTCCCAATGTAAATTCACTCTATTTTCCATCAGAATCTATAAATGCATCCATTACAGACAGCGGATTAACGGCACATTGGACCGAATTTATTGTGGGGATAAAAGTAGAAACTTTACGGAACTTATTTGTGAGTACAAGTATCTCCTATAAAATAGTACTGGCGGTAAACGATCCAGAAAATTTTAAAACACTTTTTGCTCCGGGTTTCGGTAGAATTTTTGAAAGTGGCACCGGTTTTGGATTTAACTATACGATCTCATACTTAATTCCATTCACGAAAAAATAATTCCATTCCACCTATTTTTTGTAACTTTAAAACATATTTTATTAAATCAGATACCTATGAATAAAATACCCAGCGTAAATTTAGCCGACTTTCTTTCTAATGACCCCATAAGAAAAGAGAAATTCATCAATGAAATTGGTCATGCTTATGAAAACATTGGATTTGTAGCGTTAAAAGGACATTTTTTAGACGAAGCACTGGTTGAAAACCTCTATCAAGAAATTAAAAACTTTTTTGACTTGCCGGTTGCTGTAAAAGAAAAATATGAAATTCCAGGTATCGGAGGTCAAAGAGGCTATGTTTCTTTTGGGAAAGAGTCTGCAAAAGGAAGAAAAGAAGGAGATTTGAAAGAGTTTTGGCATTTTGGACAATATGTAGACAAAGCTTCAAAATATGCAGAAGAATACCCAGATAACGTAACTGTAGAAGAGCTAGCCCGTTTTAATGAAATAGGCAAACAAACCTACCAAATGTTAGAAAAAACAGCGAAATATGTATTGCGTTCTTTATCCCTTCACTTAGGATTGGAAGAAACTTATTTTGACAACTTCATCAAAAATGGAAATAGCATCCTACGACCGATCCATTATCCACCAATAGAAACAGAACCGAAAGGAGCCGAAAGAGCTGCCGCACATGGAGATATTAATCTCATTACTTTATTAATGGGAGCGCAAGGAAAAGGCTTGCAGGTTCAAAACCATAAAGGAGAATGGATTGATGCCGTTGCAGCACCCGATGAATTAATGATTAATGTGGGAGATATGTTGTCAAGACATAGTAATAACAAGTTAAAATCGACCATACATAGAGTGACAAACCCTCCCAAAGAAATGTGGGGAACATCGCGTTATTCTATTCCGTTTTTTTTACATCCAATATCCGCAATGAAATTAGATGTTTTAGAGAATTGTATTGATGAAGCAAATCCAAAAAAATACGAGGACATTACTGCTGGTGATTTTTTAAATCAACGTTTAAAGGAATTAGGCTTAAAAAAATAGATCACTGTTTTAAAGATCAGTAAAGAGGATACACCAAACTGAATACTGCAACTAAAACTGAATACTACAAATTATAAAAATGGATTTTAAAGAGCAACTTAAAAACTTATTCCCAGAGCATGAGGAATCTCCAGAACCCATAAAAGATGCCTCGACAATCTGGATACAAGAGGATCCTATTATTTGCAAATATGAAAAAAGAAAAGGAAAACCCATTACTATTTTAGAAGGCTATACAGGGGCAACTTCTGATTTCAAGACCTTGACAAAAGAAATTAAAACAAAACTTAGTGTAGGTGGAAGTTTTAAAGAAGATAAAATTATCATACAAGGAGACTTTAGAGACAAAATAATGGGCATGCTAACCAAAAAAGGGTTTAAAGTAAAACGCGTTGGCGGTTAAAAAAGCAATATGGCAATACAACAATCCGAATTAATTTTAAATGAAGATGGTAGTATCTATCATCTGAACTTGAAACCAGAAAATATTGCTAAAGACATTATTTTTGTTGGAGATCAAGATCGAGTTGATAAGATTACCCACTTATTTGATACGATAGAATTTACCACTCAAAAAAGAGAATTCAAAACCACTACCGGAACATACAAAGGAAAAAGAATCTCTGTGATTTCAACAGGAATTGGACCGGACAATATCGACATTGTTTTAAATGAATTGGATGCAATTGTAAATATCAATCTAGCAACAAGAACATTAAAAGAAACATTTACTTCGTTAAACATTGTTCGAATTGGTACTTCAGGATCTTTGCAAAAAGACATTCCCGTAGATTCGTTTTTAATGAGTACGCATGCATTGGATTTAAACGGAATGCTACACGCGTATCAAACAGCAGCAATTTCAGACACAGAACTCGCAACTGCCTTTGCAAAACACACCAATTGGAGTTCTCAAAAACATGCCCCTTTGGTGATTGAAAACAGTCAAAAACTCGAAGATAAATTATCCTCAAAAATTATTTATAAAGGGATGACTGCAACTGCTGGAGGCTTTTATGGTCCGCAGGGCAGAGTATTGCGCTTAGCGCTTCAGGATGCTGAATTGAATACTAAAATAGACCAATTTCAACACAACGGAGTACGAGTCACCAACTTAGAAATGGAGACTTCTGCTATTTATGGCTTGTGCAAATTGCTAGGTCACAATGCCTGTTCTATGAATGCAATAATTGCCAACAGAGCCCTTGGAACTTTTAGTAAAGACTACAACAAAGTAGTTGAAGATTTAATAGTGTATACGTTGAATAAATTAGTAGTATAAATGGTTGATTTAACTGTAGCTGGCGTTCCAGAGCATTTTAATTATCCCTGGTATGTCACATTAAAAAACAAAGAATATATAAAAAACAACATCAACCTGAGATGGAAAGATTTCCCAGGGGGTACAGGTGCCATGTGCAAAGCCCTACGAACTGGTGAGGTAGACATTGCGATTGTGTTAACAGATGGCATCATCAAAGACATTGCTGCTGGAAACCCTTCTAAAATTGTACAAACTTACATAGAAACTCCTTTAATCTGGGGAATTCATGTTTCAGCAACTTCATCCTTTCAAAAAAAGGAAGATTTGGAACACGCTACTATAGCCATTAGTCGATTTGGTTCTGGATCGCATTTAATGGCCATTGTAAATGCACATCAACAGGGTTGGAATATTGAAAAACTACAATTTAAAGTCGTTGGGAATTTACAAGGTGGTATTGATGCACTTGTAAATGGCGAGGCAGATTATTTTATGTGGGAACATTTTACAACGAAACCGTTTGTAGACAATGGTATTTTCAGAAGAATTGGCGACTGCCCTACTCCTTGGCCTTGTTTTGTTGTAGTCGTTAGAGATGAAGTTCTAGCAACGAATTTTAAGGATGTTCAAACAGTTTTAAAGATCATTAATACTGCAAACAAAGATTTTAAAAAAACAATGAATATCGATGAAGTACTAGCAAATAGATACGAACAACAGCTATCCGACATTCAAAAATGGTTAAAAATCACAAAATGGAATGCAGGAAAACCCATCACCAAGAATTTAATTACACGCATTCAAAATAAAATGATTACTCTTAACGTTATCAAAAAGAAGAAAAATTCAGCAGATTTTATAAAAAATATGTACATTTAACCTGTAAAAGAAATCCCATGAAAAAAGCAATTAGTATTGTAATTTGTATTTTAGGAATCCTTTGTGTATCATCCTGTCGAAGCACAAGTAGTTCGTGTGGTTTAGCAGATAATTCGCCGATTGAAATAAGCACACAAGAAATGGATTTTAGTTAATTGTATGTCTGCATAATTTCAATCAAAGTAATACCAATAACACCCTCCTATTTTTAGATTTTCCATTTTTTTAGGAAGCATTACGTCTAGTAGGAAATCACCAGTTAATTTCCTTTTTATCAAGCGATTTTAAAACTGCATTTGTTTTCGAAAAATGCTTGCTTCCAAACCATCCTCTCCAAGCACCTAAAGGTGACGGATGTGGTGCGGTAAAAACGGTATGTTTCGAAAGATCAATCAGTTTTATTTTACTTTCTGCAAACTTGCCCCAAAGTAAAAAAACAACATTTTCTTTTTGTTGCGAAATTTGTGCAATAGTAGCATCTGTAAAAATCTCCCAACCTTGTTTCTGATGACTTCCTGGTTCCTGTGCCCGCACTGTTAACGTTGCATTTAACAACAAAACACCTTGTTTTGCCCAATTTTCTAAATTCCCTGTATTAGGAAACTCACAGGATAAGTCCGTAGTCAATTCTTTAAAGATGTTCTGCAAAGAAGGAGGATATTTAATTCCCTCTTTTACAGAAAAACACAATCCATTTGCCTGTCCTTCCCCATGGTAGGGATCTTGACCAATAATTACCACTTTTAAGGCATCAAAAGAACAAAAATTAAAGGCTGCAAATATGGCTTCTTCATTCGGAAAACAAGAGTTCTTTTTATATTCTGTAGATACAAAATCAGCCAACTTTTTAAAATAAGCTTTCTCAAATTCATTTTGAAGTATATTTTTCCAGCTATCGGCAATTTTTACCTGCATTGTTTCTTATTTTTGTAAATGAATTTAAAAGTATTTCGTAGCGTTCCTAGATCAAAGTCGATAGTGTTATTATCGTCATAGGTAAAATGCTTGTCTCAGAATTTTAATACCTCAAAATTACAAAATTGATACCAAATATTTCAAATAAAACATTACAAGATTTAGAGTTTGCAACGGTTTTACAGCATGTAGCAGAACATTGTATTACTGGGCTAGGGAAAGAACGTGTCTTCGAAACAACTCCGATTACCTACAAAAAAGGACTTTTTAAAGAATTGAATTTGGTCAACGAATACCTTTCTTCCTTTCAAAGTGAAAATCGTGTTCCCAACCATGGGTTTGACGATGTTACCGAGAGTGTAAAGCGTTTGAAAATTGAAAATAGTTTTATAGAAACCACGGCATTTCTAAAAATAGCCGCCACTTCACTAACTGTCAATGAACATCTTAAGTTTTTTAAGAAATTTAAAGTACAGTTTCCAACTTTTTTTGACCTCACACAGAAGATTGAATTCACTAGCTATATCGACGATGAGATTAAAAAAATTATCGAGCTAAGTGGTGAAGTAAAAAACAATGCTTCAAGTAGTTTAAAGCAAATTCGAAAGGACATCAATCATGTGCGAGGAAAAATTGGTGCAAGTTTTACCAGTGCTTTGTCAAAATCTATTGGGGCTGGTTTTTTAGATGACATCAAAGAAACTGTTGTAGACAACCAAAGAGTATTGGCCGTAAAAGCCATGTATCGAAGAAAAGTTTCAGGAAGTTTGTTAGGGTCTTCAAAGTCTGGTGGAATCGTCTACATTGCTCCGCAGGCAACCCTTGCTTATAGTAGAGAATACCAAAATTTAGTTTATGAAGAAAAACAAGAAGTTGTAAAAATATTACGTGAATTGGCGACTACAATTCGCCCTATGAGATCGCTTTTAGAAGAGTACCTTGCCTATTTAACGCACATAGATGCTGTTGGAGCGAAAGCAAAATACGCCAAAGAAAGCAATGCTGTTTTGCCAAAAATATCCAAAGAAAAGAAGATCTATTTTAAAAATGCACTACATCCTGTTTTGTGGCGAAAAAACATGCAGCAGCAGATCGAAACGATTCCGCAAACGATTCAATTGAATCAAAAACAGCAAATTATTGTAATTTCTGGCCCCAATGCAGGTGGAAAAAGCATCACGTTAAAAACCATTGGTTTGCTGCAGATTATGCTACAAAGCGGTCTTTTAATTCCTGTTGATGAACGAAGTGAAACCTATATTTTTGAAAGTATTCTTACTGACATTGGAGACAATCAATCCATAGAAAATCAGCTAAGTACCTATAGTTATCGACTAAAAAACATGCGTGCTTTTTTAAGAAAGTGCAACGCAGAAACCTTATTTCTAATTGATGAATTTGGTACTGGATCTGATCCAGAATTAGGAGGTGCATTGGCGGAGATTTTCTTAGAAGAATTTTACAATTATGGAGCCTTTGGAATCATTACCACCCACTACTCCAATTTGAAGGTATTGGCTAATGAATTGGAAAATGTAACCAACGCAAACATGCAGTTTGACGAGCGTTCTTTGGAGCCGTTGTACAAATTGTTTATCGGACAAGCAGGAAGCTCATTCACCTTTGAAGTGGCGCAGAAAAATGGAATTCCATATAGCATTATCAACAAAGCTAAAAAGCGAGTAGAAACAGAAAAAATTAGGTTGGACAAAACCATTTCTAAACTGCAAAAAGAAAGAAACCGATTGCAGAAAAACTCAGACAACTTAGAGAAACAAAAGATACAAGGACAAGAACATCTAGAGAGCTTGCAAGAAAAAGATGATAAGATTCAGGCAAAATTAGCTGGTTTTCAAGAATTGTATGACAACAATCAGAAAATGTTGTCTTTAGGAAGAAAAACAAATGAGTTATTGAATAAATATTTTCAAACCAATAATAAAAAAGAACTTACAACCAATTTCAACAAATGGGTTGCCGATGAAAAAGTAAAACGCGCTAAGAAAAATCCTGAAAAACTGACCACCAAAACTCAAAAACAAAAAGCTAAAACCGTTGAAAAACAAATGCGACAGGTCATAGAGAAAGTTGAAAAAGAAGTTTTACAAAAAGTGGTTGAAGTTCGCAAAGAGAAAAAGGTAGTTGCTGCAAAAGTAGCAAAAGAAAAAGCGGCATATATCTTTAAGATAAACGATCGTGTGCGTGTTGTTGGCTCAAATACGATTGGAACCATTGATAAAATTGAAAAGAAAAAAGTGGAAATTAACTATGGTTTTTTTACCACAAAAACAACAATTGATAAATTGGAGTTTGTAGAAAAATCAAAAAAATAAGTAATGAGAAATTCACCTCAGATTATTGTGCTTTAAAACGCAATCATTAGAATGGAGTTCAAATAATATACAGTACCCTAGCAACTACTCATTTAAAAAAACATTATACTCAAGCGTAAGAAGATCTGCTTTTAAATGGGCTGTTGTCGTATCGTTTTTCCACAGAATATCTATTTTGCTATCAGAGCTGTCATTAATCGTTACGCTTCCTAAAAACGCTTTGGAAGTGTTTCTTAATCGGATTAAATCTAACTGCTTACAGACAATTTCTGTTTGCAATCCTTCCTCAATATCTTTTAGAGAAAGTGTGGTTCTGTTGATTTCCTTATGTCCGCCTTCTCCTCCTTTATCTGCCGCTTCATAATCATTTTTTCCAGCAAAAATATCTAAATACCAGATTTGTGGTATTCCAGGCATAAATAATTGAATGGCTCTTGCTAAGAGTAATTTTTTTTCATCCTCATCCAAAGCACTAAAAAAGGTAGCGTTTACTTGATAATAGGAAATCTTTTTCCCTGAAGAATCATATAAGTTTTTTACTCGACCACCACGTGCTAAAATGGTCTCCATGATTTCTTCAATTTCAGCATCTTCAAGCAGTCCTTTGTTATAAATATTGTTGACTTCTTTTCCTTTTAAATCTAATACAGGAATTCCATCATGACAGCCTAGCATATTTACTGTTTTATAACCTTTGCTAACAATTTCTTTTGCCCAACGTATCAATGCACTACTGTTTGCTTTTTCTAAGGTATGAATGACTAAACCAGGTAAGAAAAAATCATAAATATAATAGCCTTTCTCTGCGACTTCATCATGCAAATGCAATCCATATTCGGCATGAATTTCAGGCAAAAGCATTAAATCATTTTTCTTTGCAATTTTCTTGATGCGCTCAAGATATTCCCAGGTTCCTGGTTTGTTGAAAAAATTTGTTTTACCAATCTCTTTATGCAAATAAGCAAAAGCATCGAGACGTAATATTTTACCTCCGAAATCACTTACTTTTTGCAATGTTTCTCCATAAAAATCCCAAACCAATTCAGAATTTCCATTCACGTCCATTTGCCCTAAATAAGTATTGTTCTTTTGAATCACTTTCATGATCTCGGGTTTCATCGAGGTACAATCTGCAAAATCCAAGGCATCTAAATCTTCTTTGTTTTGAATTGCCATATTGATTTTCTCACAAATCAACTTTGCTTTTGCCAATGAAAGTCCTTCGATGTCTTTTAATGCGTCAACTTGTATCGTATTTTGAATGATTTTTTGATAAAAAGTATTCCAATAAGGTATCTCTTTTCCATTAGAAAAAGGAACTTTTAAAATAGGTAAGCCTGACTTTCTCATGAATAATTTATTGAGAAATGAAGGGTTTGGAATCACAACTCCATCTGCATTCTTTTTTCCTGTACCCATCCAAAAGGTATTCCAATTGATGAAAAAATCTTTGTATTTTGATTGTGCACCGTGTTTTAGTAAATCTTTAAATTGAGGAGATGCTACAGATAAATGGTTTAAAACAATATCAAACTTCAATTGAATATTTAAGGCTGAGAGCGCTTTTAAATCCTCTTTTGAAACGAGTGCTTCGTTTAAATTGTAATCGATGATGGAGAAACCTCTATCAAGATCACTATTAAAAAAAGTAGGTAATACATAGAACAAGGAAAAAACATCTTTGAATTCCGGCTTTTGAAGCATAGTAACAATGTCACTTAAATTAGCTCCAATACTGTCTGGGTAGGCATTTAGCATTACTCCCTTTGAAATTGGTGTCGTAGAAGTCATATTCATAATTTAAAGACTAAAGTAGTTTGGATAAAATATTGATGTTATCTGGTAGCCTTCCTACATTTTGAAGTTTTAAAGCCGCCAATTTTAATGCTACATCTAAACAAGCTCGCATTGATTTTTTCTGTGTGTATGCGAATAGAAATCCTGACCAAAAAGCGTCCCCAGCCCCTGTTGAATCCATTACCTTTTCAATTTTAATGGCTGGTAATTCAATAATTGCTTCTTCTTTTTGTGACAATTTCACGCCTTTACTTCCAAGTGTTAAACAGACAGTATCCACTCCTTCTTCGTGAAAAAAGTTAAAAATTTCTTCATGTGGTAGGTGTGCATCGAAAAGACGAAACATATCATCTTCACTAATTTTTACCAATGGATTGAACTTGCAATAAGTCTTAATTACTTCTAAAGCCTTTGTTTTAGAACTCCAAATTTTAGACGAATAATTATAATCAATACTCAATTTACATCCTATATTAAAAGCTTCTTCGGCCTTCTTTAAAATTGTAGATTGAGCAGGTTCTTTGCTTAAAGCAAAACTGGTTGTATGAAATATACGAGTTCTTTGTAAAAGTTCGGTAGGTATTTGACTTTCTAAAATAATAGAATCCGCTTCTCTAAAAGGAATAAATTCCGGGGTACTTTCAGATCTTGAAACAAAGATTACACTGGTTGGCTTATTGGCGATGGTACTTACATAATTTGTACGAACCCCTTCTCCTTCCAATCTATTAAAAATATACTCTCCAAAACCATCATCGCCCACTGTAGCTACAATGGTTGAATTCAACCCTAATCGAGCGACATTCATTGCTAGATTTGTGGGAGAACCTCCTAAATATCTGTGATAATCTCTTGTGTTATTAATTTGCGTTTCTGCTTGATGACCAATGAAATCTATAAGAACTTCACCAACACATAAAACATCAATTATAGTCTCCAATATGTTATGTACGTTTTAGTTGTAATTTTCATAAATTTACAAAGCAAATTTTACGAATTGTACAAAATGAAACGAAAACATATTTTATTTTAACGAAAACGTTTTAGTAAATATTTTTTTTCAGCTAAAATGACCTCTTATTCACTTTTCTATATAAAACACATGCAATCAACAGGGCCAAAAAAGTAAGTGATAACAAGACGAAAAAACTCAATTTTAAATGGTACTTGTTGGACAAGTATCCTAAAACTACGGGGCCTAGTAAAAAACCGACAAAACCAAAACCTGAAACAATTGAAATACCAACAGAGGCCTTGATTCCTTTTGTTGTACCAGCTATTCTAAAAACTTCTGGAATAATTACAGACAAGCCTAAACCAAGTATTCCAAATCCTAAAACGGCACTAAAAGGATGTCCTATTAATATACATACATATCCCAAAATGGCGAATGTACAACCTAATAAAATAATTTTTATGGACCCTATTTTGGCACTGATACCATCTCCCAAAAAGCGTCCAATTGTCATCATTAGTGAGAAAAAAATGAAGCCGATTCCCGCAAGATATTCTTGCGTAATTTTGACAACTTCAATTAGGTATAAGCTACTCCAATGCTCAATTGCCCCTTCACTTCCCATAATCACAAAACCAATAAAAGCAATACTTATCAATGGTTTTATTTTTTTTAAAGTGTAGCTTTTTTTCTTAACTGAAGAAGGTTCTTCAGATATTAAAAAATACTGTTTAACAAAACCGATATTCATACCGATAATCAACACCGAAATAGCAATCATATGAGATACTGGTAGCTGAAAAAAAGGCATAAAAATAGTTCCTAAAGTGGCTCCTAAGACACCTCCTAAACTAAAAAAACCATGTGCTGCAGACATAATATTTACCCCCTCTTTTTTTTCTATTTCAGAAACTAAAGCATTCATTGCAATGTCTGTGATTCCTGAAAAAATTCCAACAATAAATAAGGAAATACATAAAGATGTATAATTAGGCATTCCAACAGGAAATATAAATGCAATAGCAAAGGATACAATCGCAAAAAAAGTCAAACGCCCCAATCCCAATTTTTTACTTAAATAAGGCACAAAAGGAAGAAATGTTAAAACACCTAATGCCAAACAGAAGAGAGCAACTCCGATTTGCCCATCATTTAAAGATAGTTTGTTTTTTACATATGGAATATATAAAACCCAAGTTCCTACAATAAAATTTAGAGAACTAAATATCCAAACAACTGAAAAGTATTTGATATTTGTTAAAATTAATTTTAATGAATTCATAGCTTACTAAGTATACTATTGAATTATTTTATGAGATAATATTGCCATGGTTTTAAAGTTATTTTTTTTGTATCAAAAACAACATTTTCTTGTTTGATAAGATCAAGATAACTCCCTTTTAAATCAATTGTAAAAGTTTGAGTTTTATTGGATAAGTTTCCAATAAAATAAACCGCATCATTCTCTTTACCTCTTTTAAAAGTTAATACATTTTCATTTTCGGTTTGTAAACGTTCGTAATTTGTTGCATTTTTTCCGCCATTAAGAGCAATTGTATTATTTTTAAGAGACCCTAGTTTCTCTAACAAGTTCCATGTATTTCCTTTAATTTTAGGAATACTATCTTTTTCAAAAAACTTTAAACGATGATTTAAATCGTATTCTTGTCCGCTATAAATTAAAGGCATTCCAGGCATTGCGTACACTAATACTGTAAAAACTTCACTAGCATCACCCATACGTTCTTTAATCGTTCCATTCCAAGAGTTTTCATCATGATTTGTTACAAAATTCATATTAAAATCTGATGCCTCCAAAAGCTCTTCTTGCTTTTTCATATAAACATCAAAATCTGTAACATTTGCCTCTCCTTTAGCAATTTTATTTAATATATGATGTCCTTCCCATGCATATTGCATATCAAATCCGTTTCTAAAAAGCTCGTGTTGTTCTGCTTCAGCAAGCATAAATAAGGGCTTTATTTTTCTTAACTCTGTAATTGCTTTATTAAAAAATAGTGGAGGAACTTTGTGTGCAACATCCATTCTATACCCATCAATATTAAAATTTTCTACCCAATATTTTAAATCATTAATCATTGCATTTTGCATTTCTTTATTCTCATGATTAAGATCAGCTACATCTGTCCATCCCCAAGACTTTCCTGTATCTGGATTTATTGGATCAATAATTTCTCCTTTTTCATTTTGAGTATACCAGTTTGGATGAGCACTTATCCATGGATGATCCCAACCTGTGTGGTTTGGAACCCAATCTACTATTACATAAATACCATTATCATGTGCTGTATTTACTAAATTTTTAAAGTCGTCTTTATCTCCAAATTCTGGATTGATCGCTTTATAATCTGAAACCGAATAATAACTTCCTAAATATTTTTTTCTTTCAGCTTCATCTTTTATATCACTTGTAAAAGAACCATCTGTCGCCTTTCTTTTAACTTCTGAGATCGGATTAATAGGCATTAACCAAATTATTTTAACGCCTAGGTTTTTAAGTTTTGGAATGTCTTTTGTGAAAGCTTTAAAAGTTCCTTCAGAAGAATATTGTCTAATATTCGCTTCATAAATTACTGCATTTTCTAATATGCTATCAGAAATTTGGACGAACGCTTTTGGTTTTTCAAGGTTAGGTTCATTAGTCTTCTTTTTACAAGAAAACAACAATAAACCTACAAATACAAATAGGATTTTAACTTTCATAATTTTGTGTTTTAGTAAATATTTCTTCTGGTGTTATTAATTGATTTAAATATGTAATATTAGTTTTTGATAGTAATGATAATCCATATTGATACGATGCATTCATCCAACCAAAACCTTCTTGGGTAATGTATTCGAAGTTTGTACCAACGTTTCCATATTCTGAAAATACTTTATGCGTTGCGACTGCAACATCATATTTTTCTGGAATTGTGCCGTTATAATCAACAGCATTTTTAGTAATCATATACAGCCAACGATAAATTAGCTCTTGGGTTTCTTCTTGAAAATCATAGTTAAGCAAACCTTTCCAAATTAGCATTTGATGTGGAGCCCAACCATTAGGATAATCCCATTGCCGTGCAGGCCTTTCATCAGAAATTAAGCCTCTACTTTCTTTTGTACTTCCAGCAATTCCTCCCTTTTCTAATAGCAAAGGGATTGCATTTTTAACAATGTTTTGTGCCTGTTCTTGTGTTGCCATTTTACTCCATAAAGGTGCAAAAGTTGTTGCTGCAATAAATTTTGATTGTTTTTTTGTGATGAAATTATAATCATAATAAAGTCCATCACTTTTATTCCATAAGAACTGATCTACTTTATTCTTTCGGATAGTTGCCTTCTCTAGAAAATAAGTACTTGTGTATTTTTTAGAATTTATGAGGATACTACCATTAAATTCTTCGTTAATTAATTTAGCAAAATCTGTTTCATATTTATACAAAAACGCATTTAGTTCTACTAAATTTAAATCGGCACAATTGCCTTCAATTCTGTAAGAGGTATCATGTCCAGATTCACGAACACTTCGATCATTTAAAAAATACTCGTCTAATTCTGAATTACTAAGTTCATTAGACTGATATTGACTAATATATTCTGAAATACTACAATTTAAAGCTTCTGCAAGTGGTTTTATGATCCAATCGAAATGTCCAGCCTCACATTCTGGAGGTATACCAATACCTTCAGCTAAAAAACGATTTAATCCGTTTTTAGTTAAGCGCTTTCCATTAACCATCCAAACAGTTTCATACTCTTTTATAGCTGTTTTTAAATGAGATTTTAGCCAAATTTTATCTTTGGTTATTTCAAAAACTTCACAAATTAAACTGGTATAAAAAGGGGGTTGTGTTCTGGTTAAATAATAAGATCTATTAGCATTTAAAATTTTTCCATAATGCTCAATTTCATATTGAAAATGATCTGCTGCTGCTTTTGCTAAATCAATCTTACCATCTATTATTAACCCAATAGATTGAAAATAGCTATCCCAACCATACATTTCATTAAATCTCCCTCCAGGAACCACGAAAGGAATTCCACTAACTTCACCATTTTTTTCTTCTAATTTTAGTGATAAAATCCCTGGTTTTGAGTTGATACTTTTTACAAAATTTGAAGTTATTTTTTCAGGAAGTTGAATCGCTTCAATAGGAAAACCTGTTTCTAATTTTTTGTAGTAATCATAAGCAATCTTATCTTTATAAGGGACATAAACTCTTAATTTGTTAGATATTAACGTCTCGTTTTTAGAGTCGTTTATAAGGTTTTCTATCCCTTTTTCATCAAGAGTTCTTGTTAATCCGCTCCAAAAAAAATCTTTTATCATTCTAGAAACCCTATCAACAGGTAATTCTTCTATATGATTTATAGGTATTTTTGCAATTGTTTTTCCTTCGTTTTTTGCAATAACTAATTCTTGTAATAAATTTGAAAGATGATAAGTGCCCTTTACAATATAATCGTCTCCGATGTCAGATGGAATTGTAAATACTTTAGGTCCTTTATCTTCGATGGTTATTTTTTTATCGCCATCTGTGTCTTCCTGTATTAATAAATTTTCGAGAGTTTTTTTAATATTTAAATGAAAGAAAATCATACAGTAACTTCTTGTTTTTTAGACATTCTATCAATAAGTAGCACAAAAACAATTAGTAAACTCATCGGAATTAACAAAAAGTAAAATGCATTTGCTCCGCCAATACTTTCAAATAATTCACCTATAACTCTTGAACCAATTGTGCCTCCTATAGCAGAAAAAATTATGATTAAACCAGACATTGGTGAATGTAAACTTTTTGGTAATGAACTTAAAACTGTTGAATTTAAAAGCGGATAAATTGGAGCAATAAATAAGCCAATTAAAGGTAAGATAAATCCAAGAACAGGAACATCAGTAGTGTTTTCAATTATTGATAATGTTTCAATATTTTCACTTAACTGCGGCAACACACCTAATAAAATACCACCAGAAATAACGATACAGATTATTACGAGATATACCCATGGCATTCTTTTAGTTAGAAAACCAGCTATAAATCTACCAAGCGCTAAAGACAAGGCAAATATAACTGCCATTTGTACGCTTAGATTTTCAGAAAACAAAAATATTTTTTCGTTAAACCTTGGTAACCATGTCATAATTCCTTGTTCTATCATTACAAACAAAAATGCCGATATAATAAAAACCAAAACGAGCGGCACAATGATTAATTTAACAGATTGTATTAGATCTTCCTTTAAAGTTGAAGCAGAAGATTCTACTTGATATTCAACCTTAGAAAAAAGCAAAAAAACAAAAGAAATAGCGATCAGTACACACAATACATAATAAACGTTCAACCAGGAGTTTACATCGTCAGAATAAAACGCTGGGAATAATATGTATGCGAATGCGATACCAACCATAAAGAAACCTTCAATAGAACTCATTAAAGCAGCATGTTCTTTTTTAGAATTGGTTATAATTCCTATTAGAGAATAAACAGATAGTTTAATAAGTGCAAAACTTACACCAATACTTAAAAACAGTATTTTAGTATAAAGAAAAGCATTCCCAAAAACCATTTGTAAGCAACCAAAAAATACAATTGCTAAACCTACTAACATTCCTTTTTTATAACCAAAACGAGGTAAGAATGAGGCAATAAAGAAAGAAACTATTGCAATAGGCAAATCTTTAAATGCCTCCAAAACAGAAGCTTGAGATTCAGTTACAAAATATACATTAATTGATTTAGAAATAACAATTCCGACACTATTTAAAAGGATTGCAAAAACAAAGTAATTAAGGTAAAGTGAAATTTTAATGCCTATATTTTTCATATAAAGTAAATTAGTCTTCAATTACTGATTTACGCTCATTTAAACGAAACGCTAAAATGGCTGCTAAAGCAAAAAATACACCAGCAAACAACATTGCATTTATAGCATTTCCGCCAAGTAAGTATTTATAGATTGGTCCAAAAGTTAAGGTTTGAATAAACATTGGAATTACAATCATCATATTTAAAATACCCATATAGACACCTCTTTTATCTTGAGGTACAATTTTAGAAACCATTGTGTAAGGAATTCCCATCATCGCTGCCCAACCAATTCCAAATAAAATCATTGGTACCATTACTAACATTGGATCAGAAATATAAGGAATGGCAAACAACGCGATTGCAGTTCCAATTAAACTAAATGCATATATTTTTTTTCCGCCAAAACGCAATGTTAATGGCACTAATGCCAATGCAACCACCATTGTAACAATATTATACGTTAAACTCATTTTAGCTGCTTGTGAAGCTGCTTCTGAAGTAGAAAAACCTAATGTTAATTTGAATAATGGAGTTGTAAATTGCCAATAAATAAAGAGCGCATACCACTGAAAAAGATAAACAGCACTAATTCTCCACATAAAGTTTGGCATTTTTTTAATGGCTTCTGCAATTTCTGAAAATGGTTGAGATATTCGTTGACTTAAAGATAAACTCTTAATTGCATTAATTTCGACAAATTCTTCCTCTGAAGGTGGAATTTCAGGGGTTTTAAAAACCGACCATAAAATGGTAGTTAATGATAAAAATGCACCTATATAAAAAGAGTAATACAGCCACTGAGGTATCGTTGCTGCCATTTCAACTGATTCTCCTCCAAACCAATATTGAAATAAAACAATAGAACCGTTTGCTAACAAGATACCAGCACCAACAAATAAGCTTTGCATTTGAAAACCTAGACTTAATTGCTTTTCTGGTAATTTATCACCTACAAAAGCTCTGTAAGGTTCCATAGCCATATTGTTTCCAACATCTAAAATCCATAGTAAACCAACGGCAAACCATAGTACAGGACTGTGTGGAAATACGAACAAGCACAAACTACCCAACAACGCGCCTATTAAAAAATACGGTTTTCTTCTTCCCCAACGAGAAGACCATGTTTTATCTGACATTGCACCAATTATGGGTTGTACAAGTAATCCAGTTACTGGACCTGCAATATTCAAAATGGGTAACATTTCTTCTGGAGCTCCTAGATATAAGAAAATTGGATTAATAGCAGTTTGCTGTAATCCAAAACTATATTGAATTCCTAAGAATCCAACATTCATATTAAAAATTTGCCAAAAGGTCAAACTGGGTTTCTTTAGTTTCATGGTTGTGTTTGTGTTAGTTTTTGTATTTGTTTGTTGATTTAGTTTATTAATTCACAAATTATGGCTTGGTAAGGTTGTAAGGTAATTTGTCCCTCTTTAGCATCCAACCTATCATAATTATTAATCCAAAGAGTTCCCGTCTTTATCGTTTCCTCTAATGTGATTGTTGCTTGTTTTTTTGAAAAATTCAAGAGTACAAGCACCTGCTGTTGGTCTAAAGTTCTGGTATATGCATAAATTTCAGAATGTCTTTCTTGTAGTATTTGATATTGACCATAAACTAAAACTGGATTGTCTTTTCGAAGTTTCACCATCTTTCGAAAATGATTTAAAATACTTTTAGGGTCTTTATTTTGAGCTACAACATTAATTGTTTGATGATTATCATTTACTTTTCTCCATGGTTTCCCTTCTGTAAAACCTCCGTTTTTAGTAGAATCCCATTGCATTGGTGTACGTGCATTTTCACGAGAATTGAAATTCAATTTCTTCATAAATTGATCCATATCCTCTCCTTCTGCTTTTGCTCTATTATAATCGCCAATCGCAGAAACATCTACATATTCTTCTATTTTTGGCATGTCTATATTGGTCATTCCCAATTCATCTCCATAGTAGGTATAAGGTGTTCCCCTCATGCTCAACAAAAAGGTATTCAACATTTGTGCAGACGGAGTTCTAAAGGCTGCATCGGTATTCCCATATCGATCTATAAGTCGCGCAACATCATGGTTTGAAAGATAAATAGCTAACCAACCATTGTTTTTAAAAGCAGCATCCCATTTTGTGAAAACAGCTTTAAATTCAGAAAGTTGGTACCCTTCTAAATCTTTTGAAATATCTCTGCAATCAAAATGATACGCCACTTGCAACTCATTTCTATCTGCATCCACTAAATCATGAGCATCTTTAAATGAGGTTCCAGCTCCTTCTGCTACTGCGAATAAGTCATAAGGCTCAATCACCTCAGTGTACATTTCTTTCAAATAATCATGCAATTGTGGTCGCATACCATACCACTTGTCATATTCTTTCTCGTGTCCTTTTGGCCATTCTGGAAAGGTGGTGTCTTTACTTGCATACTGAAAAGCATCCATTCGAAAACCATCAACTCCTTTCTCTGCCCAAAACTTCATAATAGCATAAATTTCTTGTCTTACTTTTGGATTTTCCCAATTCAAATCGGGTTGTTCTTTGGCAAAATAATGCAAATAATAAGCATTTGTTTGTTGGTCGAATTGCCAAGCTCCCTCAGGATCAAAAATACTGTCTCTAAATGGTGGAGTCCCATTTTCTGCAGGCCACCAATGGTAATAATCGCGATACGGATTGTCTCGAGAACTTCGCGATTGCTGAAACCATGGATGCTCATTACTACTATGATTTACAACTACATCTAATACAAATTTAATTCCTCTACAATGAAGACCATCAAGCATTTCTTGAAAATCTTCCATTGTTCCATATCTTGGGTGAATGGCTGTATAATTACTTACATCATATCCATTGTCTACCAATGGAGAACCAAAAAAAGGATTCATCCAAACCATAGTAATTCCTAAACTTTCGAGGTAGTCGAGTTTTTGAATAACCCCCTGAAAATCACCAAAACCATCACCTGTTGTATCCTTAAAACTCTGAGGATAAATTTGGTATAAAACACCTTCTTTCCACCATGCTTTCGCATCTTTTTCTAAAATTACTGGTGTATCATTTCTATCGTTGGGCTTCATACTCTTATTGATAAAACACTTTAATATT
This sequence comes from Polaribacter sp., assembly GCA_018663625.1. Taxonomy (GTDB): domain Bacteria; phylum Bacteroidota; class Bacteroidia; order Flavobacteriales; family Flavobacteriaceae; genus Polaribacter. Next base: position 58,755 of record JABJPX010000001.1, on the reverse strand, counting down.
GCTAATTAACTTCTTTGTTGGTGTCGATTTTATCAACGATAAAATGACCTAAATTTTTCCCTTGTTCCAATCCATTATCGACAGCTGCTCTATAATGAATTCCACCATACATTCTACTAATTGCGGCTTCACTTGAGGCATCGTAAAAAGAACTAAAACTACGTATCGGCAACCCAAATTGTAATTCTGTATCGTCATCAAAAGCAAAATTATCTCCAAAGAGGGCTGTTAAAACAACAGAGGCAGCACCTGAAACCACAGAGTGACCACTTGTATACTCTGGGAAAGGAGGTGTTTGTAAAATAGGCAACCAATCTGCATCAATATTTTGATTAATTAACGTTTCTGGGCGAATTAAATTTGTCCTGTATTTTTCATCCCAACAACTAATAAAAGCATCAGCAATTGCTAATGATGTTTTGGTATAGGCATTTACGGTTTGCATTAAATTTGCATTTGTTTTCTTGGCGGCTATTTTCACAATTCCAATCCAGTGTGCTCCTGGAGTTATTTTCTTAGTAGCAAACATAAAATGCCCTCTGGTTACAGAAACATAAGGGTTACAATCCCAAAATTGTGCAATGGCAACTTCTTCAGATTGGTCTCCTTTCTTAGTAATGTTTTCACTAATAGTGTATACTTCTAACAATTCTTTGTAAAACTGTGATCCTTTTTCTAATGAAAATTCTGGGTGAGGTAATGGCTTAAACTGGTCTGCAGATTGTAATAAAAAAGGTCTAATTTTATTCCAGTGAGGCTCAATTGCGTCCATATATGCAGGAGGTGTTGGTTGCCATCTTGATGCGTCGTCTGTGTCTACTGTATATTTAGGCATGGTTCGCGTTTGATTATAATTGTCTGCATCCATCCACTTTTTAATATTTGAAACCACTTTTAAAGCATAGGTTTTAGAGGCTAAAAATTCTTGTTCGTTGGTGTTTTGCCATTTCTGGTACAAACTATCTTTTAAAACATCTAGTTTCTCTTCAGAAAAGATCAATATTTTACTCACCTCCATGTGGGCAATTAAAGCCGCTACGTTTGCATTTATCTTTTTATTGTCATCCATTTTCGGCATGAAATTCAAACCATTTACGGTATGAACTAAAGAGGCATACGTGGTATCTTTTTGCACCAATATCTCATAAGCGGCAACGTTAGGATATGCAAAAATTCGACTTGCAACAGGAGGTGAAAAAATATCATGAATCATAATATTTGTTACCTTATCTACAGAAGCATGATAGGTATCGGGACTAATTATAATAGGTGTTGATGGTTTCTGACATTGTGTCAAAACACCAATTAAAGCCACAAAAAAGAGTCGCTTTGTGAAACTATAAATTGAATTCTTCATCTTTTTATTTTTTTATATTTAAAATGTATGATTTTCCATTATTAGAGAGCACTAAGTACTCTTGTTCGTTTAATTTCATAATTTTTCTTCCAAGAAAATCTTTTGGCAATTGCAATGATTTTTTTGAGGTAATTCCCGTTTCAGAGAAATGTAAAACACCTCCAGAGTTGGACATACTGTTTCCCAGTTCAGTTACAAATCCATCATAATTTCCTGTGTAAAATATATCATTCCCTGTTACGTGAATGTCTTCTATTGTACTTAATTGTGCTTCTTTCGGAAGGGATATTGGTGAAAAACCACTCGCACTATTTACATATAGCATGGAACGCAGTTCGTAAATATATTTAATTTCTAAAATCGATTTTTCATCTTTTAATTTTAGATCTTCTATAGTTTGTACTTCTGAAAAAGCAGCGTATTTTAAAAATTGCTTTTTTAACTTTGGAATTTGTTGCACCAATTTATCTTTGGATGCAAATGGGACATCGATACCAAAATAGTTGTAAAAGATCAATTGATCCAATTGTTTGTTTCCATCAAAGTCATCTAAATAAATTTTTACTGGATTTTTCTCAGAAGCTTTCCACTTGAAATTAGTTCCTGTATTTCCTCCAAAAATATCTAACAATCCATCCTTATTAATATCGTTTATTTCCAAAACATTCCACATTCCATGGGTTTTATCTAAGCCTAGTTTTTTCGTTTGGTTTTCGAACTGTCCTTCTTTTGTATATGAATAAACAGTAATCGGCATCCAATCTCCAGCAAGGATTAGTTCGACTTGTCCATCATTTTCTAAATCGGCCCATTTGCTATCGGTAATCATTCCAAAACGTTTTTTTGCTGCAATTTCAAAATTGTTATTACCTGTATTCTTAAGTATAAAGCTAAACGGTGTTAAACCATAGGCTTCAGGAATGGATCGATTTCCAATAAATAAATCTTGAAACCCATCTTTATTAAAATCAAAAGAAGAAACGCTCCCCCCATTGGTTGCTAATAATCTTGCTTCAAGTTTTGTGAAATTTCCTTTACCGTCATTCAAATAAACACGGTCTTCTAACATTGAGTGGCCTTCTTTGAAGTCATTTCCACCACTGAGTGCATAGATGTCTAAATCAGCATCGTTATCAATATCAAAAGCAATGGCGTCTACATCTTCGTACATTTTATCAAGTTCAAATACTGGCGTATTTATTGGTGTATATTTTCCCTGTTTTGTTTGAAAATACAATACAGGTTCTTGGTTTCTGGCACCTCCAATAAAAAGATCTTTTAAGCCATCACCATTAAAATCAGCTTGAACCACAGAAGGCCCTTCTGTAGATAATTTCTCTGGCATTAATGCTTCTCTTTCGTAGTCTAAGAAATTATTTTCGATATGTGTGTATAAAAATTCTTCTTGTATCACTTTCTTAAAAGGTGAAAAAGTATGAACTGAAGTTTCTTCTTTATTAAGGGTGATTTCTTTATTTATGGAAACTTCTTTTTGAAGTGTTTTGGTCCCATGATTCCATAACACTACTAAAGAATCTACAGCGGTAATAGCTCCCAATCCAAAATGTACTTTTCTTGTAGAACTTGATAAGAATCCTCGAACGGTAGTTTGTTCTTTATAAAAAACATTATCACCTGCATAGAGATATACTTTGGCCCCATTGGTATTGAGACTTTTATTTTTTTCGAATAGTTGAAGGGTCAGATAGTTTGCCCCTATTGTCTTGTTTTCTAACAAAGTGGCTTTATCATTCAGATTGTTTACCACAAGATCTAAATCGCCATCTAAATCTAAATCTGAATAAGCAGCACCATTAGAGTAACTCGTTTTTTTGGCAGCATTGATGGCTGTTTTATGAAAGTCTAAATTTCCGTTGTTTTGAAATAAGACATTTGACAATCCCAACATTGGCATTGTTTCTATTAATTTTTTCTCTAAGGTATCCTGCTGATTTGCTTCGTATTTTGCAAAATCCACATTGCTTATATAATTTACGTAATCTAAATCATTTGGACGCTTATAAATCCCATTTGTAATATAAATATCTTGCAATCCATCATTATTATAATCCAATAATAACGGTGACCAACTCCAATCTGTTGCATGAGTTTCAGTTTGAAGCGCCACATCAGAAAAATGGCTTCCTTTATTTATTTGCAAATGATTTCTTGCATATTGCTGTTGAAATCCAAATGCCTTTTTTATTTCATTAATTTTATCAGAATCTTCTCCGCCAGATTTCAAAAACACGTCAGCTTTATAGGGCATCATGTCTAAGGTAATCAAATCCAACTGTGCATCGTTATTAATGTCTGCTACATCAACTCCCATCGTAAATCGTGAAGTGCTATTAAAATAGTCAGCGTTAGACTCGGTAAAGGTTTTGTTTCCGTTATTGATGTATAGGTAATCATTTTCATGAAAATCATTACCTACATAAATATCCAATAGCCCATCATTATTTACATCAGATGTTGCAATTGCCAAACCGTATCCAAGTGCACTATTATAGATTCCTGCTTTTTTAGTAACATCTTCAAATTTAATCTTTCCTGTTTCAATTTTATTTTCAAACAAAATATCGCCCGAAAAAGTTGCAGGCTTCTTTCTCAATTTAATGTTTCCATAAGAATACGTTGAATGCACAGAGTGATTTAACAAATACATGTCCATATCGCCATCTTGATCATAATCAAAAAAAGAAGCCTGTGTAGAAAATCCTGAAAAGTCCAATCCGTACGCTTTTGCACTTTCTTGAAAAGTAGCATCTCCATTATTGATATACAACTCATTTTTCGCCTTTAATCCTTTGTAATTTCCAACTTTACAAACATAGATATCTAAGTGTCCGTCGTTATTAATATCCACCATCGTCACCCCTGTAGACCATGTACTATCCTGAGTTATTTTACTTGACAATGAAATATCTTTAAACTTTAAGCTCCCAAGATTGAGGTACAATTTATCTGGTTTTTGATTTGCTGTTAAGTAAATATCATCCAAACCATCATTATTAATATCACCTAAAGAAACTCCACCTCCATTATAATAATAGAGATATTCGATAATATTTAAGTCTCCTTTTGCTGTTAAATCATTTGAAAAATCAATACCCGAAGCAGAAGCATTCACTTCCAAAAAGAGTTCTTTTTCTGTGGTTTTCTCTACAACTTGCTCTTTTGAGCAGCCTACCAAAATAAGTGCTGTAAAAATGATTTTTTTTATCATATTAATAGTTATATACTTCTAATGAATCGCTGTTTTTGGAGATAAATAATTGGTCTTTAATTATTTTAAGATCTCGTACCTGTCCTTTTACTTTTATACCACTTCCTGTTTGATGAAATTTAAATTGATGTGCCCCAATATTTTCTAAATATGTTCCAAAGGATGCGTCATAGCGACCAAACTCTGGTTGAACACCGTCTAAATTCCCACCTAAAAAGAGGTCTTGATCTCCGTCTTTGTCAAAGTCAGACACTGCTATCGCATACACGGGTGAAAACTGTGTTTCTTGAGGTAATTCTTGAACTTCAAATTGATAATCACCTTTATTAATAAGAAGTATTGAACTTAATGTATTTACTTCTAAAATAGTGGTTTCCTGAAGTTGTTCTTTGGTAAAAATGTCCGAAATAGTTGCCGATTTAAAAGATGCGTAATCTGGGTACTTTTTACTTAAATATTTTAATTGATCTATTAAATTGTGTCGGAGTGCATACGGATATACATTTTCGTTCTCTCCTGTAAAACAAAGAATTGGATCTAGAAATCCGTTATTATCAAAATCATTTAGTAATAATTTAATCGGATTTTTTTTAGAGGCTTTAAATCTGCTATTCAAACCATGATTTCCAAGGATCAAATCTACATTTCCATCCGCATCTAAATCGCCTTTTTCAATAGTTTTCCACCAACCTTTAATCGCTGACAACGGACTATCTTCTAATTTTGTAAATCTTCCATTTTCATTTTTAAAAACTTCAATCCCCATAAATTCACCGACTACTATCAAATCTTGGTAGCCATTTTTATTGATATCTACAAAAATGGCATCTGTAATCATGCCTAAATTTTTCAATTGAGGTGCTAAACCTTCAGATTGCTCTGTAAAATTACCTAATCCGTCATTTATTAATAAAAAACCTGAACCCGGAACTCCATAAGAATTCGGAATGGCTCTTTCTCCAACAAATAAATCCAGATCATTATCATTATCAATATCTGCAACCGTAACGGTACTCGAAGCATGATATTTATTGGCAATCGGCAAAAGTTGTTTGGAGACTGTAAAATTTCCTTTACCATCATTTAAATATAGTTTGTCTAAATAATTAGCACTGTAGATAGATGTTTCGATACTTCCACTACAAACATATAGATCCAAATCTCCATCACCATCCGCATCAAAAAGGGCACTTTCGGTATCTTCAGCAGCTCGTTGTTTGTCAAAAACAGTTGTTTTTACAGCTTTAAAAGTATTTTCTTTTTGAATGAATAAAGAAGCAATATTGTTTTTAGAACCTCCAATAAAAAGATCTTTAGTACCGTCATTATTTACATCTGCCACCGATATTTTTGGTCCTTCTGTACTTCTCATAAAAGGCAATAATCGGTCTACATTAAAATCAATGTAATTGTTTTCTTTGTGGACAAACTGAATGGTCTTATTGTCTTTTACAAATATATTTTTTGCAATTAAACGTTGGTCTTTTGAAACTAATTCTGCATCTTTTTCAGAAAGCGTCAACGTTTTATTCACAACAACATTTTCTAGTTGTGTTCTTTTCCCAGAAGGCCAAGTTACGGTTAACGAAACATTATCCTTACCATGAAAACCAAAATTAGGACGGTTGTCCATAGAAGATTGAAAACCTCTAACAGGTTGTTGCTCTAAATAATAATCACCCTTTTTTGTAGTTAATTTTATTTTGGCTCCAATCGCATTTGTATTTGCTCCTTCTCCTTTTAAAACTAATTTAAGATAGTTGGATTTGGTAGTATCTAAATTATTTTTATAAATAAACAACGGCATATTTACGTTGTTTACCACCAAATCTAAATCACCATCATTGTCCAAATCACCATAGGCAGCACCGTTGGAAAATCCTTCTGTATTTAATCCATTATTTTCACGTTCAAAAGTTAGGTCACTTTTATTGATATACGCATGATTTTTTACTTTGTTTGAAGGAATAATATCAATCAATTTTTTGTAGTCTACTTTATTGTCTTTTACAATAGACATCAACACTTCTTCGTTGGAAACATAGCGCAAATAATCTTGATTTGTTAAATCTTTATAAATCCCATTTGCAATAAATAAATCTTTAGCCCCATCATTGTTCATGTCAAAAAAGAGAGCACCCCAACTCCAGTCAGAAGCATCTACCCCACTAAATCGCCCCACTTCACTAAATGTTTCATTGCGGTTATTTAATTGCAACATATTTCGGGTAAACTGATGGTAATAGTCGTTTTTAAGATTGTATTGGTACTTATTCCAGTCTTCAAAGGTAGTAACGGTTTTCAATCGTTCGTATTCGTTTGGCAACATTTCTGTTACAAAAATATCGCTATAACCATCATTGTTAATATCGGCTGCATCGGCACCCATAGAAGCACCACTAATCGAATTAATTGCATTGGTTAATTGTTCTTTAAAGGTTCCATTTTGCTGATTGATATAGAGGTAATCTCTTTCAAAAAAGTCATTAGATACATAAATGTCTTCCCAGCCATCGTTATTTATATCACTAACGGTAACACCCAATCCAAATCCAATGACACTGCCATAAATGCCTGCTTTTTCACTCACATCCGTAAAGTGATTGTTATTATTTTCAAATAACTTATCACCTCCTAATACATCGCGCACTGGACGCTCGTTTTTGGTTAGGTTAAAACTTCCAATCGCTTGGTAAGAATTATTTAGTAAATACACATCTAAATCCCCATCTTTATCATAATCAAAGAATGATGCATGTGTAGAAAATCCTAAATCAGCCAGGCCATAAGCCATCGCTTCTTCTGTAAATGTACCATCGCCTTGGTTGATAAACAACTCATTTTGTTTGTTATCTCCAGCAACGTCTCCTGAATTACATACATAAATATCTAAAAGTCCGTCGGCATTAATATCGACCATTGAAACACCTGTAGACCATGCTTTTGTCCCACCAACATTAGCAGTTTCTGTAGCATCTTCAAATTGAAAACTCCCTTTATTTAGGTACAACTTGTTTTCATTTAAGTTTGAAGTTAAATAAATATCTTGCAAACCATCATTGTTTACATCACCAATAGCAACACCGCCACCGTTGTAAAAATTACGATAACGATAAACATTAAAATCTGTGGTAGATACTAAATCGTTACTAAAAAAAACATTGGTTGTTTCGGCTGACAAGAGTTCAAATTGTGGTTTCTGATCTGTATTATTAGTACAAGCAGCCAGAATTACCAATAAAAAAAGAGGATATAAATTTTTCATTTCTTAATTGACTAAAGCGTTGTATTTGTATGCTAAGTTTTCTATTAAAACGGCAACGTCTTTCTCCGACTCTTTAGAAATTTGTATTTGTCGGTTTCCATCGATTTTTACTAAAAGTCCTTTTTTTACTTCTATAAAAGGATTTCCAGGGTACCATTTTAGTATTGTGTCTTGAACTACAGGAAATAGATTGTCTGCTTGTAAGGTCTTGTTCCAAGGAGCCCAAGCAGAATAAGTGAACTTTAAATTCATTCCTGTGATGATGTCTCGATTGCTAAATTGTGCATAAAACAGCATTTTAATGGCTTTAGTTTTAAGTGTACTATCTTTTGAACGTAAAACCCTTTTTACATAGTTATTATTTCCACCATGGGTAACCAATCCTTTGCTATTTAGATCCCAACAGATTTCATAAAATTCTTTTCTCGTGTCACCAAACTTTAAATTGTACACAAGAGTATCATTTTTAATGCCCGTTGCCAATTCTCTTTCTACCAATTTTGTATAATCGGATTTACAAGAGTACAAGAATAAGGTACTTAAAATAAGAAACACGAGCGTACGATTATTGTATTTCATAAATTTGTAAACTTTCATTATTGAGTGTTGTTAATAGGTGTTTTTTATGATTTATTTCAAGGATATTAAAATCTCTTATTTGTCCTTTTATTTGTAATGATATTATTTTTTCAAAAATATTTTTCTGCTTACTACCATAGAGTAACCAGCCCTCAGAGGCATCTTGTCTTCCAAACTGCGGTTTTACAAGGTATTGATTTCCTCCGAATAAAAGATCTAAATACCCATCCTTATTGACGTCTGTTGTTGCAATTGCTGTGACATTTGAATATTGAATTTCATTCGGCAATTTTACAGGTATGTATTTATTATCAGTATTCACAAAAAGAGTTGTCTGAACTGTATTCACATCAAAAACTCTTGCTTTATCTAGCTGTTCTTTTGTAAAGATAGAGCCCATTGTAGCGTTTGCATACGCTTTATAATACAGTAGTTTTTGTTTTAAACTCGCAATTTGACCTATTAGTTCATCTCTGTCAACAATTGGATAGTAATCGTTCCCTTTTTTGTAACAAATAATAGACTCTTCAGTGCCGTTGCTATCAAAATCAGCAACATACATTCTCATGGTGTTTTTAAAAAATGTGTTTTCACCTTTATTTCCGGCAATAATATCGAGGTCTCCATCTGCATCTACATCTACAATCTGCAGTTTTTTCCAGAATCCATTGGTATTTTCCAATCCAAGTTCTTTTGTTGCGTTAATTAATTTGCCTGAGGCAACCTTAAAAACCTGAATTGCCATCCATTCTCCTGCAACAATAAGTTCTTTTTTTCCATCATTATTAAGATCTTTCCATGCTGCATCCGTGATCAAACCCATATTTTTTAGAGCTTTTTCGTTTGAGATTTCGTACCGGTTATTCCCTTTATTTTCTAAAAGATAACCATCACAAGGAACACCATAGGTTTCTACTTTAAACCGTTCTCCAACAAATAAATCTTGATCTCCATCTTGATCATAATCGTACGCAGTTACTGTTGATGTACTAATAGGGGTTTTAAAAGGTAAGACCGTTTTAGAAGTTGTAAAGTTGTTATTACCATCATTAATATACAAACGATCATATAATGAATAATCATATTTTGAAAATGATTTTCCACCACTAGTTACATACAAATCTAAATCACCATCATTATCGCTATCAAAGAAGAGCGCATCTGTATCTTCCGAAGAAGCATGCATTTGAAAAGGCTTTGATAGTTCTTTATACGATTGGTCTTTTTGAGATATAAAAAGTGTTCCTGTTTGCCCTTTAGCACCTCCAATATAAAAATCTTGCTGTCCATCATTATTAATATCTGCACTGGTAATGTGTGGGCCTTCATTATTGTACATTTCTGGTAATAACTGTTCTCTATTAAAATCTACAGCTTTGTTTTCTTTGTGCTTAAAATTCACAACTGCCTCGGTTAATTTTAATGTACTTCTTTGTGAAACTTCTTTTTTTGAATTTCCTTTTAAGGGCGTATTAGGATCCTGAAAAGTGTACACTGAATTTGTTTTTAAAGCTGTAAAAGTTGATTCCGAACCCGAAACCCATTCTATTTTAAGACTGTCTATGTTAATGCAATTGCCCAAACCAAAAGTAAGTTGGTGAGATACCGAGCTTTGAAATCCTCTTGATGGGAAATTTTCTAAAACACTGTATTTGTTATTATTGTAATACACTTCAACTTTTGATCCAATTGATTGGGTGTTTTTTAATGTTCCTTTTAGTTGAACAGTAATGCTTTTTTGCTTTGTGCTATCTGTCGTATTTTTATAAATAAATGCAGGCATATTTACATTATTTACAACGAGGTCAAGATCGCCATCATTGTCTAAATCGCCATAAGCAGTTCCATTACTAAAACTGGGTTTTTGTAGGCCCCATTCTATTGTTTGATCTTTAAATTGAAAATCGCCAGTATTCTTATAAATTGCATTGGCAACTGCTTTTGAAGGCATTCTATCAATTAATTTTTTCATGACTTGTTTGTCCGTTTGAATCAACTCTTTTATTTGATCCTCATTGGCCATGTAGGTTAAATAATCTCTATCTAACAAATCTTTATAAATACCATTACTAATAAAGATATCTTTTAATCCGTCATTGTCTGCATCAAATAGTAAAGTAGACCAACTCCATTCGGATGCATGAACATCAGAAAAACGGCTTATTTCGAAAAAGGTGTCATCGCCCATATTTTGATGTAACGCATTTCTTGAAAACTGGTAATGATACCCATTTTTTACCGCCAATGCATTCTTATCCCACGATTCAAATAAGGTTTTGGTACGTTGTCTTTGGATAGTTTTTGGTAACATTTCAGTCACCATAATATCCGTGTTTCCATCATTGTTTAAATCTGCTGCATCTGCTCCCATAGAACCCATTGAAATGGAATGAAATTGTTCCGTTAGTTGTTCCTTAAAAGTGCCATCTTGCTGATTTACATAAAGGTAATCTCTTTCAAAAAAATCATTTGAAATAAAAATATCGGGCCAAGTATCCTTATTATAATCACTGATTGTGATACCTAAACCAAATCCAATAGCACTGGAATAAATATGAGCTTCTTTGGTAACATCAACAAAAACATTATTATCATTTCGCAGTAATTTATTTCCTTTTTCAGTGGCATTATCCCGTTGATCTTTGATTAAATCATAGTTTCCAACAGAACGAATTGAATTGTTTAAAAGATAACAATCCAAATCTCCATCTTTGTCATAGTCGAAAAAATTGGCTTGTACGCCTAATCCTGTAATATCTAAACCATATTTTTTAGACTGTTCACTAAAAGTTAAATTACCATTATTGATAAAAAGTTGATTGTGTCTGTTGTTATCTCTTGGAGGGCCTGCTTGACAAACGTAAATATCTAACAATCCATCAGAATTGATATCTACAAAAGTAACACCAGAAGACCAATTATCTGTACTTAAGACCCCTGCTTTTTTAGTGATGTTTTCAAACTTCCAATCCCCTTTATTCAGGTACAATTGATTTTCAACAAGATTTCCAGAAAAATAAATGTCTAATAATCCATCGTTATTAATATCACCCAAAGCAACACCACCACCATTATAAAAATTTTTATAGGTGTATGGATTCAAATTTTCTGTTTCCACTAATGTATTTGCAAACTGAACACCTGTATTCTCTTGTAATTCAAATAATGTTTTTACTTTTTCTTCTTGATCACAAGAAAAAAAAAGTAAAAAAAGTATTGAAAGAAATCCAAGTTTTAAATTCATAAAAAGGGCCGTATAAATGGGTCTAAATATTAATACGAAATTGATAAAACAGTCTGTACTGCACTGTATATATAGACAAACAAATCTAAGTTTTATTGTGATGATTTACAACTGATAAACTAAAATATTCCTTTAAAAAGCTAAAATTTAACATAAAATAGCAGCTAAAAAAAACGGGTTGCCATACGACAACCCGTTACTATAATTTATTGATATAATCTGTAATAATTCTACAAATTAGTAACCCGTATTTTGTGTTAAAGTACCGTTACTTGCATCAATTTGTTCTTGTGGAATAGGGAATACAGTTCTATGTACATCACTGTTGTTCTTTTCCCACCATGAGCTACCCCATTTACCAAAACGAATTAAATCTTGTCTACGAGTTACTTCCATAAACATTTCTCTACCTCTTTCTGCCAAAAAGCTATCTGCAGTAATACCAGACATTGCAGGTACACCAGCTCTTGCTCTTAAAGTGTTTACATCAGTAGCTGCTAAACTCCAGTCTCCTGCAGCTCTTGCGTTTCCTTCAGCACGTATTAAATACAATTCACCTAAACGAATAATAGGGAAATCATTATCCATATTGTCAAGTTGTCCTTGTCTAAAGCTAAACTTCCCTAAACGAGCACCACCTTTTCTTGAAGCATTTGGCTCCAATTCATTAATTGCAGCAGTATACGTTAATTCTAAATCTCCACCAGTAGCAGCATAATCTAAAATTACAGAACCTTCATAATCTGATTGCGCACCAATAATAAAGTTGGCAGCTTTACGCTTGTCGGCAACATCATAAGAATTATAGAAATCTTCTAAAGCAGAATACCCATTCCAAGGTTGACTTTGAAGATTCCAAGTAAATTGACTTGAATAATGCAATGACATTTGTGCAAAGTTCATGTTTGGTCCAGTAACGTTGTCGTAAGCAATTGACCAAATAATTTCAGGATTACCTTGGTTATTCGGAGCAAATACAGCCGCATAACCTTCTAAGTTTTCAGGATCTGTAGCTACAGAAGGTCTTCTACCTTCGTTTGGCTTAGAACAACCTGTGTCACATAACATGTAACCTCCATTGTCAATTACATATCCTGCAGCAATCGCAGCTTCAGAATACATAGCAGTACCTGTATACACTTCTGCATTCAAATACAACTTAGATAATAAACCTAAAGCAGCAAATTGATTGATTCTATAAGCATCTCTTGAAGTTCCTAATGGACTTGAAGTTAAATCCATTGCCATAGATACGCTTGAAATCCCTAAAGAAGCTAATAATTCAGACTCAACAAAGTCATAAACCGCAGCTCTTGTAGCTTGAGGTGCATCCACTCCAGGAGTTGTAACTATTTTCACTCTTCCATACATGTCTAATAAACGGAAGTAGAAAAATGCTCTAAGTGCTCTTACTTGAGCAACTTGATCTGCATTTAAACCACCATCTGCAAGTGCAGTATTACAAGCTCCAATAGCAGCATATTGCTGGTTCCACGCATCCTTAATAGGACCGTTTGTAGATGTAAATGTATGTCTGTGCATATTAATCCAAATACCACCATCATACCAGTCACCACCTTTTTGTGTAATCGCCATTTCATCTGAAGATACAGAATTCACTGACCAGTATCCACCATGATTTGCAGAACCTGCATTTCTTAATTCATTGTATGCAGAACTAACTGCATCGGCTGGGCCTGAACCACCACCGTCAAATGTTCCAAAAGAAGGTTCTGTTCCGTTAAATGAAGAATTCACTTCTCCAATTAGAACTTCATCTAAATCTGTACAAGCACTTACCGTAAGTAATGCGAAACAAATTGTAAATAATTTATAAGTATATTTCATTTCTATTTTTATTAAAAGTTAATATTTAATCCTACAGTGATCGTTCTTGCAGAAAAATAGTTATATCTTCTGTCAATCCCTGGTGTTAATGGATCTGCATTAGAACCTAAGAATCCACCATTATCAACTGAACCTCTATCCTGTAGCGCTGGTTCTGGATCTGCACCTGAATAATTCGTAATTGTAAATAAATTTTGTCCACTTAATGACAATCTAACATTTTTGAAGTACTTGTTGCTTTCAGCAATATCGAAAGTATATCCAACTGATAAGTTGTCTAATTTTACGAAATCTGCTTTTTCAACATATAAAGAACTAAATTTAGCGTTTGTGATTGCTGGATCAGCTAACTCAGTATTTACGAAGTTATAAGATCCTTGAGAACCTACTCTTGGCTCATAAAACACTCTAAAGTTGTTTACCATACTGTGTCCAAATGCTCCTCTGAAAAACGCATTTACATCCCAATTCTTATAAGAAATACTGTGAGACCATCCTAATTCGAAATCTGGAATACCATTTCCTAATTTCGTTAAATCTCCATCAATGTTTCCGTCACCGTCAGCATCAATTGCATTGTCATACAATTGGTCTGTTTGCATTACTCCATCTCCGTTAAGATCTAAGAAGTTCTGACTTCCATCAGTTATTGTTCCATCCCATACTGGTCCATAAATTTGACCAATTTCTTGTCCTGGAGCAACTAAAACTACATTTGTATCATTCTGTCCTGGTGCACCTAAATTTCCTCTTAATCCACTTCTATCGAAAGAATCTAAAGTTGATTTGTAGCTAGACAACACCAATCCTGAGTTATACGTTAATGTTTCGTTTTTAATGATGTCATAGTTTACAGCCAATTCAAAACCATTCGTAGACAAATCTCCACCATTTTCAACACGTGATCCCGTTGGATATACAGCTGCATCAACAGTTCTTTCTAAAATAAAATCAGAAACTTTACGTGTATACAAATCTAATGTAGCAGACAATCTACCCGCATTGTATTCGATACCAAAGTTTGTTTCTGCTTTTTCTTCCCACTTCAAGTCTGGATTTGCATCCGTTGCTTGTTGAGTACTTAATAAATCTCCAGCAGGATTGAAACGTGCATACTGAAGACCATATTGAGAAGGTAAAGAACCAGTAACACCGTATCCTAAACGAACTTTTAATAAGTTCACATTCTCTAATTGTAAATATTTATTCACATCTACTCCTAAACCTAAAGCTGGAAAAAGACCCCACTTGTTGTTTTCTCCTAATTTTGTAGAACCTTCTCTACGCATCGATGCATTGAAATAGATCGCATCGTCATAAGAAACATTCATTCTACCAAAAAATGCAATAATTTTTTGATCTGGTGAACGATCACTACTCACTTCTAATTGACCAGCATTCACTTGATCCTGAGACCACTCTAATGCATCAATATATGCTAAGTTATCATTTGGAAAATCTCCAGCAGATAAGAAATAGCTATTAAAGTTTTCTTGTTGCCAAGAATAACCCGCTGTAAATTTCATATTGGTCTTTTCGCTTAAGTCTAAGTTGTAATCTCCATAAAGTTCAAATAACTTAAATCTGTTTTCTCCTGAAGTTAAACGCGCTAAACCTTTACGTGTTGGACTAGAAGCATTTCCTCTAAACAAAGAAGTTGTTGTGTAGTACTCTCCGTTTGTGTATTTTGAAGCTTGTTCAGAATAAATAGCACTTGCAGAAAAGTTATCAGAAAAGTCATACTTGAAGTTACCACTATAAGTAAACTCATTTCTACTTCCTTGATTTGTATTTTGATTGATAATAGAAACTGGGTTAAAACTATCAAACAAACCTAAGGTTTCAAAATAACCTCCATAAGGATCAGCGTTATAAGGATACGGTGAATCCGCACCATATACTGGAGCTGTTGGATTGTACAATACAGCATATCTTAAAGCTTCATTGAATCCGTAATCAGTATCTCTACTTGTATAAGATGCATTGAAGTTAATTTTCAATTTGTCATCTAAAATTCGAGTCGTAGCTTGTAATCTTGTGTTGAATTGGTCAAAACCAGATTTCTGTAAAATCCCTTGAGACTCTCTAATGTTAGTAGATAATCTAAAAGTAGTGTTTTCATAACCACCAGACATAGAGATGTTGTGGATATTTGTTACTGCAGATCTTGTTACTTCGTCTAACCAGTTTGTTCTACTACCTAAATCTGTACCACCTGCAGCAGAAAATTCATCTCCAGACATTACGTCGATTGTATTTAAAATTGAAGCAACTGCAACAGAACCACTGTAAGCAACTTCCGTTGTACCAGCTTTACCTCTTTTGGTAGTTACAATAATAACTCCACTAGAACCACGAGATCCGTAGATTGCAGCAGCAGATCCATCTTTTAAAACAGTCATTGTTTCAATATCACTTGGATCAACATTATTTAAAGAAGCTCCAATAACGCCATCTACAACAACTAGTGGTGAAGAGTTTGCTCCTACTGTAGAAATACCTCTTAAACGAATAACGGCATCTTCATTAGGATTACCTCCTTTGTTATAAATACTTAAACCCGCAACTTTACCCTGAAGTAATTGAGAAGGAGCATTAATAGTACCTCTGTTAAATTCTTCTTCTGTTACTTTGGTAACCGATGAAGTAATTTCTTTTTTAGTACTGTTTCCATAACCCACAACAACAATCTCATCTAATTGAGTTGCATCTTGAGCTAAAGTTACATTAACAGTATCTGAATCTACTGTTTTCTCAGTTGTTTTGTAACCTAAAGATCTAAAGACTAAAACGTCTCCTTGTTTAGCTGTTACAGAATACTTTCCATCAAAGTCAGTTTCTGTTCCAACAGAAGTTCCTTTCACGCTTACACTTACGCCTGGCAAAGTACCAGAGGCGTCAGAAACAACACCTGTAACGGTTTGTCCATACATAAAACCACCAACCAATAAGAGAATCGGTAAGACCAGTTTTTTAAGTAGTTTGTTTTTCATTTAAATTTGAGTTTAAAAAAGTTAATTAAATTTGTTAATTCTTGTAAAGAACACTTATATCAATTGTAATATTAACAAATAATTATGATTTTATTAATGAATTCACAAAAATAGCCTTAAAATTTTACCGAAAACGTTTTCGGTGCTAAATGTGAGACTATTTTAGCTCTCGAACCCAAATGTTTCGATAGCTAACACCACTTTGATCTTGGTGGTCCTGTAGCTTAACGGGTGCTTTCCCATGCGCTTGATTTTTGGGCCAGCCAATATACTCTGTGCTCCCTTTTATTAAATAATGATCTTGAATTAAAACACCATTATGAAGAACAGTAATAGTCGCATGTTTTGAAAGCAGTCCTTTGGCATCAAACTCAGGAGCATGATAAATAATGTCGTAAGCATTCCATTCTCCGGTTTTCGAAGAAGCTTTAGCCAAGGGTATCGACTGTTTATAAATAGCCCCTACTTGCCCATTGACATAGGTTTCGTTGTCGTTATTGTCTAAAATCTGTACCTCATATCGGTTTTGAAGAAAAACACCGCTATTGCTTCTATTTTGTCCATTTGCTCTTTTCGCAATATTAGAACGCCATTCAAGATGCAGTTGAACCGAACCGAAATTTCTTTTGGTTTGAATATCTCCTGATTTGTCTTTAACAGTCATACTCTTATCCTTGTTCAAAATCCATTGTACTGCTGTAGAATCTTTTGAAGAAATCCATTCATCAAAATGGATACCATCAAACAAAACAATCGCATCCGATGGAATACCAGTTGTTTCGTCTACTGAAACTGTTTTTGGTTTTGGTGACCAGACCTCTGTTTCTGCAGGCTCCATTGGTGCAGCTTCTTCTACACTTTCTAACACTGAAATTTCTTTTACCGTTTGATCACAGCCCATCATGGCTATGCTGCATCCTAATATTGCAAAAAATCTTTTCATACTTATATCCCTAAAATTTGTTTTAAATAATTTTCATCCATTTTATCACTCCCTGCAAAATCGTCAAAACGCTTGTTGGTTGCTTCAATAATATGCTTTTTTATAAAATCAACACCTTCACGAGCACCTTGTTCAGGACTTTTAATCACACATTCCCATTCCAATACAGCCCAAACATCGCAACCGTATTCGGTAAGTTTCGAAAAGACTTGCTTAAAATCTACTTGTCCGTCTCCTGGCGAACGATAACGGCCAGCTCGGTGTTTCCAATCATTATACCCTCCAAAAGTCCCTTTTTTACCTGTTGGATGAAATTCAGCATCTTTTACATGGAACGCTTTAATAAATTCATGGTAATGATCTATGTATTTTAAATAATCCAATTGTTGTAATACAAAATGAGATGGATCGTACAACATATTTACACGTTTGTGGTTTCCTGTTGCCGCTAAAAATCGTTCAAAAGTATCGCCATCATGAATATCCTCTACTGGATGTACCTCATAACAAACATCTACTCCATTGTCTTCAAAAGTATCTAAAATGGGCACCCATCGGTCTGCCAATTCCTTAAATCCTGTTTCAATCAAACCTTTAGGTTGTTGTGGCCATGGATGAATCATCGGCCAAAGTAAAGACCCTGAAAATGTAGCATGTGTTTTTAAACCCAAACGTCTGCTAACGATGGCTGCTTTTTTCATTTGATCAATGGCCCATAAAGTTCTTTCTTTTGGTTTCCCTTGAAGTGCTTTCGGGACAAATACATCAAACATCACGTCATGCGCAGAATGAACGGCAACTAACTGACCCTGAATGTGAGTAGACAATTCTGTAATTTCAAGTCCATAACTATTTATTTTGCCTTTAAATGCATCGCAATAGGTTTGACTATTGGCGGCAACATCTAAATCAATAATCGATTTATCTAGCGTAGGAATTTGTACTCCTTTATACCCTAAATCTGATGCCCATTTGCACAAACCATCGAGTGAATTGAAAGGCGTTTTATCGTCCATAAACTGTGCTAAAAACACAGCAGGTCCTTTTATTGTTGTCATCTTTTATTTTGGATTATTAAAAGTTCTAAAAGAGAAAGAAAATACCAATACCTCTCTTTTATCCATTGAACTTATAAATTATATTATTAGTTAGCAATAATTATAAACAAACCCTTATAGTTCGTTCATTGCAACCCATACATTTCCTTGCTGATGGGAGGCTACGGCTTTTTCTATAAAACTTACGCCACGAATACCGTCTGTCATCGTAGGAAATTCACCCGAATTATACGGTTCTTTATGAATCGCCTTTGCAACACCTTTGTAAATATTCCCCATCGCATCAAAAATTCCTTCAGGATGCCCTGGCGGTAACTTTGTTCCTCCTAAAGACAACTCGCTATTATAAGTGTGTCCCGGCTTTAAGACTTGGAGCGGTTTTCCTTCTTCCATTAAATACAAGAAATTCGGATTTTCTTGTTCCCATTTAATTCCCGCTTTGTCTCCATAGATTTTAACAACAAAACTATTTTCTTCACCTGTAGCAATCTGACTCGTACAAATAACACCTTTTACGTTGTTTGAACAACGAAGTAAAATCGTACCGTCAATGTCCATTTTATTGTCTGAATAGAGATAGTTTAAATCGGCTAAAATACTTTCTATGGTAACACCCGAAACATATTCTAACATTTCAAAAGCATGGGTACCGATATCCCCCACACAACAGCTCAGTCCAGATTTTTCTGGATTAAGTCTCCAAGTATTTGAACGTTTTTCGGTATCATGAATAATTGGATTAATCCAACCTTGATAATACTGTGCATCTATTTTTTGAATATTTCCAAGTACACCTTCTTTTACCATTTCTCGCATTTGACGAATCATTGGATACCCTGTATACGTGTAAGTAACAGCAAAAACTGTTTTGGCTTTTTGTAATGTTTCTTTTAAGATTGCTGCTTCAGAAGAAGTAGTCGTCATTGGTTTTTCACAAATGACATGAAAACCATTTTCTAATAGTTTTTTTGCCATTGAAAAGTGCAAAAAATTGGGTGTTAAAATAGAAACGACTTGCATTCGCTCTTGTTCAGGAAGTTTCAACTCTTGAGCAATTAGCGTATCAAAATCTTTGTATATTCTATTTGTAGGCAATCCAATATTTTTAGCAAAACCTACATTTTCATCCCAATTAAGATTAAACACACCACCAACCAGTTCATATTTATCAAACATCGAAGCAGCTACACGATGCAACACACCGATTAATGAATCACCACCTCCTCCTAATATTCCTAATTTTATTTTAGAATTCATTTCTTTTTTTAAGATTTATAATCTACTTTTTCGTTTTTAAAAAACAAGGCAAAAATTACAAGTACAGCAGTTGCAAAGATGGCTGGAAACAGCCAAATATCTTTCCAACTATGCGCACCGTTTGCAATTAAGTTTTTATCGACAATATTTCCTGCTACCCAAAAACCAACCAACATACCAATTCCATACGTTGCTAATGTAATTAGACCCTGTGCGGCACTTTTTACTTTATCTCCAGCTTTAGAGTCTGTATAAATTTGCCCAGAAACAAAGAAAAAATCATAACAAATTCCGTGCAATGCAATCCCAGTTACCAACATAAAGAACAGGTCTCCATTATTCCCATATGCAAATAATACATAACGAATTACCCAAGCAAACATTCCAAACAATACAGTATTTTTAAAACCATATTTTTTAAAGAAGAAAGGCAACAACAGCATAAAAGCAACTTCTGAAACTTGTCCTAAAGAGGCCCAAGCAGTCGAATTATCTACTTTGTATTCCGTTAAAAACAAACTTATATTTTGATAATAAAATGCGAGTGGAATACAGATTAAAAAAGAAGAAATAAAGAATACTAAAAAGTTGCGATCCTTAAATAACTTCAATGCATCCAACCCTAAAATATCAGAAATAGTAGCTTTTTCTTCCTTATTTGACGTTGGAGGTGTTTTCGGTAAAAAGAAACTAAAGACACCTAAAACTAAGGAAGCAATGGCAACCATTATAAATGTATTCGATAACATTCCGTTTGCAATATTTGATTCTGAATCCCATTTAAAAATAAAACTAATCGCTAAACCTGCTAAAATCCAACCAATAGTTCCCCATACTCGAACCATAGGAAATTGTTTTGCAGGATCACTCATCTGGTTAAAAGAAACCGAATTGACCAAAGCCAAAGTAGGCATATAAGCAATCATATATCCTAATACATAAGGATAAAACGTACTAAATTCAGTTGATTGTGCCATCATATACATTAAAACTGCTCCCACTAGGTGCAACACACCAAGAATTTTCTCGGCATTAAAATAACGATCTGCAATCATACCAATAATAAACGGAGCAATAATGGCTCCCCAAGACTGTGTTGAGTAGGCCATCCCTGTTTCTGCTCCAGATGCATTTAGATTACTTCCTAAGAAAGAACCCATCGTCACAAACCATCCTCCCCAAATAAAAAATTCGAGAAACATCATAAATGATAATTGAAATTGTACTGTTTTTTTCATCGTATTCTATTTTTTATTTTCAAAACTTCTACTATTTTATTGAATTTCCTTTGCTGCTTTCAAAAGCAAATCTCTCGTTGCTTTAATTCCTGAAGCATCGTCTAAACGACTTCCTTCATACTCAACACCAACAAAACCAGTATAACCTGCATCTTTTACAATTTGCATCATTCGGATAAAGTCGATAGTTGTTTCATTGCCTTCAGCATCAAAATCATACGATTTTGCACTTACTGCCTTCGCTTTGGGCATCATTAATTGGATACCTCTATATTTGTCTGGGTACACTTCTTCACAGTCTCCCCATTTAGCGAAAGGATCGGTTCTTTTTGTACACCAATTTCCAAAATCTGGTAATGTTCCACAATTATCCATATTAACATCCTGAATAGCTTTCATTAATTTTTCAGCATCTGACGACAACCAACCATGATTTTCACAAAGCACATTGATGTTTTTTGAGGCAGCATAGATCGATAATTTTCTAAGACCATCTACCACAGAATTTTTCCAAATTTCAGGAGCATTGGTTCCAAAAGTATTCACTCG
This sequence comes from Polaribacter sp., assembly GCA_018663625.1. Classification (GTDB taxonomy): domain Bacteria; phylum Bacteroidota; class Bacteroidia; order Flavobacteriales; family Flavobacteriaceae; genus Polaribacter. The sequence goes on along the minus strand of JABJPX010000001.1, from coordinate 37,195 downwards.
AATGGAATGACACCCTAAAACTGCTGCTGCATCTACCCAGCGTTTATGATTTTCCACAGCAACATCTCGTTTTGCTTCATCAGGATCAGCTAAATCGCCTTCATTATCAACCATAATCAAAACGTTTTGCATATTTTCAGTTTCACTTATAGTTTTGAGTGAATCAATTACTGCAACAAAACCTAATTTCTCTATTTCTCCAGCATACAATTGACTTACATATTCTAAACCTTCAAATCCCATTTCTTTTGCTTGTGAAGCAAAATGAAAAGGTGATTTTTTTTCATTAAGAACATATTTATGAAGAGACCATTGTGCTAATGAGAGTTTAAAGAAAGGAGACCCTGTATTCGCAGGTGCTACTTTTTTAGGCTCGTTTTTACAGCTAAAAACTACTGATAAAAGAAGTGTTAATAATAAAACAGTTTTTGATTTTGGAAGGATTCTTGCGTCCATTAGATTTGATTATTTAAAATTTATGAGGTTGAAAATTATAAAATGAAACATAAAACTGTGTGTATAATTATTCAGTGAAAAATTTTAAACAAAAAAACTAAGGTGTTACAAAAGCTTTTTTACGGTAAGAAACTGGTGTGCATTTTACTTGTTTTTTAAACATCGTTGCAAAGTATTGACTGGTAGAAAATCCACATAAATAGGCGACATCCGAAATACTTAAATCCAATTGTTCCTGCAAAATTCTCTTGGACATTTCAATGCGTCTATGCATTAAATACTTCATTGGTGTTAAGTTCGTTAATTGCCTGCAATGAAAAGTAAAACGCGTTAAACCTACTCCTGAAGATTTTGCCATTTTTTCAACGGTCCAATTCTCAGACAAACTTCCTTCTAATTCTTTTAACAACAACTGAACACTTCGAGAACTATTTACCAATTCTTCATCCAACTTTACCTTATCAACGACCAACAAATCAAGAAGAAACAACAGTAAACTATTGACCAACAGTCTTATTTTAGAGGCATTGCTCCCATCAACATCTCCATCAACTGCTTTCCCAATTTGCTGAAAACAATCTAAAATTCGTTTGTCCCCTTTCCAAGAAACATTTTCATTTTGTCTTAAAATAGTGGTTAATTTCTCGAGGTCATTTGGCGCTAAAACAATCCAATCTGGCCAAGACCAGTTTTGATGTGGGCGTCGAACACCAAGATCTAAAATGACCCAGTAGAATCGGCCCATACCTATATTTGGCCCACCCACCTTATGCATCTCCCAAGGCCTAGTTATTGTTAAGGAATTAGGACTCAAATTCATCTCTACTCCTTCTTGTGCATAAGGCATTGTTCCCGATTCTAAAAAATGAATTTCAATGCCTTCATTGCGATGCCAATCTAAACCCCAGTCTTGCGGCTCATTCGCATCCCAATATCCAATGCTATTGATCCCTAATGTGTCATCAGTCAAACGCTTTCCAGGATACGTGTATCTCGCCAAAGCATTGAACTTTAGTTTCTTTCTAGAAACAGCATCTATTAATGGCAAACAAGTATCAGCATGATACTCAATTCCGTCAACCTCAAAAGGTGTTATATTTTGTATATTTAATTTCACTGAATAATATTGAACATTATAAGTTGCCAAATTAATTAATTTGGCTGATAAATCAATAATTTATAGTAGATTTAATTTAGAATCTGACAATAATATAGCAATAAAAACAACATATCAATTAATTACAAAGACAATTATGGAAAACCATCAATTCGACGCGATAGTAGTTGGAACAGGAATTTCTGGGGGCTGGGCAGCAAAAGAACTTTGCGAAAACGGTTTAAAGACATTGGTTCTTGAAAGAGGAAGAATGGTAAAACACGTAGAAGACTACCCGACAGCTCATTTAGATCCATGGGACTTACCCAATGGTGGAAAAGCAAGCAGAGAAACTCGAGAACGAAAACACAAACAACACAGAACAGGCTATACAACACAGGAAGCTCGACAACACTTTTTTGTTGATGATTTAAAGCATCCTTACAATGAAGAAAGACGTTTTGATTGGATTCGTGGCTATCATGTTGGCGGACGCTCATTAATGTGGGGACGACAAAGTTACCGTCTAAGTGATGTTGATTTTGAAGCAAACAAAAAGGATGGAATTGCTGTTGATTGGCCAGTTCGATATAAAGATATCGAACCTTGGTACGATAAAGTGGAAGAATACATAGGAGTAAGTGGTCAAAACTTAGGTTTGAAACACTTTCCAGATCAAAAGCTACTAAAACCGATGAATTTAAATTGTGTGGAAGAACACCTTCAAGAACAAATATCGGAAAAATTTGATGATGATCGCTTGCTTACCATTGGTAGAACAGCACATATTACAGAAGGAACCAAAGAAGGATTGGGTAGAAGTACCTGCCAGTATCGAGACAGATGTATGAGAGGTTGTCCTTATGGTGCATATTTTAGTAGCAACTCTTCTACATTACCAGCCGCAGAGGCAACAGGAAATATGACTTTAAGACCTAATTCTATTGTGCATGAGGTTATTTATGACGAAAAAACCAAACAAGCGACAGGAGTTCGTGTTATTGATGCAGAAACAAAAAAAAAACATGTTTATCATGCCAAAGTAATCTTTTTGTGTGCATCTGCTATGGCATCCGCATCGATTCTATTACAATCAAAATCAGAAAGATTTCCGAATGGATTGGGGAATGACAGTGGAGAACTAGGGCACAATATTATGGACCACCACTTTCATGTTGGAGCACAAGCAACCGCAGAAGGATTTGATGATAAACATATTAAAGGGAGAAGAGCCAATGGAATTTACATTCCAAGATTTAGAAATTTAGGAGGTAAGACCGATAAGAAAGACTTCTTAAGAGGCTACGGTTATCAGGGAGGTGCAAGTAGAGAAGACACTTCAGAAATGGTAGCAGAATTGAAATACGGTCCAAAATTAGTGGATGCCATTTTAAAACCTGGAGAGTGGAATGTAAACTTATTGGCTTTTGGAGAAACCTTGCCTGACCACAGTAACAGAATGTATTTAGACGAAAACAAAAAAGATGAATGGGGTTTACCAACCATTACTTTTGATGCTGCATTTGGAGAAAATGAATTTAAAATGCGAAAAGATATGCAGGAGGAAGCTATAAAAATGTTGAAAGCTGCTGGATATAAAAATGTAAGAGGATACGATAATGGTGGTAAAGCGATGGGACTTGGAATTCATGAAATGGGAACAGCTCGAATGGGAAAAGACCCAAAAACATCTGTTCTTAACAAATACAATCAAATACATGCTTGTAATAACGTCTATGTTACCGATGGTGCATTTATGACTTCTTCTGGCTGTCAAAATCCATCATTGACCTACATGGCATTTACAGCGAGAGCAGCAAACCATGCCGCAAAAAAACTTAAAAAGAACGCTTAATACTCATAAATTATGAAACGTAGAGACGCACTCAAAAACATAGGACTTGCAGCAGGGTTTACAATTGCTGCACCCAGCTTGCTAAGCATTTTTCAAAGCTGCACAACAAATACAGAAACTTGGGTTCCTAAATTTTTAACACCCAATGAAAAAACAGTATTGACAGATTTGGTAGACATCATTTTACCAAAAACAGCCTCTACTCCTGCTGCATCTGAAGTCAATGTACCACAATTTATAGACAAATATATTGATGAAGTATTAAGCATCGAAGACCAAGCTATTACGAGGACTGCTTTTGAAAGATTGATTGCAACCTTAAAACCGAATGAAACTACTCCGATAGATCAATTAACAGAGGATAATTATACCGCAATATTAGATCGATATTTATTGGTGAAAGGTGATATAGATATTGAAAGAGAAGAAAACCCGGAAGCTAAATCGATGACACAATCTGAGTTTTTAGGACAACTCAAATGGTTGACAATTACTGGGTATAGAAATTCAGAGCAAGTAGGTGAAAATATCCTTGTCTATGACCCTATACCTTCCGCTTATTATAGCGGTGATTTACAAGAGCTAACAGGAGGAAAAGCTTATTCTCTTTAATCTAAATTTTAAAAACATAAAAGCGACAAAACAATGTATACACTTCTTAAATATAGTTATTTCATTGTTCTTGTTGCTTTTTTTAGTTGCCAAAAAACCAAAGAAAATACGCTCATTAAAACTGAGTCTAAAAAGCAATGGAAACCACTATTTAATGGTAAAGACCTAGAGGGATGGAGTCCTAAATTTAATGGTTATGCATATGGCCATAATTACAAAAATACTTTCAGTGTATCAGAAGGTCATTTAAAGGTATCCTATGATGCTTATGATAATTTTACAAACGAATATGGGCATTTGTTTTACAAGACTCCTTTTTCTTATTACACTTTAAGATTACAGTATCGATTTGTTGGTAAACAGGCGAAAGGTGGTGCTTCTTGGGCTGAAAAGAACAGTGGTGTAATGATCCATTGCCAAGCTCCAGAAACCATGTTAATAGAACAAGGGTTTCCAATATCTCTGGAAGTACAGTTTTTAGGAGGTGTAAAGAAGGAAATTGCACGTCCCACAGGAAACTTATGCACACCTGGTACCCATGTCGAAATTAATGGTCTTAAAGAAACAGCTCATTGTATTCCTTCAAAAGGGAAAACATATTACGGTGAAGAGTGGGTTTCTGTGGAAATCGAGGTGAGAAAAGATTCTATAACGCATTATATTAACAAAAATAGGGTAATCTCATACGCTAATCCAACCTTTGGTGGTCAGTTTTTAGAGACCAGTTCTAAAAAAGTGCAACAGAAGGATGGGGAATCACTAAAAAGTGGATATATTTCTTTACAGAGTGAAAGCCATCCAATAGAATTTAAGAACATTGAAATACTTGAATTTTAAGGTACTTTAAAATTCAAGTATTTTTTAAACATTACTCTACAATAAACTTCCCTTTCATCATCGCAAAGTGCGCTGGGAAACTACAAATAAAATCATAGATTCCGGCTTCTGGAGCAGTAAATTCAACAGTAGCGGATTCTCCACCACCAATCATTTTGGTATGGGCTATGATATCTGTACTACCTTCTGGAATATAATCATTATTTTTTGCTGCAGCTGCCAAACTTGCAAATGCTGAAAGCTTTACTCCTTTTTGTAAAATTACAACATTATGTCCCATGATCCTTTTGTCCAATTTCCCTGTGTGCTTAAGCGTCAAAATCACTTTTTGCCCCGCTTTAACAGTCATTTTTTTAAAATTAAACTTCATTACATCATTAGAGGTCATTAAAATATTTGCAGTACCATTAGCATCTATAGTAACATTGTTTTTTTTAGTTTTAGCTACGGGAACCGAAACTACCTCTTGATCTTTTGAAATGTCATTTTTTTGTTGTTTTCCGCAGCTTACTAATAATGATAAACTGATAATTGTCGTTAAAATATGTTTCATTTTATTGAATTGAATTTGAAAAATAAAAATACAAAAATTACCGAAAACATTTTTAAAATTAGCGTATAATTTTAGGTGATTTAGTTTATTTTTTTTTGACTATGAATCAATCTAAAATCAGTCTTTTTAAACGATAAAATTAATTGTTTTTTTAGGTTTCATTCTTCTTTGTAAAATAAATGTTCTATTTTTGATTGTATATTATTGAATAATATTTAGCGAAAGAAGTAGACCAAACAGTTTCTCATATGTATTTTTTCTTTTTATTGGAAATGAGTACCTTAAAACTATAAATCAACTGCTATACAATGCAAAAAGCAAGTTTAAAATTTATTTCTAAAACCTTAGGGATTTCAGTTGCTACGGTTTCGAAGGCGCTAAATGACTATCCTGACGTTAGTAAAAAAACCAGAGATCTGGTTTGTAATTTAGCAAAAGAATTAAATTACAAACCCAACTCTTTTGCAGTCAATTTAAGAACCAAAGAATCAAAAACTATTGGTTTAATTATCCCTGTAATAGTTCATTATTTTTTCTCAAATGTGATAGAAGGCATTCTTAAAGAAGCTGAAAATGAAGGCTATTTGGTTATCATACTTCAATCCAATGACTCTTACGAGTTAGAAAAAAAACAAATTAATCTGCTTATAAGTCACGGAGTAGATGGCATTCTAATTTCCCTAGCAAATGAAACCGCTAATTACGATCATTTAAATGCGGTATTGGCGCAAGACAAAACCTTGGTCATGTTTGATAAGATTGCCAAAATTGTAAAATGTTCAAAAATAATTATTGATGACCGAAATGCTGCCTATAAAGCAACACAACATTTAATCGATTCTGGATGCAAACGAATTGCACATTTTAGAGGAGCTCTTTTACCTCAAAATTCAATAGATCGTTTCTTAGGATACAAAAAGGCATTGTTAGACAATAACATCCCTTATGATGCTTCACTCGTTTACATTTGTGAGTGTGAGGATAAGAGTTTTGAAGAAGGTCAAAAAAACGCAAAACAACTCTTAAAAGACCATGATGATGTTGATGGTATTTTTATAAATACAGATTTAATTGCAATCGGAGCCATAAATGAATTCAGAAAACAAGGGGTTCGCATTCCTGAAGACATCAGTATTGTTGGTTTTAGCAATTGGTTCATGTCATCTGTGACTTCCCCCTCATTAACTACAATCAATCAACCCGGTTTTGAAATGGGGCAAAAGACATTTCATCAATTTCATGCAGAAATTAAGGCAATTAAAGATAAAAACCCAATACCACCACGCACCATTACTCTTGAAACTGATCTCGTAAAAAGAGAATCTACCAAAAGTTTCTGATGCAATTCTTTTTGAAGAAATTAAATAGTAAGAACAATACTATATTTCTAACTTCTACATTATTGTTTCATTAAGTCCACAATACTTTGCTGTGTTACTTTTGGGTTTGCACCCGCATTAGAAGCCACCAAAGCACCAACAGCACATGCCTTGTCAATTGCGCTTTGTGGAGTTTCTTTGAGCAACAAATGATGTATCAATGTTGCTAAAAATGAATCTCCCGCACCAACAGTATCCTTCACTGTTACCATGTAACCTGTATTATAAGAAAAAGTTTTATCACTATATATAATGGCGCCATTTTTACCAAGTGTTACACAAATAAGATGCGTATTGGTATGTTTTGAAATGAACAAAATATTCTTTTGTAAGTCTTTTGAATGAAACTGAAGTGAAGCACAAATTTCAAAAAGCTCTTCATCATTAAATTTTATAAAATCTGCCTGCTGCATTAGCTCCTCTATTACATTGATTTTAAAATGAGGAGGTCTTAAGTTGACATCAAAAACTTTGAAAGACGCAGATTTTAAAAGCGTTAATAACGTATTATATGACTCTTCACTCCTAGCGATTAGACTTCCAAATATGAACGCTTGTGATTTTGACACAGTTGCTATCATCGCGTCCTCTAAGGCAATATAATCCCATGCACAAGGATATTTAATACAATAAGTAGCTCCTCCTTTTGCATCTAAATTTACAAGAACTTCACTGGTTGAAAATGTTTCATTAACTTGAAAAAACGCAGTATTTAAACCTTCTTTTTCGAGGGTATCTAGCAATTCATTTCCATTGAAATCTTTCCCTACACTGCTAATTACAGTTACGTTGTTCTGAAAAGAATGCAATCTTAAAGCAACATTAAGCGGTGCTCCTCCTATCATTTTATTGTTCGGAAACACATCCCATAAAACTTCACCAAAACAGACAATATTTGACATTTTTCTTTAATTAATTTAATTGAAACTCTTCAATTTTAATGTTTTCTAAAATCAATGCAGCATCTGAAGTATTTATAGAAAAGGCCTCAAACGGTTCATTGGGGAAAAATATTTCGGTCATTATTGTTTCTCCATCATTATAAAAAACTTCAATGGAAGTTTTATCTACAAGTACCCCTATTTTAAGCATATTAGAGGGGTTCTTTATTGGTGCTTTAGAGATGGTATTCGCAAACTTATCTGAAAAAGTCACCTTTCCTGAATTTTGTCGGTTCAAATAGTACTGTTTTTTAATGTTGTCTATTCCAAAAGAAAGGCGATCTCCAAATGAATTTTGAAACGTAAAATCATACTTATCACTTTTTAAGTGATTCATTTCTAACTGGATTCGTACACGAGACAAATCGATCTCACTTTGAGTGATAATTGTTTTCTGGTTGTTGACCGTCAACGTTTCTTTTACAATCGTTTTAGAAACATATTTTGATAATTCTGAGACTGGAGCAGACGAAAGTACAAACTCTTTTTCATTCTTTTTAAGCTTTAACTCTCTTGGAATGGTCATAGCACTTCTCCAAGTTTCTGTGGGTACATCTCTTGCATATTCCCAATTCGACATCCAACCAATAAATAGTTTACGACCATCTTTTTTAGGAATGTTTGACCAAGTTACACCCGCATAATTGTCTCTCCCATAATCCAACCAAACTGCTCTGTCTTGCTGTAATTGTTGTTTAAAATCCGTATCTAATGTAAATTTTTGACCGTCAAAGTCGCCCACAAAATACTGTGTACCACTTCCTCCGTTTGGAGCTGCCGGATTGATGCTTACAAGCAACACCCATTTAGTTTCGTCTTGTCCACTCACTTTAATTGGAAATAAATCTGGACATTCCCACATGCCATCATGTTGTCCAAACGCTGCTCCAAAAGAAGATTCAAGAATCCACTCTCTTAAATTTAATGAACTATAAAAAAGCACCTTATCTCCTGCTGCTAAGGTCATAATCCATTTACTATGATCCACATCCCAAATAACCTTTGGATCTCTGAAATCTTTGATCCCTGAATTGGGGATCACTGGGTTTTTATCATACTTCACCCAAGTCATCCCTTCATCCAAAGAATAAGCAATGGCTTGCGTTTGAAAATCCAAATCACCCGCTTGTTCTCCTTTCATATTATGATAGGTATACATAGCTACAATTGGTACAATACCGTCTTTACCAAAACCAGATGTATTATTGACATCTACAACAGCACTCCCTGAAAAAATCAGTCCTAAATCATCTGGATAAATTGCAATAGGTTCTTCTTCCCAAGCAATCATATTAGTACTCGTAGCGTGTCCCCAATGCATCGGGCCCCAAACATTACCGTCTGGATAATATTGGTAGTACAAATGGTAAGTTCCGTTAAAATAAAACATCCCATTCGGGTCATTCATCCAATTGGCTTTTGGTGTAAAGTGAAAGTTAGGTCTGTACAATTGTTCTTCAGCAGAGATCTCAGTTGCAGCAATTTCTTTTGAACCTTTCTTCTCTATATTGTTTTTACAACCTACAGAAAAAACAAATACTCCTGCAATTAAAAGCAAGTGTATTCCATAATACGCTTTTTTATTTTTCATTTCTAATTAATTTTTTACTCAATGATTCTAAAGATTGTCCCTTTGTTTCTGGCATCATAAAAATGACAAATAACAGTTGAAATACCATCATAATTGCAAATACCATAAAAACTACACCCGCTCCAATTGTAGAGAAAAATACGGGAACTAATGATGGAATTATAGCTGCTAAGACCCAGTGAGTAGATGACCCAAAAGATTGGCCTTTTGCACGTAAATGACTTGGAAAAATCTCTGAAATAAAGACCCAAATTACAGCACCTTGACCGATTGCGTGAGACGCAATAAATAAGAACAGAAAGATAGGAACTGCCATCCCACCCCAATCAAAGAAAAAAGCTAGTGAAACCAAACTTAAGGAAATGATATAACCAATTGAACCGATATACATGAGTGTTTTTCTCCCTAAACGGTCTATTAAAAACACGCCTAATAATGTAAATACTAAATTTGTAACTCCAATTCCAACACTACTTAATAAGGCAGTACTTTCACCCAAACCTGCTTCTTCAAAAATTCGTGGTGCGTAATACAGAAATGCATTAATTCCTGAAAATTGATTAAAAAACGCAATTAAAAAGGCCAAAATTAATGGAAAACGATACTTTTTCATGAAAATATTTTCTCCTTCAGCGTGGCTATCATTTTCTGTTTTTATTTCTAGTAATAATTTTTCTGGATTTTCATCAGGATTAATCAATTCTAAAACTTCTCTAGCTTTAGCATCTCTATTTTTTGAAATAAGCCATCTGGGGCTATTGGGAACCGTAAAAATAAGTACGGTATAAATTAATGCAGGAACGGCTTCAATACCAATCATCCAACGCCATGCGTTTTCTCCAATATCGCGCAATAAATAATTTGATAAAAAAGCAATTAAAATTCCTAAAACAATATTAAATTGATAAAGTGCGACCAATCTACCTCTGTCATTCGCTGGTGAAATTTCTGAAACATAGGCAGGAGCCGCAATTGTAGAAGCTCCAACACCAATACCTCCTATAAATCTAAAAAAAGCAAACAGATAGGGGTCATTCACTAAAGAGGAGCCAATCGCAGAAACAAAATAAAAGACACCAATCCATATCAATGTTTTCTTCCTCCCAAATTTATTGGTAGGAATTCCACCAAATAAAGCGCCAAAAACAGTACCCCATAGCGCCATTGCCATTACAACGGAACCGTGAAAAGCATCTGAAGACTGCCATAATGCTTGTAATTTTTTATCTGCTCCTGAAATCACAACAATATCAAACCCAAAAAGAAACCCTGCCATTGCTGCTGTTATTGACCAGAGTAGTATTTTTTTATTCATATTATAAGTATTTTTTTAAAACTAATACAAAGCAGTTAAAAAAAGATAATTATGTATAATAAACAGTAAATCTAAAATCGAAATCGTTTTCGAAAATTGAATAAAATATCTTTTTCATTATTTTTTATAAAAGGCAATATTCTTTTGTACTTTGCAATTAAATAAATCAAACAAAATTTATGCAATTTCTCACATTTATAGGATTTACAGCTTTAGTTGCTATCATAGCTTATTTGAAAACTAGAAAAGAAACTGTTTCTTCAGATGGTTATTTTTTAGGTGGTAGAAGTTTAACTGCTGGAGTGATAGCGGGATCTCTTCTACTTACCAATTTATCAACTGAACAAATAGTGGGTCTGAATGGTTCTGCCTATGAAAGTGGACTCTCTGTAATGGTATGGGAAACGCTGGCTGCGATCGCAATGGTAATCACAGCGATTTTTTTATTGCCAAAATATTTAAAAGGAGGTTTGACAACTGTTCCTGGTTTTTTAGCAAAAAGATTTGATGTTACAACAAAAACACTCACCTCTGGTTTATTTCTTTCTGGTTACGTAATTGTACTATTGCCCGTTATCTTATATTCTGGGTCCTTAGCAATTAGCGGAATGTTTAATGTGCCAGAATTATTAGGCGTTACTCACAAACAATCTATTTGGATTTGTGTTTGGGGAATTGGAATCATTGGATCTATATATGCTGTTTTTGGCGGATTAAAAGCGGTTGCAATTTCAGACTCTATCAATGCCATTGGATTGTTAATTGGAGGAATCTTAATTCCTATTTTTGGTTTAATGATGATTGGTGAAGATGGAAGTATTATGGATGGATTGTCTGTGCTTATTACTGAAAATCCAGAGAAATTTAAATCCATGGGAAGTGCAACAGATCCAGTCCCTTTTTATACCATATTTACAGGAATGATTTTAGTGCAACTGTTTTACTGGGGAACCAATCAACAAATTATACAAAGAGCATTGGGGGCTAAGAATTTGAAAGAAGGTCAAAAAGGATTGCTGTTGGCCTCTTTTATAAAAATTCTAGGGCCAATCATTGTAGTCTTACCAGGTTTAATCGCTTTTCATTTATTTCAAGGAAATTTAGAATCTGCAGACAGTGCCTATCCAGAATTGGTTAGAAAAGTATTGCCCGAAGCATGGGTTGGCTTTTTTGCAGCCGTTTTATTTGGTGCTATTTTAAGTTCTTTTAATAGCGTTTTAAATAGCTCTGTTACCTTGTTTGGAATCGATATTTACAAACAACACATCAACAAAGATGCAGATGAGAAAACAGTAGTAAAGTATGGAAAAATGTTTGGAATCGTCCTTGCTATTGCAGCCATGTTTATTGCACCGTTAATTGCCAATGCTGGAAGTTTGTTTGATTATTTACAAGAAATAAATGGAATTTATAGTATTCCTATTTTAACAATTATTGTTGTTGGGTATCTTACCAAAAGAGTTCCTGCTATTGCAGCAAAAATTGGTCTTGTTTCCGGGTGTTTGCTATATATTATTAGTCAGTTTTTTATGCAGCCCTATTTCATCAATTCCGCATTAGAAAATGCAAAAACAGCTGGTATCACAGACACTGCTCAATTGGCTTTAATTGAAGCCCAGGCATACCCTCACTTTTTAGATATTATGGCCATTCTGTTTTTATCAAACATTGCAATCATGTTATTGATAGGAAAATGCTACCCAAGAAAAGAAGCCTATGTTCAAGAATATACCAAACAAGTAGACATTACTTCCTGGAAGTACACCAAGCTAGTTGGAATTGCTATTTGTGTTATTGTCGTTGGAGTCTATGTGTATTTTGCATAAGAATCCCTTTTTGAGCAGTTTGCTAATAACAAAAGCTTGATTTCCAAAAGAATAAAAAGCAGCAATTAAACGTGTTTTTTAAAACTCGAAAAAATCGAAATATAAAGGAGTACTTATTGGTGAAATGAAATTAAAAATAGGCGCTCTTTTTCATGATTTTTTTTATTTCGTATATTAGTTGCTAAATGAGTGTATTTAATACTTCAATAATATCCCATGAAAAAAACAATCTTTAGTTCGCTTTTACTCCTATTTTTCTTTCTAACCAGTAATGCACAAAAAAGCAATTCAATCACTTCAGAAAATTCTTTTATTGAGTGGAATGTTGGAATCGCGTTCATTGCTGATGAGAATTTTCCATTCCCAGGAAGCTCTGTTCTATGGGGAAAAACCTATGTAAATAAAAATGATATCATTTTTGAATATCAAGCTGGTTTTGCGCTTCCATCACTTATTACTGGTAAAATTGGTATTGGTAAAATGTTTAATACTACAAAAGTGATTGTAGGAATAAGGCCCTTCCCTTTTAATATTTTTTTACAATCTAGTTTTGCTACCCGAAAAAATGGGTATTGGATTACCTCCGTTGAATTGAATCCTCTCAATGCAAACAATTATGTTTCATTTGCATCAAAAGCAATTGTAAACGTTGGGTATAGATGGAGCCTGAATGCAAAAAAATAGAGAGGAATTTTAAGTCTAACTAATATTTGCCCAAATTCCGATAGATTTATAGATGGCAGTAAAAGTTGTTAAAATACCTTTATTTTCCGGCTTCGATAAATTAGTATCTTCTTGTAACAAACCTATTGCAGCATTTCTTGCTTTCACCAAAGTAGCGCCGTCTTTGACAACATCTGCAATTTTCAAATTCAACACACCACTTTGTTGGGTACCCATAATATTCCCAGGACCTCTTAATTTTAAATCTACTTCGGCTATTTTAAATCCGTCTGTAGTTTCCACCATGGTTTTTAAACGTGTTTTTGCTTCTGTCGAGAGTTTATAACTCGTGATAAAAATACAATAACTTTGATCTGCTCCTCGCCCAACTCTTCCTCTAAGCTGATGCAATTGCGAAAGCCCAAAACGTTCGGCACTTTCAATAACCATAACACTGGCATTGGGAACATTCACACCAACTTCAATCACCGTAGTAGCCACCATGATTTGTGTTTCCCCTTTTACGAAACGTTGCATTTCAAATTCTTTGTCTGCAGGCTTCATTTGCCCATGTACAATACTGATTTGGTATTTTGGTGGTGGAAACTCTCTTGAAACCCCTTCATATCCATCCATTAAATCTTTATAATCCATGGCCGCAGATTCTTGAATTAAAGGATAGACCAAATAAATTTGTCTTCCTTTTTCAATTTCATCTCGCATAAACTTAAAAACAGAGAGGCGATTGCTATCATAACGATGTACCGTTTTTACTTCTTTTCTTCCTGGAGGCAGTTCATCTATCACTGAAATATCTAAATTGCCATACACCGACATGGCCAATGTTCTTGGAATCGGGGTTGCTGTCATTACAAGAATATGTGGAGGAACTATAGCTCCTCCATCGTCGATTTGAGCGCCTTTTGCCCAAAGTTTTGAGCGTTGTGCTACCCCAAAACGATGCTGTTCGTCAATTACGGCAATTCCTAGATTGTGAAACTTCACCTTGTCCTCGAGTAAGGCATGTGTTCCCACAAGAATGTGTAGTTGTCCGTTTTCTAAATTGGCATGAATTTCTCTTCGTTTTTTTATTTTTACAGAACCTGTAAGAATATCTACATTGATATTCATTCTTTCCAAAAGCTCGGAAACAGCAATATAATGTTGTTTTGCCAAAATCTCTGTAGGCGCCATAATCGTTGCCTGATATCCATTATCAATCGCCAACAACATCGACAACAAGGCAACAATTGTTTTTCCAGAACCTACATCTCCTTGTAGTAATCGGTTCATCTGTGCTCTAGAAGCTACGTCTTTTCGGATTTCCTTTAAAACTCGTTTTTGCGCATTCGTTAAATCGAACGGTAGCTTTTCTTTATAGAATTGATTAAAAACGTCCCCAACATTTTCAAATACAGGCCCTTTAATTTTTGCTTTATGAATCAATTTTTTACGCGCCAATTGCAGTTGAATAAAAAATAATTCTTCAAATTTTAATCGGAATTCTGCTTTTGCTAATTGTTCTTGACTTTTTGGAAAATGAACATTCAACAACGCATCTCTTTTTGAAATCAATTGAAAATCACCCATAATTTCTTGAGAAAGACTTTCTTGAATTCCATCAAAAACTTGCTGTAATAGGTTTTGAATATAGCCACGAATCAACTTATTAGAAACGCCCGAGTTTGTTAACTTCTCTGTTGAGGGATATACCGGTTGCATTTTGGTTTGCAACTTTTTTTTGTATTCAGAAGCCAATTCAAATTCTGGATGCGGAATACTAAAATTTCCATTGTAGTGATTCAACTTTCCATATACGACATAGGGTTCGTTTATTTTGAGGGAATCTTGGATCCATTTCTGACCTTTAAACCAAACCAATTCTATCGTACCGGAAGCATCTTGAAAAGTTGCTACAAGTCTACTCCCTCTCTTTTGAGCTATCGATTTTATGCGTGTAATTTTACCCACAATCTGTACTTCAGAAGAATTGGGTTGCAATTCTTTAATTGCATAAAACTGTGTTTTATCAATATATCGAAACGGAAAAAAATGCAATAAATCATTACAAGATTTGATTCCCAATTCGGCATACAAAAGCGATGCTCGTTGAGCACTAATGCCTTTTATGTATGTAATTGGGTAGTTTAAATTCACGCGATATCATTTACAACAACGAAAATAAAGAATTCAAGATTCACAAAAAACAATTTTTGATTCTTTATCATTGATGGAAATGAAAAAGCAGGAAAAAAATCCCTTAAATTAACGTATCTTTGCAGCCCGATAGAAACTATACAATGAGATTACACAGAAACTTGACTTTTGCAGTTATAGATAGTATTAGAGATATATTTAATGAAGGTGTTTATGCTGACAAAGCAGTAGAAAAAGCCTTAAAACGCGACAAGCGTTGGGGAGCAAGAGACCGTAAATTTGTTGCAGAAACCATTTATGAAATTGTGCGTTGGAATCGACTGTATGCAGAAATTGCGGAAGTAAAGACTCCTTACGACAGAGATAATATTTGGAGAATCTTTTCTGTATGGTGTATATTGAGAGGAATTGCGTTACCAGATTGGAATCAAATTGGAGATGTACCCGAAAGAAAAATAAAAGGACGTTTTGCAGAATTATCACGCACAAGAAAATTCAGAGAATCTGTTCCAGATTGGATGGATACACTTTGTGTTGAAGAATTAGGAGAAGAAATTTGGACCAAAGAAATCGCCGCCTTAAACATTCAAGCGAGTGTTATTCTTAGAACAAATACCTTAAACGTTTCACGAGAAGTATTACAAAAAAAATTAAAAGCTGAAAACATCGATACCGCATTCGTACCCCAGCACCCAGATGCATTGGTTTTACCAGAAAGAGCTAATGTTTTTAGAACAGAAGCATTTCACAATGGATATTTTGAAGTACAAGATGCTTCTTCTCAATTGGTAGCTGCCTATTTGGATGTGAAACCAGGAATGAAAGTGGTAGATACCTGTGCAGGAGCTGGTGGAAAAACACTGCACTTGGCTTCATTAATGCAAAATAAAGGGCAAATTATCGCCATGGATATTTACGAAAGTAAACTTCGTAAGCTAAAGGTAAGAGCCAAAAGAAACAAAGCACACAACATCGATATGCGTGTCATCGATTCAACCAAACCCATCAAAAAATTACATGGAAAAGCAGACCGTGTTTTAATTGATGCGCCATGTTCTGGATTGGGTGTAATTCGAAGAAACCCAGATTCTAAATGGAAGTTGCAACCTGAATTTATTGACAACATCAAAAAAATACAACAGGAAATATTACAAAGCTATTCGAAGATGGTGAAACCAGGTGGAAAAATGGTGTATGCAACCTGTTCTATTTTACCTTCAGAAAATCAAAATCAAGTGAAAACCTTCTTAGCTTCTGAAGCTGGAAAAGATTTTACATTTGTTTCAGATAAAAAAGTAATGGCGCACATTTCTGGTTTTGATGGATTTTACATGGCTTTATTAGAAAAAAAATAAAAGTTACCATATTTTAAATTAAATTTGAATTTTATTGATTCACAAAAAATACCCTTAAAAATGAAAAAAATATTTTTTATTGTTACAATTGTTAGTGCTTCACTCAGTAGCTTTTCACAAGAATCTTATTACAACGATGTGGATTTAACGTTGACTGGTTTGGCGTTAAAAAATGCTTTAAACGAAAAAATTGTCAATACACACACAAATTTTTTACAATACACTCCCGATGTTTGGATCGCTTCTAAAATTACAGATGCGAATCCAGAAAATCCTGACGAAGTAATACTTATTTATGGCTGGGAAGATGGCTCTGATAGTGACAGTACCAATGATAGAACAAGAGATAATACGCTACAAGATAATGGTAGTAATGGAAATTTTGTTTGGAATCGAGAACATGTATATCCGCAGTCTCTTGGTACTCCTGCAATTACAACTTCAACGATACCTGGACAAGATGCACATTCACTGAGACCCGTAGACAAACCGACAAATAGTTCTAGAGGAAACAAACGCTTTGCGGAAGGTTCTGGAAATTCAGGAGAATCTAACGGTGGTTGGTATCCTGGTGATGAATGGAAAGGGGATGTTGCGAGAATGATGATGTATATGTATATCCGTTATGATGATATTTGCCTCCCTACGAATGTGGGTATTGGGGATAGTAGTTTAACAGAAGACGACATGATTGATTTATTTTTAAAATGGAATGTCGAAGATCCAGTATCTGATTTTGAAAGAAATAGAAATACATATCACGAAAACACAGCAGACAATTCAGCCGCACAAGGAAACAGAAATCCACTTATTGACAATCCTTATTTAGCCACCCGAATTTGGGGAGGAGATTCTGCTGAAGATACTTGGGGAATTTATACGAGTAGCGATACGGAAGCCCCTACGCAACCAATGGATGTGGTTGCAAGTAATGAAACCACAACTACAATTGATATCAATTGGACAGCTTCAACCGATAATGTTGAAGTTACTGGATACAATATTTATGTAGATGATGTATTGACCGGACAAAGTGCAAATGTAAATTACCAAATTACAGGATTAGCACCAAGCACTTCTTATGCAATACAAGTAGAAGCAAGAGATTTGATTAATAATAAATCTGATAAGAGTACAGTTTTAAATGCTACTACCACTTCAGACACAACGGCTCCTTCTGTACCTACCAACATTACAGCAACAAATATTTCAGGTACTGCATTCAAAGCAAACTGGGATGCAGCCACCGATGATACTGCCGTAACTGAATACCGTGTTTTTGTAGATGGTGTGTTTGAAGCATCCACAACAGATTTAAACTATACAATAACTGGATTGACCGTTTCTACAACCTATCAAGTATCAGTTTCAGCAAAAGATGCAGCAAACAACGAATCTGCACAAAGTGAATCTTTATCTGTTACTACAACTGATGGTCAATCTAACGGAATTAATGAATTATTTATTTCTGAATATGTAGAACCAGCAGGAGGAACTCAGAAAGCGATAGAAATCGTTAATTTAACGAGTTCTGCGATCAGTCTTGAAGGGTATTCAATAATGAAACAGTCTAATGGTGCTGGTGAATGGATTGATGAATTAGCATTAGATAGTGGTACTGTTCAAAGCATTACTACAGGGGATGTTTTTGTGATTCTTAATTCTGGAGCAACTGCACAAGAACTGATTGATAATGCAGATTTATTTCATCCTGATACTTCACCAATGAATTTTAATGGAAATGATCCAATTGGTTTTTTTAAAGACGGGGTATTGATAGATATTGTGGGTACATTTGGGAACAGTGGTAACTTTGCTCAAAATATAACATTGAGAAGAAAGGAAGATATATTATCTCCAAATACTACCTATGACATCAATGAATGGGATTCCTTTGCTGCAAATACTTTTGATGGTATTGGATCGCACAGTGCTACACTTAGTGTGCCTGAAAATAACCTTGAAAACTTTCAAGTATATCCAAATCCAAACAACGGAAACACCTTGTATTTCAATACAACAAAAGAGATACAAGTTAATGTTTATAGCATTCTAGGGAAGTTAATCAAAAATGAAACTGTGACGATCGAAAAAAAGAACATCGATATTTCTACACTTTCTAATGGAATTTATTTATTGAAGATTACTTCTGAAAATAAATCGATTACCAAGAAATTGATTCGAAGATAAGTCGCATTTTTCTTGCAAACAATTACAAAAGAGGCATTCTAGAGAGAATGCCTCTTTTTCGTTTATAACTCCGTGAATAACTCTAAATATTCTCTAAAATAAATTGAGGGCTTCTGAACTAAAAAAAGTAAATTTGCGAGATACAACAACACACCAAAAAAAATAGAATGATTCACTTTTTCGGAAACACAGACAGTAAACTCTTTGCTGTTCAAACAACAAAAGAATTAACCAAAACAACCATTGCAAAACTAACTTGGTTGTTTGGAGATCAACCCAAAATAGAAGTGTCTTCAATTGACGCTTTTTTTATTGGACCAAGAGCCGCAATGATTACTCCATGGAGTACAAATGCTGTAGAAATCACCCAAAACATGGGGATTTCAAACATTCTTAGAATAGAAGAATTTACAGCAGTTTCGGAAGATTTTTCTGATTTTGATCCAATGATTTCAGAAAAATACAAAGGCTTAGATCAAAAATCATTTACCATTGAAATCCAACCAGAAGCCATTTTAGATATCGATGATATTGCAGCTTATAATTCGCAAGAAGGCCTTTCTTTAAGTGAAGAAGAGGTGGCGTATTTAGAGGGTGTTGCTAAAAAAATAGGCCGAAAATTAACAGACTCGGAAGTATTTGGTTTCAGCCAAGTAAACTCAGAACACTGTAGACATAAAATATTTAATGGCACCTTTATCATTGACGGAGAAGAACAACCTACTTCCCTATTCAAAATGATCAAAGAAACTTCAAAACAATTTCCAAACGATATTGTTTCAGCATATAAAGACAACGTAGCTTTTGTAAAAGGACCAACCGTTTCACAGTTTGCTCCCAAAACTGCGGACAAACCTGATTTTTATGAAACCCAAGATTTTGATTCTGTCATCTCTCTCAAAGCAGAAACCCATAATTTCCCAACCACTGTAGAGCCTTTTAATGGAGCTGCAACTGGCTCTGGAGGAGAAATTAGAGATCGATTGGCAGGTGGAAAAGGTTCGTTGCCATTAGCAGGAACCGCGGTGTACATGACATCCTATTCTCGTTTAGAAGAAAACAGGTATTGGGAAAATAAATTTGAAGCTAGAGAATGGTTGTACCAAACTCCGATGGATATTTTGATTAAAGCTTCCAATGGTGCATCCGATTTTGGAAACAAATTTGGACAACCTTTAATTACTGGTTCTGTATTGACTTTTGAACACGAAGAAAATGCGGCATCGAGTGACGCCAAACCAAGAAAACTAGGCTATGACAAAGTCATCATGCAAGCCGGTGGGATTGGATATGGAAAAGCAGATCAAGCGATCAAAGACACACCAAAAGAAGGCGATAAAATTGTAATTCTTGGTGGTGAAAATTACCGAATTGGTATGGGTGGAGCAGCTGTTTCCTCTGCAGATACTGGAGAATTTGCTTCAGGAATTGAATTAAACGCCGTACAACGATCCAATCCTGAAATGCAAAAACGTGCCGCCAATGCAGTACGTGGTATGGTAGAAAGTGAAGAAAACTTTATTGTTTCTATACATGATCATGGTGCAGGTGGGCATTTAAACTGTTTGTCTGAGCTCATTGAAGATACTGGTGGAAAAATTGATTTGGACAAATTGCCTGTAGGTGATCCTACCTTATCCGCAAAAGAAATTATTGGGAATGAATCTCAGGAAAGAATGGGACTCGTTATTGCTGAGAAGCATGTAGATACCTTGCAAAGGATTGCAGAACGTGAACGTTCACCAATGTATACCGTTGGGGAAGTTACTGGAAATGATCGTTTTACTTTTGAATCAAAATCCAAAGGTGACAAACCAATGGATTTGGCTTTAGAGGACATGTTTGGCAGCTCTCCGAAAACAATACTTACCGACAAAACGATTGTTCGAAAATACAAGAACCCAAGATATAAAAAGAAAAATTTAAACATCTACTTAAATCAAGTTTTACAATTAGAAGCCGTAGGGTGTAAAGATTGGTTGACCAACAAAGTCGATCGATGTGTGGGTGGGAAAGTTGCCAAACAACAATGTGTAGGCCCTTTACAAATTCCATTGAACAATGTAGGTGTAATGGCACTTGACTATCATGGAAAAGAAGGGGTTGCAACTTCTATTGGGCACTCCCCTATTTCAGGATTAATTCATCCAGAAGCAGGAAGTAGAAATTCGATTACAGAAGCATTGACCAATATGATTTGGGCACCACTAAAAGACAACCTAACAAGCGTTTCTTTATCTGCAAACTGGATGTGGCCTTGTAAAAATGAAGGTGAAGATGCACGTTTGTACAAAGCTGTAAAGGCCATTTCAGAATTTTCTATCGACTTAGGAATCAATGTTCCAACAGGAAAGGATTCCTTATCCATGAAACAGAAGTATCCAGACAGTGAGGTAATCTCTCCAGGAACTGTTATTATTTCGGCTGCGGGGAATTGTAGTGAGATTTCTCAAGTAGTAGAACCTCTTTTACAAGTTGACGGAGGAAATATTTACTATATCAACATTTCACAAGATGCCTTTAAATTAGGCGGAAGTTCTTTCAATCAGGTACTAAATACCATTGGAAACGAAGCACCTGATGTAAAAAATGCAGGATATGTAAAAACGGTTTTTAATACGATTCAAGAATTAATTAAAACAGATAAAATTGTAGCTGGACACGATGTTGCTTCTGGTGGATTGATCACGACTTTATTAGAAATGTGTTTTGCAGACGTCAACTTAGGAGCTGATTTTGATATTTCAGAATTGAACGAAGAAGATTCAATAAAGATATTATTTGCTGAAAACGCAGGGATTGTTTTTCAAGCTGATACAGCTGTAGAAGGTGTTTTAAAAGAAAACAACATTGAAGTATTTACAATTGGAACCGCAAACAATAGTGGAAAAGTAACCCTCAAAAACGGAGAAGACAACTTCTCTTTTGATGTTGCAGAAACCAGAGACACTTGGTACAAAACTTCTTTCCTGTTAGATCAAAAACAAACAGCAAACGGGTTGGCCAAAACACGTTTTGACAATTATAAAAAACAACCTTTACAGTATACCTTCCCAAAGAAATTTACAGGAAAATTGCCAAAAGCATCTGCAAAAGCAATACGTCCAAAAGCAGCCATCCTTAGAGAAAAAGGAAGTAACTCAGAGAGAGAAATGGCAAATGCGATGTACTTAGCCGGTTTTGATGTAAAAGACGTGCACATGACCGATTTAATTTCCGGGCGTGAAACCTTAGAAGACATTCAATTTATTGGTGCCGTAGGAGGATTTTCGAACTCAGATGTTTTAGGTTCTGCAAAAGGATGGGCTGGTGCTTTCTTATACAATGCAAAAGCAAAAAAAGCATTGAAGAATTTCTTTAAACGAGAAGACACGTTATCTGTTGGTATTTGTAATGGCGCACAATTATGGATGGAATTGGATTTAATCAATCCTAAACACAAAGTACATGGGAAGCTAATTCACAACGACTCTAAAAAACATGAATCTTCATTTACTTCCGTAACGATTCAAGAAAATAATTCTGTCATGTTATCTTCATTGGCAGGAACGGAATTGGGCGTATGGATCTCTCACGGAGAAGGAAAATTTAGCTTACCAGAACCAGAAGAAAACTATCACATTGTTGCAAAATACGGATATGAAGGATATCCAAACAACCCCAACGGTTCGGACTTTAACACAGCCATGTTGTGTGATGCCTCTGGACGTCATTTAGTCACCATGCCTCATATTGAGCGCTCTACTTTCCAATGGAATTGGGCAAACTATCCTGCCGGAAGAAAAGATCAAGTTTCTCCTTGGTTAGCAGCTTTTGTGAATGCTAAAGACTGGATTAATACCAAAAAATAAATAAAAATTTACAGACGATAAAAAAACAAACTTTATTATAAAGTTTGTTTTTTTTTTGCCCAAAAATAAATCTTAATCCTACAAGGAGGGACGAAAAGAATGGTCTAATTAGCAAATACCAAAAAGGAAATATCGATTGTGAGAACACATTCTCTTCATTCTATCTAAAAATATTTTTCATATATTGCTATAAATACTACCCCATGAAACCAACGCGCCTATTTGACTTTGCCGATTACCAGCTTGC
Organism: Polaribacter sp.; assembly: GCA_018663625.1. Taxonomy (GTDB): domain Bacteria; phylum Bacteroidota; class Bacteroidia; order Flavobacteriales; family Flavobacteriaceae; genus Polaribacter. The sequence continues at coordinate 14,271 of JABJPX010000001.1, read as the reverse complement.
AAACCATCCACAAAAAGAATGTTTTCTATACAAGGAAGACAATCAATGGATAAAAATAAGTACACAAGAATATATTGATCAGGCACATAAAGTGAGTGCTTCTTTATTAGCTTTAGGCATTGAAAAAAACGATAAAATTGCTGTAATAACAACCAATAACAATCCGAATTGGCATATTTTAGATACAGGTTTACTTCAAATTGGAGCCCAAAACGTTCCGCTGTACGCTACGCTATCAGAGAAAGATTATGCCTATGTTTTAAATCATTCAGATGCAAAGTATTGTTTTGTCTCAGACCAAGAACTGTATGATAAAGTAAAAAAAGTGCAAGACAGTACACATGTTAAAAAAGTGTTTTCTTTGCAAGCATCTGAAGAAGATTTTAGTTGGAACGCCTTTTTAGAGATGGGAACCGCAACGGATCGATCGGAAGAGATTGCAGGTTTGAAAAAAAGGGTATTACCCGAAGACTTGGCAACCATTATTTATACATCTGGAACTACAGGGACTCCAAAAGGCGTCATGCTTTCACATCAAAATATCGTAGGAAATGTTTTCAAAACATCCCAAGCATTAGATGTATCAGGAGATCACAAAAGAATTTTAAGCTACTTACCGATCTGTCATATCTTTGAACGTGCTGCCTCTTATTACTATCAGTATTTAGGGTACCAGATTCACTTTGCAGAAAGCATCGAACTATTGGGCGATAATATTCGAGAAGTAAAACCTCATTTCTTAGCTGTTGTACCACGATTATTGGAGAAAATATTTGATAAAATTGTAGACAAAGGAAGTCAGTTATCAGGGATTAAAAAAGCATTGTTCTTTTGGGCAATCTCTTTAGGAGAAATATATAAACCATATGGAAAGAATGGTTCCTTTTATACTTTTAAATTAAACATTGCCAGAAAACTTATTTTCTCAAAATGGCAAGAAGCCTTGGGAGGAAATTTAGAGTTCATGCTCAGTGGAAGTGCTCCAATGCAAGATCGTTTAATTCGAGTTTTTTTAGCGGCAGGAATCCCTATTTTTGAAGGATATGGAATGACAGAATCATCACCAGCAATTACCTTAAACGATCTCAGAAATGAAGGGCTAAAGATTGGAACTGTAGGCAAACCACTAGCAGGTCTTGATGTAAAAATTGCTTCAGATGGTGAAATATTAATGAAAGGATCTTCTGTAATGATGGGCTATTACAAAAACGAAGAAATGACCCAAAAAACCATTATTGACGGATACTTACACACAGGAGATATTGGTGAAATTGATGCTGAAGGTTTTCTAAAAATTACCGACCGAAAGAAAGAAATGTTTAAAACTTCTGGCGGAAAATACATTGCACCTGCCGTATTAGAAAGCGAATTGAAACAATCTCGTTTTATAGAACAAATAATGATTATTGGAGAATCTGAAAAGATGCCTGCAGCTTTGATTCAAGTAAATTTTGAATTTGCAAAAGATTGGGCAACCCGCAAACGACTTGACCCAGCAACCATACTCACCCATGAACGTTTTATCAATCGAATTCAAAAAGAAATAGATTTTCACAATCAAAAATTTGGAAAGTGGGAACAAATTAAGCGTTTTGAATTGACAACTGATGAATGGTCTATTGAAGAAGGACACCTTACACCTACTCTAAAAATGAAACGAAAAGTAATTAAAGAAAAATACAAAGATTTGTATCAAAAAATATATAATTCATAATTTTTTAACACTTTATTATTCATTTGCAAAATCAAGAGAAATTACCTAATTTGCAATACCCAAAAAAATAAGTATGTCTATTACAATTACACGAATATTTGATTTTCCTTACCACCAATTAGAAAAATACAATTTACCCCAAGCATTTACTACAAAGTACAATGGAAAATGGGAATCCATCTCTACACAAGAATATATAAATCAAGCCAATACAATTAGTAGAGGTTTGCTGAAATTAGGTGTACAACCCAACGATAAAGTCGCAATTATTTCTTCGAACAATCGAAATGAATGGAATATCTGTGATATCGGAATCTTACAAGTGGGTGCACAAAGTGTCCCTATTTATCCAACCATTTCTGAACATGACTACGAATATGTCTTAAATCACTCAGAAGCTACCTATGTTTTTGTATCCGATCAAGAGGTTTTGGACAAAATCAATAAAATTAAAGGCAATACAAAATTAAAAGACGTGTTTACTTTTAATGATATTGAAGGTGAAAAAAGCTGGAAAGAGGTACTTGCCTTAGGAACGGATACTGAAAATCAGCATACAGTAGAAGAGCGAAAAAACAACGTACAGCCTGAAGATTTAGCAACCTTAATTTATACTTCAGGAACTACCGGAAGACCTAAAGGAGTAATGCTAAGTCACAATAACATTGTAACCAATGTATTGGCAAGTGAAAAAAGAGTTCCTTTAAGTTATGGTGAAGACAAAGCACTGAGTTTTTTACCGGTGTGTCACATCTTTGAGCGAATGATTCTCTATCTATATCAATACTGTGGTGTACATATTCATTTTGCAGAATCGATTGAAAAATTGAGTGAAAATGCGCAAGAGATTAAGCCTCATGTAATGACGGCAGTTCCTCGTTTGTATGAGAAAATATATGACAAGATCATTGCGAAAGGTGCTGATTTAACTGGAATTAAAAAACGCTTGTTCTTTTGGGCGGTTGATTTAGGATTAAAATACGAGCCTTATGGTGCCAATGGTTGGTGGTATGAAAAACAATTAGGATTGGCTAAAAAATTAATCTTTTCTAAATGGCAAGCTGCTTTGGGAGGAGAATTAAAATTAATGGTTTCAGGAGCTTCTGCTTTACAACATCGATTGACGAGAGTATTTACTGCGGCAGGAATGCCAATCATGGAAGGGTATGGATTGACAGAGACTTCTCCAGTAATTACCGTAAGTTCTATGGATGATGGAGGTTTTAGAATCGGAACTGTTGGTAAAATTATTGATGACATTACCTTAAAAATTGCAGATACCGGAGAGATTTTAGTAAAAGGACCCAATGTAATGATGGGCTATTATAAAGATCCAGAAAAAACCGCTGAGGTGATTAAAGACGGCTATTTTCATACCGGAGATAAAGGTGAATTGGATGCCGATGGATTCCTAAGAATTACGGGGAGAACCAAAGAAATGTTTAAAACTTCAGGTGGAAAATATGTAGTACCACCATTGTTAGAGGGCGATCTAAAACAATCTCGATTTATAGAACAAGTAATGGTCATTGGTGAAGGGCAAAAAATGCCAGCAGCCATCATACAACCGAACTTTGAATTTATCAAAGATTGGATAGCGCGTAAAAAACTGAATATTGGAACGACCAATGATGAAATCATTGCTTCTAAAGAGGTGATAGCGCGCATACAAGAAGAAGTAGACACCTGTAATGAAAACTTTGGTAACTGGGAAAAGATTAAAGTCTTTAGGCTTACAAATGATGAATGGTCGATAGACGGTGGTCATTTAACCCCTACCATGAAAATGAAACGTACCGTAATCTTAAAATTATACAAAGATTTGTACGACGATATTTACAATGTATAAACCAAAAAAAAAGCGCTCTTAATGAGCGCTTTTTTTTTGGTTATATCCTACTTCTTTTCTTCCTTCAACAACTCTGGAAACTTCTTTTTAAAACGATTCAATCTTGGAATTGAAACAGCTTTTACATAGCCTTGGTTTGGATTTCTTCTTTCGAAATCTTGGTGATAGTCTTCCGCTTTGTAAAACTTGGTAAACAAGGTTACCTCTGTGGCAATTTTCTTAGTATATTGTTTTTGCAGTTCTGCAATTGCATTGTCAATAATTGTTTTTTGTGCCTCTGTTTTATAGAAAGCAATAGATCGGTATTGCGTTCCATAATCTGGCTTTTGACCGTTTACAGTCGTAGGATCATGAGAACCAAAGAAAACGGTGACCAGGGTTTCAAAAGATACTTCAGCTGGATTGTAATATACGGCAACCGCTTCGGCATGACCTGTTTTTCCCGATCCAATAGATTGGTAAGTTGGATTGTCTGTAAAACCCCCTGCGTAGCCAGAAACAGCTTCCTCTACTCCCTTTACACTTTCAAAAACGGCTTCTACACACCAAAAACAACCACTTGCAAAATAGGCAACTTCGGTAGTTGCATTTGGTTGGTATTGTTTCTCTGCAACTTCTTTGGTTTCAGTAAAACTAAAACATGCCATTAATAGGATTGAAAAACTTATGATACTACTTGTTTGTAAAAATTTCATAGGAACTAAAATAAAAATTATTATTGTAAATACTTCACACTAAATACGGTGACTTGAAAATGAACATTTATAAAATAAAATTACGTGTACCTTTTCTTATAATTGTTTACAACTTTAGCATTTTGTTTAAAATGATTCTTGTAAAAAAAGAAGTAGATACTTACATTTGTTACACAAAGATAATAAATATACATGGAGCATTTTATAGTTTCTGCGCGTAAATACCGTCCTCAAATATTTGAGGATGTTGTTGGGCAACAAGCTATTACCAATACGTTAGAAAACGCTATAAAAAATGACCATTTAGCTCAGGCTTTATTATTTACAGGTCCGAGAGGTGTAGGAAAAACTTCTTGTGCAAGAATCTTAGCCAAGAAAATCAATGAACAAGGGTCAGAAAACGTAACAGACGAAGATTTTGCTTTCAATATTTTCGAGTTGGATGCCGCTTCTAACAATTCTGTAGATGATATTCGAAGTTTAACTGAGCAAGTGCGGATTCCTCCACAAACAGGGAAATATAAAGTGTACATTATAGATGAGGTACACATGCTTTCTCAGTCGGCTTTTAATGCCTTTTTAAAGACGTTGGAAGAACCTCCTGCACACGCTATTTTTATTTTAGCAACTACAGAAAAACATAAAATAATACCCACTATTTTATCGCGTTGTCAAATTTTCGATTTCAAAAGAATTGGAGTTTTAGATGCTAAAAATTACTTAAAAATAATTTGCGAAAAAGAAGGAATTACTGCTGAAGATGATGCATTACACATCATCGCTCAAAAAGCAGATGGTGCCATGCGAGATGCGTTGTCTATTTTTGACAGAGTGGTTAGTTTTTCTGGAAAAAACTTAACGCGAGAAGCGGTTACCGAAAACTTAAATGTATTGGATTACGATACCTACTTTTCGATGACAGATTTATTGCTAGAGAATAAAATTCCCGATGTTTTAAATGCATTCAACACCATTTTAGGAAAAGGATTTGAAGGCCATCATTTCATTAATGGATTGGCAAGTCATTTTAGAGACCTCTTGGTTGCCAAAGACAAAGCTACCATTGCGTTGTTGGAGGTTGGTGACAATGCTAAAAAGAAATATTTACAGCAAGCAGTAAAAGCACCCATACCCTTTTTATTACAGGCAATTGACAAAGCCAATGACTGTGATTTAAAATACCGCACTAGTAAAAACCAGCGATTACTCACCGAATTGACTTTAATGCAGATTGCCTCTATCACTTTTGATGGAGAAAAAAAAAAAGCAGCTAACTACATAATACCAGCCACTTTTTTTCAAGCTCTTTCGCCAGCAAAGAAAAAGATTCAAGAGCCCATTTCGGTTCCAAAACCTGTTGCCGCAATCGAGCAGATCGTTGTTGAAACTCCGAAACCAAAAGCGCCAAAGCCAGTTTTACTAAATGTACAAAGGCGTTCCTCTTCACTCTCTTTAAAAAGTGTTCATGAAAAGAAAGTAGTGCAAAAATCTGCTGTTGAGGAAAATTTCGACGACCATCCAAAAGAGGCTTTTAACGAAGCCAAATTGCAAAAGTTATGGAAAGAATATGTGGACCTTTTAAACAAGAAAGGCGAACGTAGTATGGCTTCTATCGTTGCAACAGACCTTCCTAAATTGGGTGATGGTTTTAAAATTAGCTTTACGGTTCCCAATAAATTAATGCAGGATCAATTTAAAAGAGGAAGGCCAAAATTATTGCAATTCTTACGTGAAAGATTAAACAATTACGGAATTACAATTGATGCTATTTTAAATGAAACGGTAGAAAAAAAGTTTGCCTATACGCCTCTTGAAAAGTTTAATAAATTGAAAGAGAAAAATCCATTGCTTTTAAAATTGAGACAGGCCTTTGAATTGGATCTGTAAACTACTAAATATTTTTACCCAAATAGACGAACGTACAGTTTTCTTTTGACAAACCTGATTTCTCAAACTCAGGAATTAAATACAGCTTTCCACTCTTTTTGACAAACAGCAATACCGACTTCAACTCGTTAAAGAGTTTAGAAAGCATTGTATGGTACATTTCTTCCGAATCGATTACCACTTCATAAATTTTAGGATTGTCTCTAAAAGCTTCAGAGAGATTGATATAATCATCTTTCGGAGAAAAAAACAGTTCTTTGTTCTCAGAATTATTGGTTCTTATTTCTTTGGATGTTGCCAATCTATAAGCGCCATGTTCTCCAAAAGCATTGGATAAGCTAGTAATCGCAAAATCATTAACGGCATCACTTCCCGTCATTGCAATTAAATATCCTACATCGTTTAACTCGATGTTATCGGTTAAATCATCATCATATATATTTGTAGAGAAAGCTTCTAAACCTTCCTTTTTTGCTGTTTCAATAAAACTTTTATTGGAGTCAATTAAAACGACTCTTTTGCCCGCATCTGTTAAATACTTTGCAATCAATCTCGCAGGGTCTGAGGCACCTAGAAATAAAATTGCATTTGAACTTTTTAAGAAAACACCTACCATTTTTGCAAATAGTCTGGCGGTAGTTGCGTTTAAAAGCACGGTTCCTAAAACAATCATAAACACCAAAGGTGTGATGTATTCTGCACCGGCAACACCTTGTTTTATTAACTTACTTCCAAACAATGATGCAATACCTGCAGCCACAATTCCTCTTGGCCCTACCCAACTAATAAATAATTTTTCATTTAGTTTTAAGTTGGAATTGTGGGTGCTTAAAAATACCCCCAAAGGTCTGATCACAAAAACAATCAATGCAAAGAGTACCGCTGTTTTCCAGTTGTATAGCAATTGTAAGTCTTCTATATTGATGTTTGCTGATAGTAAAATAAATAAAATTGAGATCAATAAAATGCTTAAAGACTCTTTAAAATAAAGCAATTCTTTTAGGTTTTTTAAGTTTCCATTTCCTAAAACCATTCCCATAACTACCACTGCTAAAAGCCCTGATTCATGTGCAAAAATTTCTGATTCTACAAAAACCAACAATACAGCCGATAAAGAAACTACATTTAATAAATAATGTGGAACTAGTTTTTTATTAACTGCATACATTAAAGCATGCGCAAATGTGAAGCCGAAAGAAGTTCCAAATAATAGAATTTTACCAAACTCCATCAAAGCAGTTTTGGTAAAAGCACCATCACCACCAACACTAATAAACTCAAAAACTAAAACGGCAACTAACGCGCCAATTGGATCTATTAAAATTCCTTCCCATTTTAAAACCGTAGAAACATCTTTTTTAAGTGGAATATTTCTTAAAATTGGTGTAATTACTGTTGGACCTGTAACAATGATCAATCCAGAAAAAAGAAACGAAAGTTCCCAAGTAAGACCAAAAATAAAATGTGCTACAATTCCTGCACCCAAAAAAGTAACTGCTGATCCTAAAGTAATTAACTTAGTAATTACAGGACCAACGTTTTTAATTTCATCTCTTTTTAATGTCAATCCGCCTTCAAAAAGAATGATACTAATTGCCAACGAAACAAAATAATAGAGTGCTTCACCAGGAAACAACCCTTTGGATCCATTCCAAATAGGTTCTATCCACTTTGTACCATCTTCACTTAAAAATTCAGCAGCAATTGGTCCTACTAATAAACCCACTAAAATAAGTGGTAAAATTGCTGGAATTTTAAATTTCCATGCGACCCACTGTGCTAAGATTCCTAAAATGATAATTCCTGATAATTCTAACATATTTGTCTATATATATGATTTAGTAAATTTAAGAATGTTTCTGAATGATAAAAATTAATTTTATAATTTTTTTCTCTCCTTTAAAGTTCTATATTGTGCTTACTCAATTCTTATATAGAAATTCTTGAATACAATTAATAAAATCCTAGTTGGAGTTGCCTTTTCACCCAACTTAAAATCAAATTTATTTGAAGCAGTTAGAATGGCAAATATGTTTGATGCCCAATTAATTGGAGTGCATGTTGGTGAAGAAACTGACCAAAAAAAAGAGCAATTATCCGATTTATTAAAAGAAGCCGATCCTTTAAAAAAACCTTTTAAAACAATCTGGCAAACCGGAAAACCGGTCGATGTGATTCTAAAAACATGTACAGATGAAGCGGTTGATTTACTGATTTTAGGAGCGCTTCAAAAAGAAAAATTACTAAAATATTATGTGGGTTCTATTGCCAGAGTATTAACAAGAAAGGCCCCTTGTTCTGTTTTATTAATGATCAAACCTTCCGTTGTTAGAGTCGTATGTAAGCACATTGTTGTCAATGGATTGCAGGACGATAAGACCACCAAAACAATTAAAACAGCCTTTGATTTCTCTAAACATTTACACTGTAAAAAAATTACAATTGTAGAAGAAGTAAGTCAATCTGAATTGCACGTAGAAGTCAATGATGATCGTACTTTACGAAAGTCTACCATTGTAAAAGAACGCATAAAAAACAGAGAAGACAAGCGGGTAAAAAACATTTTAAATGAAATTAATCACGAAGATATTACGGTAAAAACTCAAAGTATTTTTGGTCGTAGAGGATACTCTATAGGGCATTATGCTAAAGTAAAACGGGCCGATTTGTTGGTAATGAACGCCCCCGACAAGATTCGAATTATCGATCGAATTTTCCCACACGATATTGAATATATTTTATCTGAATTACCAACAGATGTATTAATTGTAAAATAATGAGTCAAAAAAATATTTTTAAATCATTCATCGGGGAAATTCCAAAAAACTTATTTTCAGGTTTCGTAGTTTCTTTGATTGCGCTTCCCTTAGGATTGGGCTTGGCTTTGGCCTCTGGAGCCCCTCCAATTTCTGGTATTATTGCTGCTATTGTTGGAGGTACCGTTGTTGCTATATTAGGAGGTTCTAACGTAACCATTACTGGACCTGGAAACGGTTTGGTGGTTGTTATTCTAGCTGCAATTACAACACTAGGAACGGGTGCTAATGGTGTTATCGATATGAATCAGGGTTTTTTATATACCTTGGCAGCCGTTGTTATTTCTGGGGTTATCATGATTATTCTTGGGTTTCTTCGCTTGGGATCTTTGGGAGATTTCTTCCCTTCTTCAGCCATCCAAGGAATGTTGGCAGCTATTGGTATTGGTATTTTTGCCAAACAGATTCATGTGATGTTCGGGAATTTAGAAGCGAAAGGGAGTATTATTGAGTTACTTGTTCAAATTCCTGAAGGGGTTTTAAATTTCGTCAATACAGATAATACGAGTGTCTTTTATGCTGGATTGGTGGGGGTGTTTAGTTTGCTCATTATGATTTTTTACAGTAAAATAAGGAATCGTTATTTTCAATTGATCCCTGCACCTATGTGGATTGTAGTATTGAGTGTTGGGATGTATTCTTATTTTGACCTCTTTTCTACAACGCCGTATCCTATTGAAAAAAACTTATTGATTGAATTGTCCGATGACATATTATCAAAATTTGCCTTTCCAGATTTTGGAAAAATTTACGAACTGAGTTTCATAAATGCGGTAATATCCATTACTTTAATAGCAAGTATCGAAAGTTTATTAAGTATCAAAGCAGTTGACAAATTAGACCCTTTAAAAAGGCGTTCAAATGTAAATAAAGACATTAAAGCATTGGGATTGGCTACTGTAATTAGTGGTTTTTTGGGCGGCTTGAATGTGGTGACTGTAATTGCAAGAAGTTCGGTAAATGTAAACAACAAAGGAAGTAACCGATCTGCCAACTTTTTTCATGCAGGTTTTCTCGTCTTATTTATTTTACTATTTGCTTCAGAATTAAAAAAGATACCACTCCCCGCTTTGGCTGCCATTTTGGTTTATACTGGGTATAAATTGGCATCGCCAGAAAACTTAAAAAAAGTCCTTCAAGTGGGCTCGGAACAGTTAATTATCTTTTTAATGACGCTTTTGGTTACGATCTCAACCAGTTTAATTACTGGAATTCTCGTTGGAATCATCATTACCTTCGTCCTTCATGTTATTATTAATAAAAATATTTTACTCTTTGTTAAAAACATTCTGAAACCCAATGTGCTCATGTTTACTGAGGACGGAAAATATTATGTGAGTGTAAAAAACTTCTCTTCTTTTTTAAATTTTATAAAATTAAAGTCGAAACTGAATCAGATTCCAGAAACTGAAGAAGCAATTGTCGATTTTTCTTTGTGCGATTTTGTAGACCATTCGGTCATGGAAAACATGAGTAATTATACGGAAGCATTTGCTCGAAAAGGAGGCGATTTTGAAGTCATTGGCTTGGATGATTCTAAATCGGGAAGTGAGCATCCCTTTGCATTGCGTAAGATTTTACCAAAACAAATGATTCCTAAAAAAGGGGTATTGACAAAAAGACAAAAAAACATTCAAAAAATTAGCGAAGAAATGCATTATTCTTATGATGCGTTCTCTGCTATTGAAATGGAAGAATTACCTCAATTTGGTTATTTTAAAACCCGTAAAATAGACAAGGTTTCTAATGTATTGTCTAATGATGATTGTACTATTTTTGATGTGCAATTCTCTGAGGGTGAAATGATTGCGAAACAAGTAATCAAAGCAACCATGCTTCATATTCATACACAAAAAGAGGTGCCAAATTTTACCTTAGATAAAGAAGGTATTTTTGAATACCTGTATCATTTTGCTGGTTTTAAGGATATTAACCTTGAGAAGCATCCCGATTTTAGCAAGCGTTTTTATTTATTAGGAAAAAATGAAGCAAAAATTAGAACCTTTTTTACAGATGAATTAATTTTGTTTTTAGAAAGTAATAAACAATATCATATCGAAGCGTCTAAGGTGGGTTTACTGATCTTTAGTAACGAACGTTTGGCAAGCGTGAAGGAATTAAAAGCACTGGCCTATTTTGGGGCGAGTTTGCGTAAAATTATAGAAAAATGTTAGGATTACAATTTGAAACTGAAACTTCTTGGGCAGACATTGCCAAGGCAGATTTATCACAAATATTAACGGATCATGCTTTTTTAGAACAAAAGGCGGCTTCAAATGCGGTGTCTATTATCATTAATTATTCGGAAGAAACAGCATTGGTGAAAGAGATGAGCAATATTGCGATTGAAGAAATGCAGCACTTTAAAATGGTGCATTTGTTAATGGTAAAAAGAGGCATGGTTTTAGGGAGAGAGCAAAAGAACGATTACGCAATTCGACTTCAAAAATTCTTTACAAAAACACACGATAGAACAGTTGCTTTGGTGCAACGTTTATTGGTGGCGGCTTTAATTGAAGCGAGAAGCTGTGAGCGTTTTAAGGTTTTTTCTGAAAACATGGACGACCAAGAATTGTCTAAATTCTACAAAAACCTCATGATTTCGGAAGCCAACCACTATACTACTTTTTTAACCTTGGCAAGGTCTTACCAAGACCGAGCTATTGTTGACGAAAAATGGAATGCTTTGCTAGCCTTTGAAGCAACCATGATGAAAGAACGTGGAAATGTGGCGAAAATTCATGGATAAAAAGTAGCTCTTGTATCAATAATTTGAGGGATGTATACCTTGTCTGGAACCTAAATGCCGCCCATTGCCTATTTTATTCGATGAATACCAGGCTATTAATATTTTGAAACTCCTAATGAAACATGTTTAGTAAAGACGATTCTGAAAAATTACGCAAAGAATTCTGGACTTCTTTTGGAAAATCATTTCCTCGGAAATGGTTGTTGTACAATACCAAAATAAAAGGGGTTGCTTTTAAATTTCAGGCCGATCGAAAGAAAGCATGTGTGTGTTTGGATTTTGAAAATCCGGATGAAGTGGCCAATCTCTTGTACTTCGATCAACTTTTGTCTCTAAAAAACCTTTTAATTGAAAATCATTTGCCGGAAATTATTTTTGATGATGAATATTTGCTAGACAATGGAAAGGTAATTCAGCGTATTTACGTTCCTTTTGAAGAAAAATTTAGCATTCACAATAAAAATACTTGGCAACAATGCTATGAGTTTTTTGTTGCCTCGATGACTGAATTTGAAGCCTTCTATTATGAATATGAAACGGTTATTAAGGATATTTAATGCTTTGAGATAGCGATTATTATGTTGGAGTGCCCGCGCTAAGGATTGTCGTGGAAATCCTTTTTAGGGAAACCTCCCTAAAAAGATTGAAGCAAAAGCCTGCCCAAGCTTTTTTGCTTGGGAGCGCCCAAAAAAAACTACTTTATAAATGGAATGCTAAAGGGATATTTTGGTGCTTGTCCGTTGCTTGCTTTAACGGCATTTACAATAGGAAATATGAACGCTATTACTGCGATGGCAATGATACCGATAATGCCCAATCCTAGCAATAGCACCAAAGGACCACAGAGGATTAGATAGATAAAAATAGAGATTCTAAAGTTTAAAATTGCTTTTCCGTGCAGGTCCATTCCTTCAATATTATCTTTTTTGGTGAGCCACAAAATTAAAGGCACAATAAAACCTCCGATACCGGAAACATAATCTAATAACTGACTTAAATGGGTGAGTACGAGTAACTGGTTGTCTTTTTTCATGAAGGGGTCTTAAGGTTATTACAGTAAGACGCTTTGAATCGTGGATTGTTACAAGCTTTTTTTTATTGAACAAAATTACCTACGTATCTTTGCAGTATGATTCATAAGGATACCATTATCGCACTTGCAACTCCGTCTGGAGTTGGCGCAATTTCTGTTATTAGACTTTCTGGTGAAAACGCCATACAAATTGTGGATGCAAACTTTAGGTCTGTTCGAAAGAATAAGGTTTTAAAAAATGCAAAAACACATACGATTCATTTAGGACATATCATGAGCAATGGTGTGATATTGGATGAAGTATTGGTCTCTGTTTTTAAAAACCCGCGTTCTTATACAGGGGAAAATGTGGTAGAAATCTCGTGTCATGGTTCTCGTTTTATTCAACAAGAAATCATTCAATTGTTCTTACAGAAAGGCTGTAGAATGGCGGACAATGGGGAGTTTACCATGCGTGCTTTCTTAAACGGAAAAATGGATTTAAGTCAGGCAGAGGCGGTTGCCGATGTAATTGCTTCGAACTCTGCTGCAAGCCATCAGATGGCGATACAGCAAATGCGGGGAGGTATTACCAATGAACTGAAAGAATTGCGGGCTCAATTGTTAGACTTTGCGGCGTTGATTGAATTGGAGTTGGATTTTTCTGGGGAGGATGTAGAGTTTGCCGACCGTAGTAAATTTAAAGAATTGGTCGCAAAAATTTCGTTTGTTCTCAAGCGATTGATAGATTCTTTTGCATTTGGGAATGCCATGAAAAATGGGATTCCGGTTGCCATTATTGGAGAACCCAATGTGGGAAAATCGACTTTATTAAACACGCTTTTAAACGAAGAAAAAGCCATTGTCTCTGAAATTGCTGGAACTACAAGAGATGCTATTGAGGATGAATTGATTATTGAGGGAGTTGCTTTCCGATTTATTGATACTGCAGGAATTCGCCAAACGGAGGATGTAGTGGAAAATATTGGTATTAAAAAAACCTATGAAAAGGCTGAAAATGCACAACTAATTGTTTTCTTATTGGACTCAAATAAATTCTCGCATGCGAGCGATGTCTTTTTAGATGAAATTGAAACAATTAAAAAACGTTTTCCAACCAAACGACTGCTCGTGATTGCTAATAAAACGGACACCCTATCTTGTCATGATCGTGCCATTTTGGAATCGGAAATTGCGGATTTAATTTTACTTTCTGCAAAAGAAAAGACAGGAATTACTGTATTGAAAGAGGCCTTAACTTCTTTGGTAAATACGGGGGCATTGAGTAATAATGAAACCATTGTAACCAACTCAAGACATTTTGAAGCGTTGAACAATGCACTTACGGCAATCTCTTCTGTACAACAGGGAATTGATTTGAAAATTTCTACAGATTTATTTTCGATTGATATTCGTGAATGCTTGCGACACCTTGGGAATATTACTGGGGAATATGATGTGGATAAGGATATTTTAGGGCATATTTTCTCCAATTTCTGTATCGGAAAATAACTTTTATGCTTTGTTTCTAGCGAGCTAAAAAAAAAAT
>JABJPX010000080.1 GCA_018663625.1 Polaribacter sp. | reverse complement strand
CTATTTTTTTACAAACTCTACTTTCATATTTTGCCTATATTTCATGGAAAACAGCGGAGAGATTAGGATATAAAACGGAAAAAGATACAGGAACTTTTTTGAAAAATTATTATGAATCCGAAGATTATAATTTTACACCAAATAATGTGGCAACTGATATTGATCTTGAGGTTGGTTTTGATGGAGGAGCTATAGCAATGGGCTTAATTACCGCTGCGTGTATCCTTGGCGTTGTTTGGATTCAAATAAATAAAACTAAACCATAGGCATATCCTCCTCTTTTAGTTCAGCGATTTCCAATCCTCTTAAATAGGTTAAAGACACATTGATAGAAGAGTGTCCCATAGCCTTTTGAAGCTTGGTTAATGAGCCTGTTCTTTTATAGATTTCTATCGCACCGGAGTGCCGAAAAGAACACAAGGTTTGGTCTTGCTCCAAGAGTTTCGATTGCTTCTTAAACCTGCCCCAAAGCGTCTTAAAATAGTCTTTGTTTAGCGGAGATGGCGAATTGGTAAAAATGTTGTTGTTGCGGTCTCCTTGCACCAATATTTGTCGGATGTATTTTGGAACAGGCACAATTCTCTCCTTGCCCCATGTGTAGTGGAACGATCATCCTCTATGGAATCCCAAAAGTAGTTGTTGGAGAAAACAAAACATTCCTAGGAGAAGAAGACTTGTCAAGGTCTAAAGGCATTGAGGTCATTGTTTTAAATGATGAAGAATGTATAGATATGATGACAAAGTTCATAAATGACAAACCTAAATTGTGGAATGAAGATATTGGTGTATAGATTTAAGATTTGAAATAATAACTCAATGGCAGCTTAAAAAATAACGTTCGCCAACAATGTATAAAAAACCTTAAGAACACCTGTTCATACCAAACCATTAGCACTCATTTCCTCAAAACGTTCAACACGCTCAAATCTTTCCCAAAACAGTTCGTTTTTTTTATTTGAATGATTTTAATACATTTGAAAATACAAATATTTAACTCCTTACCCCATGAAATACTTCAAAGTAATTTACACGTTCGCTTTTTTGTCAATTGTTTCTTGTTCTTCATCTTCTTCAGATGAAGTAGCAGAAGAACCCGCACAAACTGTTTTTGAAAGACTACAAGGAAATACCTACAAACAAATTGAACAGCCTGATGATTGTTTCATGTGTGAGGATGAAATAAATTATTATTCATTTTCCAGTGAAGGTTTGACAATAAATGGAACAGAACTGAATGGAAATTGCAATGATTACAGTAGCAATTTAATTGGCGATTGTGACGATTGCGCTGAAATTGTAGCAGATACTGTTGACAAACTAGTTGTAACACCACCAGGATCACCAATAAATCAAACGATCACTTTTCTCTCCGAGACACAGATTCAGATTGAATATCCAGTGCCATTTTTTGGAGCTACATGGACAGCCGAATTGCATTCAGAAGACGTTCCAAACTGCGAAGATGCACAACTTAGATAACTAGGATGCCATAGATCGTATTTTTACTTGTAAAAGATCATTTGCAGTTACTCCTCATTTCGTTTAAATGAACCGCTTGTTTGAACTGTTTTTAGTATGTTTTGTCTTTCAGGTATTATTTCAGGGAGCGTCGAAAGAATTCTAAAAGAATTCTAAAAAATAGTAGTACTTTCGACGAAATTATCAACTCTTATCCCACAATCGTATGAAAAACCTAACTTTTATTCTCATTTTAGCAGCTTTTATTTTTTCTTGTCAAGATGAGGAAACAACACAAAACTACTCCATTGAAGGGAAATGGCGGATTGATAATTCACAGAATCAAATGTATATTTTCCAAGACGGCATAAGACATACGGTTTTCTGTATTGAAGACGTATGTGACTGGGATGCCTTTACCGCTGCCGATGCCTCTCCCAATAACGGACCTTACACCTTCGAAAACGATACACTAATCGTATATCAAAGTGGACCCGGCGTGTCAGTAATGGGGGGCCGTGCCACCTACAAATGCGATGGAAATGTGCTCACCATCGAACGCAAAGGACTCTATGGCAATGAATTCGATGAGGTTATTTATCGATATGGATACAACCTAGAGGACTGCACAGAGTAATTTATACGCTGCTTATTAAATTACAAAGCTCAGCAGCAATGTTG
>JABJPX010000079.1 GCA_018663625.1 Polaribacter sp. | reverse complement strand
GAGTCTCTTAAAGCTTCTAAAACCATGCTATTTTTAGTTTTTATCACAGGTGAGTCAGCTTTTTTTGAGTCAAACATATTTATATATTCCATTGGTAAAGCTTTATTGTATCTCAATAACTTGGCACTACTAGAATGGTAAATAATATGATTATCAATTTTTAGATAAGATTTTGAATTTAATTTTGATAAGTCATTGTAGGTGATAGAAACTTTTTGATATTTATGTTGTGAACAACTGAATATCAAAAACGTAAATAGGAGTAAATAAAAAAAAATTTCATACAGTATTTTTTAAACAAAAAGAGAGCATAAAATTATGCTCTCTTTATTTTTTAATTTGAATTATTTTCGGGATAAAATTAATTAACCCACATTAATAAAACAATAAAAAAGTTAAAATATGTTAATTTTAAGTGAAGTTTTTTTTGAGAAATTTCAAGTGTACTTATCGATCTAAAAATAGGTTATGAAATTAATATTAAGTGTAGAAGACTTATAATCAAAGGGTTGGCTATTTATTTTTCCCAAAGCATAATTTAAATTCACTTGTGAATTGTTTGTTAAAAATTGATAACCAGCGCCAATACTAACTGCTTTTTTTGAAGTATTTAGGTCTCTAAATTGACCAAAATCAGTAATCGTATAAATGAGGGATTTTTTAGATGCTAAAAAACGATAAGAAACATTGAAAAAGGAGTATTTAGTAGCAAACAAACTTTGAGCATTAAATCCTCTGATCGATTTTTCGCCGCCAATTCGATACATTTCATTCTGTAAAAAAGAAGCTGAATTTAGATATCCCGAATTGTTGGCAACGGACAAACTGTTTCTTTCGTTGAATTCAAAAATATAAGAAGCCAATAGTGCTATTTTTAATTGATTTTCAGTTTGTGAATTGGAGGTTCTTTGACCTATCTTAGGATTGAAAAGTAGTTGTGCTTTTTGGCTTGAAAACACATCTTTGAGCGGGACTTTGTATTGGAAGGAAACGCCAATAAACTGACTGTTAAAAGCGGTTGTTGTCTCTGTATTTAATGCTGCTGTTATTATTTTCGATGCAATGTAATCGTAATTTATAGCCAGTTGAGTGCTTTTATTTAAAAAGAGGCTGAAATCGGTCTTAAATGCAGTATTCAAAAAAGTACTATCTTGTTTATATAATGAGAATTCGAAACGACTACTTAATGGGGAGTTGTAAAGAAACGGAATGTACGTTTTCAAGTTCAATTCCTGTCTTTCTTGGTCAAAGCGATTCCATAAGAGTGTTAATTCCTCTCCGCGGTTAAAAACATTCTGTAACTTTATATCGAGATACCCATTTAATTGGAGCGCACCAGAGGCATCGGAGTTGAAATTTACCAATCCATCAAAACTGCTATTTTGTTTCTTTTTTAGATAAAGATATACGAGTGTTGAATCTTTTTTGAATAAGGTTTCAATGGGTTTGGTTTGTGTTACAAAAGAAACTGCTTCCAGTCGTTTTGTAATTTCTTTCAATTTTGATTTTGTAAATACGGTTTGAGCATCTATTTTTAAAAAATGGGTCACAAACGATTTTGGAAATTTTTCAAAGCCTTTCACAATCACCGAATTGATCGTTCTTTTATTGGAACTTATAATTTGAAGGTCGGCAAATAAAACAGTTTCTTTAACGAAGGTGTTTTTTAAAGAAGTTTCTGCAAATGAAAATCCTTTTGCATCTAGTTGCTGGGTGATTTCTTCTAAAGTGGTCTCTAAATTGGCTGCAGCAACTTTGAGTACCCCATTTTTTATGTTGAATTTTTTGAGTAATTGATAATGAAGGGAGTCAACAGATAGGAGGGCGGTTTCAATTTTTTCACCAAGACTATAAGTAACCTTTGTAGTGTCTTTTAAAGTCAGAAATTTTTGAATTCGAACACTGAAATATCCAGCAGATTTTAATTGTTTTTCAATGCGTGATGTTTCCTTATATAAGGAGGTAATGTCTAAATGTTTTTTTTGATATTGAATTGCAGTAAGTTCCGTCTTGTTTTTTTCTTGTTCAGTGAAGATTTTTAAGTTCAATTTCTGACCCTGTACTTCCTTTGTAAAAAAGAAGCAACAAATACTAAGGAGGTAAAAAGTTGTTTTTGTATTCAAAATAAGATGAAATTGATGATTCAAAAGTAAAATAAAAAGAAGGAAAAGCATTCTAAAAAGGTCATTTTTAAAAAAATAACTCGCTCATATTTGTATACCTAGAAATTAGTCGTACATTTGCGCACTCTTAGAAAATAAGAGAAAGGTTTAATATAAACGAAAACAAGAATTATTTAGTATGCCAACTATTCAACAATTAGTTCGTAAAGGAAGAACCAAAATAACTAAGAAGAGTAAATCGGCTGCTTTGTCGTCTTGTCCTCAAAGACGTGGAGTTTGTACACGTGTTTATACTACAACACCAAAGAAACCTAATTCAGCAATGCGTAAAGTTGCAAGAGTTAGATTGACCAATGGTAATGAGATAAACGCATACATTCCAGGTGAAGGACATAATCTACAGGAGCATTCGATAGTATTAGTTAGAGGTGGAAGGGTAAAGGATTTGCCAGGAGTTAAGTATCACGTAGTACGTGGTGCATTAGATACAGCGGGAGTTGAGGGGAGAACCCAAAGACGATCAAAGTACGGAGCAAAACGCCCAAAGAAGTAATTATTTTAACTTTTTTAATGTAAAGACATGAGAAAAAGAAGAGCGAAAAAAAGAGTCCTATTACCGGACCCAAAGTTTAACGATCAGTTAGCAACACGTTTTGTGAACAACTTAATGTGGGCAGGTAAGAAGTCTGTAGCGTTCAAAGTATTTTATGATGCACTAGACATCGTAGAACAGAAAAAAGGAGAAGATGAAGAGAAATCATCTTTAGAATTGTGGAAAGAAGGATTGTCGCATGTAATGCCTCACGTAGAAGTAAGATCTCGTCGTGTTGGTGGAGCAACATTCCAAATTCCAATGCAAATTAGACCAGATCGTAAAGTATCTATGGCGATTAAATGGATGATTCTTTATGCTAGAAAGCGTAATGAAAAAACCATGGCTCAAAGATTAGCTGCTGAAATTTTAGCTGCTGCTAAAGAAGAAGGTGCTGCTGTTAAAAAGCGTACTGATACTCACAAAATGGCAGAAGCGAACAAGGCATTCTCTCACTTTAGATTTTAATAGAAATGGCTAGAGATTTAAAATTCACAAGAAATATTGGTATTGCAGCGCACATTGATGCGGGTAAGACTACAACAACAGAACGTGTATTGTACTACACAGGAGTTTCTCACAAGATTGGAGAAGTTCATGATGGTGCAGCTACAATGGACTGGATGGAGCAAGAGCAAGAAAGAGGTATTACAATTACTTCTGCTGCTACAACTTGTACATGGGATTTTCCAATAGAAAACGGAGAAAAAACCCCAGATACAAAAGGGTACCACTTTAATATTATTGATACACCAGGTCACGTAGATTTTACTGTAGAAGTAAATAGATCTTTACGTGTTTTGGATGGTTTAGTTTTCCTATTTTCTGCTGTTGATGGTGTTGAGCCTCAATCAGAAACAAACTGGAGATTAGCCGACAACTATAAAGTACCAAGAATTGGTTTCGTTAATAAAATGGACCGTCAAGGATCTGACTTTTTAGGAGTTTGTCAACAAGTAAAAGATATGTTAAAATCAAACGCGGTGCCAATCGTTTTAAATATTGGTGACGAAGATGAATTTAAAGGTATCATTGATTTAGTTAAGAATCGTGCTATTGTATGGCATGATGAAACTCAGGGAGCAACATTCGATGTGATCGAAATTCCTGAAGATATGAAAGAAGAAGCTCGTAAGTACCGTGCACTTTTAATTGAAGAAGTAGCAAGTTATGATGAGAATCTTTTAGAAAAATTCATGGAAGATGAAGATTCTATTACAGAAGAAGAAGTGCACAATGCATTAAGAGCTGCTGTAATGGACATGGCCATCATTCCAATGATTTGTGGATCTGCATTTAAAAACAAAGGAGTACAGTTTCTTTTAGACGCTGTATGTCGTTACTTGCCTTCTCCAATGGATAAGGAAGGTATTGTAGGTACAAATCCTGATACTGAGCAAGAAGAAATACGTAAACCAAGTGTTGATGAGCCTTTTGCTGCATTGGCATTTAAGATTGCTACGGATCCTTTTGTAGGACGTTTGGCTTTCTTTAGAGCATATTCGGGTCGTTTAGATGCGGGATCTTATGTGTTAAACAACCGTTCAGGTAAAAAAGAGCGTATCTCTCGTATTTATCAAATGCATGCAAATAAGCAAAATGCAATTGACTATATTGAGGCTGGAGATATTGGTGCTGCTGTTGGATTTAAATCCATCAAAACAGGAGACACATTATCTGCTGAGAAATTTCCAATCGTATTAGAATCGATGGACTTCCCAGATCCAGTAATCGGTATTGCTGTAGAACCAAAAACGAAAGCAGATGTTGATAAATTAGGAATTGGACTTGGGAAATTAGCCGAAGAAGATCCTACATTCACTGTGCGTTCAGACGAAGCTTCAGGACAAACGATTATTTCTGGAATGGGAGAATTACATTTAGATGTAATTGTAGACCGTTTAAAGCGTGAGTTTAAAGTTGAAGTAAACCAAGGACAACCTCAAGTAGAGTATAAAGAAGCAATTACTGCTGCTGCAGACCATAGAGAAGTTTATAAGAAACAATCTGGTGGACGTGGTAAGTTTGCAGATATTGTATTTACAATAGAGCCTGCAGATGAAGGTGTACAAGGTTTACAGTTTGAGTCAGTAATTAAAGGTGGTAACGTTCCTCGTGAATTTGTTCCTTCTGTAGAGAAAGGATTTAGAGAAGCAATGAAGAACGGTCCTTTAGCAGGATATGAAATGGATTCAATGAAAGTTACTTTAAAAGACGGTTCTTTCCACGCAGTGGATTCGGATGCTTTGTCTTTTGAATTGGCAGCAAAAATGGGATATAAAGCTTCTGCTAAGTCAGCAAAAGCAAAAATCATGGAGCCATTGATGAAATTAGAAGTATTAACTCCTGAAGAAAACATGGGAGATATCGTAGGAGATTTAAACAGAAGAAGAGGTCAAGTAAATGACATGAGTGATCGTGCTGGATCTAAAGTTGTAAAAGCATTAGTACCCTTATCAGAAATGTTCGGTTATGTAACTGCTTTAAGAACAATGTCTTCTGGTAGAGCTACTTCTACAATGGAATTTTCACACTATACTGAAACGCCTTCAAATGTATCTGAAGATGTTATCGCAAAAGCTAAAGGTTAATCTACAAATAGAATTAAGATGAGTCAAAAAATTAGAATTAAATTAAAGTCTTATGATTATAACTTAGTAGATAAATCTGCTGAAAAAATCGTAAAGACGGTAAAAAGTACAGGTGCTGTTGTAAACGGACCAATACCATTACCAACGCATAAAAAGATTTTTACTGTTTTACGTTCTCCACACGTTAACAAAAAATCAAGAGAGCAATTTCAATTATCTGCTTACAAAAGATTATTAGACATTTATAGTTCTTCTTCAAAAACTATTGATGCTTTAATGAAACTTGAGTTACCAAGTGGTGTTGAAGTTGAGATCAAAGTATAATTATATATTACATATAATTTAAAAAAAAATAGGCTTAATAGCCTATTTTTTTTTGCCCAATTTTAGTAAATTTCCAAACCTTTACTTTGAAGGTAGTGACAGAAATTCATTAAGTGCATGTATAAAAGTTATAGCGTATTTGCTTGAACACATATCAGTTAATAGGAAGGATGAGTTTAATAATGACCTAGACAACTTGTTAAAAACAAATGTTGCTAATGAAACTATTGAAAAAATTATATCTAATCAGATAAAATACAAATAACTTTTGTAAGTTTGCATTAGTGCACTGCTATTCATTTATGCTTTAGTTTCTGCACTTAAAAAGAATAAAGATACAAACCTAGACTCAGCTCTAGGTTTTTTTTATATCTAATAATTATGAGTAACGCCAATGGGCAACACCGTATAAAATTAATTGCTAGTAATCGCTTCCCTTTGAATTCCTTCGGAATACAAAGCTATATTGCGTACTTGGAGCTTTATTCCTAAATTCACGGAACTAACTTTATACAAATCGAGTTGTCTATATTATACAGCTCGATTTTTTTTTAAAGGCTAGAGATGTGAGATTTAAAATATGATTTTTTTATTTTAGAGGTAAAAAATCAGAATAAATTTAGTACATTTGCAACCTGTTAATTGGAAATTTATGTCTTTTTTAGTCATTTTTCTAGTATTAATAGGGATTAAACACATGTCCGGAGCGTTTCGCAAAGGAAAGACGGAAAAAACAAAATCAGCGTTGAATTTGTTTTGCGCTTTTTTTTATGTTGAAATTCAAAAGGCATGAATACCGAAACAGTAGTTTCAAACAAGTAATTATTAATAGAGACGCGCTGGATAAATATCTATCGTCTAAAATTTTAACTAAATGTCTGGGTTAATAGGAAGAAAAATTGGGATGACCAGCTTATTCGACGAAAACGGGAAGAACATTCCTTGTACAGTAATCGAAGCAGGTCCTTGTGTTGTCACCCAAGTCAGAACCGAAGCGGTTGACGGATACAATGCGTTACAACTTGGTTTCGATGACAAAAAAGCAAAAAGCTCAAATAAAGCTTTAGATGGCCACTTTAAAAAAGCGGGAGCCACTGCGAAAAGAAAAGTCATTGAATTTCAAGGATTTGAAGAAGAGTATAAATTAGGAGATTCGATTTCAGTATCACTTTTTGAGGAAGGTGAGTTTGTTGATGTATCGGGTACTTCTAAAGGTAAAGGATTCCAAGGGGTTGTAAAACGTCATGGATTTGCCGGAGTTGGTCAAGCAACACACGGACAGCACAACCGTCTAAGAGCGCCAGGATCAATTGGAGCAGCATCTTACCCTGCAAGAGTATTCAAAGGAATGCGTATGGGAGGTAGAATGGGTGGAGACACCGTTAAAGTACAAAATCTAAAAGTATTAAAAGTAGTTGCTGAAAAGAACTTACTTGTTGTTAAAGGAGCAGTTCCTGGACACAAAAATGCTTACGTAACTATTCAGAAATAATGAAAGTAGCAGTTTTAGATATTACAGGAAAAGATACAGGTAGGAAAGTAGAACTTTCTAGCGATGTATTCGAAATAGAGCCAAACAATCATGCAATTTACTTAGATGTAAAGCAACATTTGGCAAACAAAAGACAGGGAACTCACAAATCGAAAGAAAGAGCTGAGATTACTGGAAGTACAAGAAAAATCAAAAAACAAAAAGGAACTGGTACTGCAAGAGCAGGATCTATCAAGTCTGGTGTTTTTAGAGGTGGAGGGCGTATGTTCGGACCAAGACCTAGAGATTATTCTTTCAAACTCAACAAAAACTTAAAACGTTTAGCTCGTAAATCGGCGTTAAGTACACAAGCAAAAGAAAACAACTTAGTAGTTGTTGAAAACTTTGATTTTGACACACCAAAAACAAAGAATTTTGTAACGGTATTGAAAGCATTAGGGTTAGAAAATAAGAAGTCTTTGTTTGTGTTGTCTGGAGCAAATAACAATGTGTATTTGTCATCAAGAAATTTAACAAGAACTCAGGTTATAAACGGGTCTGACATTAGTACTTATGGTGTTTTAAACGCAGGAAAAGTAGTACTTACGGAAGGTTCTTTAGAGGTAATTGAGTCAAACTTTAGCAAATAATAGATATGAGTATTTTAATAAAACCTATTATTACGGAAAAAGCGACAAAAGATAGCGAGGTATTCAATCGTTATACATTTGTTGTAGATAAAAAAGCTAACAAAATAGAAATTAAAGGAGCTGTTGAAGCAGCCTACGGAGTTTCTATTTCAAGCGTTAAAACTTTAAATTATCCAATTCAAAGAAATACCAAGTTTACTAAAAAAGGTTTAGTAACAGGTATCAAGAGTGGGTACAAAAAAGCAATAGTGCAGTTAGCAGAAGGGGATAGTATTGATTTTTATAGCAATATTTAAGAAAAGACAAAAATGTCAGTTAGAAAATTAAAACCAATAACACCAGGTCAGCGTTTTAGAGTTGTAAATGGGTTCGACGCCATAACAACTGATAAGCCGGAGAAAAGTTTACTTGCTCCGAAAAAAAGATCTGGAGGTCGAAACAATCAGGGAAGAATGACAACTCGTAATATCGGAGGTGGTCATAAACAAAAGTATCGTATTATCGATTTCAAAAGAGATAAGCACAATATCCCTGCAACAGTAAAAACAATAGAATACGATCCAAATCGTACTGCATTTATTGCACTATTAAGTTATGCTGATGGAGAAAAACGTTATGTAATTGCACAAAACGGTTTAGAAGTAGGTCAAACAGTAGTATCAGGAAGCAAGGTTGCTCCAGAAGTTGGAAACACCATGTTACTGAGTGAAATTCCATTAGGAACTACAATTTCATGTATTGAATTACATCCAGGTCAAGGAGCTGTTATGGCGCGTTCTGCAGGTTCTTTTGCACAGTTAATGGCAAGAGACGGTAAGTATTCAACCATTAAGTTACCTTCAGGAGAAACAAGACTTGTTTTATTGACTTGTAATGCTACAATTGGAGTTGTATCTAATTCAGACCACCAATTACTTGTATCAGGGAAAGCTGGTAGAAGAAGATGGTTAGGTAGAAGACCAAGAGTGAACGCTGTAAGAATGAACCCTGTCGATCACCCAATGGGAGGTGGAGAAGGTAGAGCTTCTGGTGGACATCCAAGATCTAGAAATGGAATACCTGCTAAAGGATTCAAGACAAGATCTAAGAAGAAAGCAAGTAATAAATACATTATAGAACGTAGAAAGAAATAAATTATGGCAAGATCATTAAAAAAAGGACCTTTCGTTCACTATAAATTAGAGAAAAAAGTGTTAGCCAATGTTGAAGCAGGAAACAAAACAGTAATTAAAACTTGGTCTAGAGCAAGTATGATTACTCCTGATTTCGTTGGACAAACAATTGCAGTTCATAATGGACGTCAGTTTGTACCTGTTTATGTTACAGAAAACATGGTAGGTCATAAGTTAGGCGAATTTTCACCAACACGTTCATTTAGAGGACATGCAGGTGCAAAAAATAAAGGTAAAAAATAGCAGCTATGGGAGTTCGTAAAAAAAATATGGCAGATCAGTTAAAAGAAGCTAGAAAGCACAAAGCTTTCGCAAAGCTTACTAACTGCCCTACATCACCAAGGAAAATGCGTTTAGTAGCTAATCAAGTAAGAGGTGTTGAAGTTGAAAAAGCTTTACAAATCTTAAAATTTAGCCCGAAAGAAGCATCTATAAATTTAGAGAAATTGTTATTGTCTGCAATCGCAAACTGGCAAGCTAAAAATGCAGAAGCTAGTATCGAAGAAGCAGGATTGTTTGTAAAAACAATTTGTGTAGACAGCGCAGGAATGTTAAAAAGGTTAAGACCAGCTCCACAGGGGCGTGCTCATAGAATTCGTAAGCGTTCTAATCACGTTACTTTAGAGTTAGGTAGTAAAAATAAAAGTAATTAATCAAAGTAGAAATGGGACAAAAAACGAATCCAATAGGAAATCGATTAGGAATCATCAGAGGTTGGGAATCTAACTGGTACGGTGGAAATGACTACGGAGATAAGATTGCTGAAGATGACAAAATAAGAAAGTATGTAAATGCTCGATTATTTAAGGCAAGTGTATCAAGAGTAATTATTGAGCGTACGCTTAAACTTGTAACCGTTACTATCACCACTGCACGTCCAGGTATCATTATTGGTAAAGGAGGTCAAGAGGTAGACAAGTTAAAAGAAGAGCTTAAGAAAATTACAGGGAAAGAAGTTCAAATTAATATTTTCGAAATTAAACGTCCAGAATTAGATGCTAAATTAGTAGCTGCTAGTGTTGCACGTCAAATAGAAAATAGAATTTCATACAAGAGAGCTATTAAAATGGCAATCCAAGCAACCATGCGTATGAACGCTGAAGGAATCAAAATTCAGATTTCAGGGCGTTTAAATGGAGCTGAGATGGCACGTTCAGAGCACTTTAAAGAAGGAAGAATACCGTTGTCTACTTTTAGAGCAGATATCGATTATGCACTTGTAGAATCTCATACTACCTATGGAAGATTAGGAGTAAAAGTATGGATTATGAAAGGTGAGGTATATGGGAAGAGAGAATTATCTCCATTGGTAGGATTGTCTAAGAAACAATCAGGACCTAAAGGTGGTGACAGATCGAAACGTCAACAACCTCGTAGTAGAAGAAAATAATTTTTAAAATTAGAAATTAAAAATGTTACAGCCAAAAAGAGTAAAATACCGTAAGGTTCAGAAGGCGAAAGGAAATATGAATGGTAATTCTATGAGAGGGAATCAACTTTCTAATGGAATGTTTGGAATTAAATCCATAGACCAGAACTTATTGACTTCACGTCAGATAGAGGCAGCTCGTATTGCGGCAACTCGTCACATGAAGAGAGAGGGTCAGTTATGGATTAAAGTTTTTCCAGACAAGCCGATTACTGCAAAACCTTTAGAAGTACGTATGGGTAAGGGAAAAGGAGCTCCTTCTCATTTCGTAGCAGTGATAAAGCCAGGAAGAATCTTGTTTGAAATTGGTGGTGTGCCAATGAATGTAGCCAAAGAGGCGTTACGTTTAGCAGCACAAAAGCTTCCGGTAAGAACGAAGTTCGTAATCGCAAGAGATTTTGATATTAACGCATAATTCTAAAACATATGAAACAATCAGAAATTAAAGAATTAGCTACAGTAGCTCTTAATGAGAAGCTTGCAGCGTTTCAAAAGAATTATACCGATCTTAAGATGGCACATGCCATAACGCCAATGGAGAACCCATTACAGTTAAGAGGCTTAAGAAGAACTGTCGCAAGAATTGCAACAGAATTAACAAAAAGAGAATTACAATAATTCTATAGTCAGTTTTAAAGATGGAAAAAAGAAATCTTAGAAAAGAGAGAATTGGTGTTGTTTCTAGCAGCAAAATGGAGAAATCTATTGTTGTCGCTGAAGTGAAAAGAGTAAAGCACCCGATGTACGGAAAGTTCGTATTAAAGACTAAGAAGTACGTTGCGCACGACGAAAAGAACGATTGCAACGAAGGAGATACTGTTAGGATCATGGAAACAAAGCCTATGAGTAAATCAAAACGTTGGAGATTAGTAGAAATCCTAGAAAGAGCTAAATAATATGTTACAGACAGAATCAAGATTAAAAGTCGCAGATAATACTGGAGCAAAAGAAGTTTTAGTAATTAGAGTTTTGGGAGGTACAAGAAAACGGTATGCAAGTATTGGAGACAAGATTGTTGTAACCGTTAAATCTGCAACTCCAAACGGAGCTGTTAAGAAGGGTCAAGTATCCAGAGCAGTTGTTGTAAGAACAAAGAAAGAAGTAAGACGTAAAGACGGATCATACATTCGATTTGATGATAACGCTTGTGTACTTTTAAATCCTACAGAGGAGATGAGAGGAACTCGTGTATTCGGTCCTGTTGCCCGTGAACTTCGTGAGAAACAATTCATGAAAATAGTATCATTAGCACCTGAAGTGCTTTAAACCAGAAACAAGATGAAGAAGTTTAAAATAAAATCAGGAGATACTGTAAGAGTAATTGCAGGAGACCACAAAGGTTCGGAAGGGAAAGTTTTACAAATTGTAAAAGATAAAGATAGAGTTCTTGTAGAGGGTGTTAACTTAGTATCTAAGCATACAAAGCCAAGCGCACAAAGTCCACAAGGAGGTATCGTAAAAAAAGAAGCATCATTACACATCTCTAATGTTTTATTAGTAGAAGATGGAGTTGCTGTAAGAGTTGGCTTTAAGGTTGATGGAGATACGAAAACAAGAATCTCTAAAAAAACTAAAAAATAATAATCATGAGTTACGTACCAAGATTAAAAGCAGAATATAAGAGTAAAATAGTAAGTGCTCTTAAAGAAGAATTTAGCTACAGCAATATAATGCAGGTGCCTAAATTACAGAAGATTGTTGTTTCTAAAGGTGTCGGTGCTGCAATTGCAGACAAGAAACTAATAGATTACGCAATTGAAGAAGTAACTAAAATTACTGGTCAAAAAGCAGTTTCAACATTGTCAAAAAAGGATGTTGCCGCATTTAAATTACGTAAGGGTATGCCAATTGGTGTAAAAGTTACTTTACGTGGAGATAAAATGTATGAATTCTTAGATCGATTAGTTACTGCATCATTACCACGTGTAAGAGACTTTAACGGTATCAAAGCAAATGGTTTTGACGGTAGAGGAAATTACAATTTAGGGATTGTAGAGCAAATCATTTATCCAGAAATTAATATTGATCAAGTTAAAAAAATCAATGGAATGGATATTACATTTGTTACCTCTGCAAATACTGATAAGGAAGCAAAATCATTATTAACCGAATTAGGTTTACCTTTTAAAAAGAACTAAGATGGCTAAAGAATCAATGAAAGCGCGTGAGCGCAAAAGAGCTGCAACCGTAGCAAAATATGCTGAGAAAAGAAAAGCTTTAAAAGCAGCTGGAGATTTCGAAGGATTGCAAAAATTACCAAAGAATGCTTCACCAATAAGAATGCACAACAGATGTAAACTTACTGGTAGACCAAAAGGGTATATGCGTCAATTTGGACTTTCACGTGTTACTTTCCGTGAAATGGCCAATCAAGGCTTAATACCAGGAGTTCGTAAAGCAAGTTGGTAAGATTAAAAAAATAAATCTTAATCTAAAAAATAGAATGTGTATATTTGCACGCTCTATTTTTTTGAGTAAAACTAATTTTAACTGATTATAGGTTCATTTGTCACAGAGAAATCTGTAGCAACAATAGAGGCAAGTGAAAACCGGAATCGCAATTTTAAATAAATATGTATACAGATCCAATCGCGGATTTTCTAACCAGAGTTAGAAATGCAATCGCAGCAGGACACAGAGTAGTAGAAATTCCTGCTTCGAACTTGAAGAAGGAAATGACTAAAATTTTGTTTGATCAAGGGTATATTTTAAGCTACCAGTTCAATGACGATAAAGTCCAAGGAACTATCAAAATCGCTTTAAAATATAGCAAAGACACAAAAGAGTCAGTAATCAGAAAAATCCAAAGAATCAGTACCCCTGGTTTGCGTAAATACGTTGGCTCTGCAGAGATGCCAAGAGTATTAAACGGTCTTGGTATTGCTATTGTTTCAACATCGAAAGGTGTGATGACAAACAAAAAAGCACGTCAAGAAAATGTTGGAGGAGAAGTTTTATGTTACGTTTATTAAACCTTAAGAGATGAGTAGAATAGGAAAAAATCCCGTTAGCATTCCACAAGGTGTAGATGTAAACATAAACGACAATATTGTAACTGTAAAAGGAAAGTTAGGAGAATTATCTCAAAGCATTTCAAGCGGAATTACAATCAAGATAGAAGATTCATTAATCGTACTAGATAGAGATTCAGAATCTAAAGATCATAAAGCACAACATGGCTTAATGAGAGCATTGATCAATAACATGATTATTGGTGTTAGTAAAGGATGGACTAAAGACTTACAATTGGTAGGTGTTGGTTACAGAGCTTCTAACCAAGGTCAGAAATTAGATCTTGCATTAGGTTTTTCACACAATATTGTTTTAGATGTAGCTCCAGAAGTTAAAGTTGAAACAATATCAGAGAAAGGAAAAGATCCAATTATTAAATTATCTTCTTTTGATAAGCAATTAGTAGGGCAAGTAGCTGCAAAGATTCGTTCTTTTAGAGCACCAGAGCCTTATAAAGGAAAAGGAGTTAAGTTTGTAGGAGAAATATTAAGAAGAAAAGCAGGTAAATCTGCATAATTATATATATTATGGCATTATCAAAGCTTGAAAGAAGAACTAGAATTAAGCATAGAATCAGAAAAATAATTTCTGGAACTGCAACCAAACCAAGATTATCTGTGTTTAGAAGCAATAAAGAAATATATGCTCAATTAGTAGACGATGTAAACGGAGTGACAATCGCTGGCGTTTCATCAAGAGATAAAGACATTAAAGCAACCTCTAAAACTGAAGCATCTGCTGCAGTTGGTAAGGCGATTGCTGAATTAGCAACCAAAGCAGGGTTAGACACTGTTGCTTTCGATAGAAACGGGTATTTATATCACGGTAGAGTTAAAGTATTAGCAGATGCCGCTAGAGAAGCTGGTTTAAAATTTTAAGAAATTATGCAAGGTTATAAAAACGTAGAAAGAGTGAAGCCTAGTGGGTTAGAGCTTGTAGATAAGTTAGTAGGAGTACAGCGTGTTACCAAAGTAACAAAAGGGGGTAGAGCATTTGGTTTCTCTGCAATCGTTGTTGTTGGTGATGGTAACGGTGTTGTTGGTCACGGTTTAGGAAAATCTAAAGATGTTGCTTCAGCAATTGCAAAAGCAATTGAAGACGCAAAGAAAAATTTAGTAAGAATACCTATTTTACAAGGTACGCTTCCTCATGAGCAAAAAGGAAAGTTTGGTGGTGCGAAAGTATTTATCAAGCCTGCTTCTCCTGGTACAGGAGTTATTGCCGGTGGTGCAGTACGTGCGGTATTAGAATCAGTTGGAGTTCATGATGTATTATCAAAATCTCAAGGTTCTTCAAATCCTCACAATGCAGTAAAAGCAACTTTCAATGCATTATTACAATTACGTAGTGCAGGACAAATTGCAAAGCAAAGAGGGGTATCTTTAGAAACAGTATTTAACGGATAAATCTAAGAACGATGGCAAGAATAAAAGTTACACAAGTAAAAAGTCAAATCGGGCGTCTTCAGAGTCAAAAGAGAACTTTAGAAGCTTTAGGTTTACGTAAAATGAACCAAACGGTAGAACATGAGGCAACTCCTTCTATTGTAGGTATGGTAAATACAGTTAAACACTTAGTTTCTTTCGAAGAAATTAAATAAAGACATATATACAAATGAATTTACATAATTTAACACCCGCAGAAGGTTCCGTAAAAAACGGAAAAAGAATTGCAAGAGGTGAAGGATCTGGAAAAGGTGGTACTGCAACAAGAGGTCATAATGGACAGAAATCTCGTTCAGGTTACTCAAGAAAGATTGGTTTTGAAGGAGGGCAAATGCCACTTCAAAGACGTGTTCCTAAGTTTGGTTTTACAAACATCAACCGTAAAGAATACCAAGGGATCAACATAGAGACTTTACAGGCACTAGTTGATAGTGGAAAAATTACTGATACAGTTACTTTAGATATTTTAATTGCTAACAGATTAGCAGGTAAAAACGACCTAGTAAAAATACTAGGAAACGGAGAATTAAAAGCTAAATTAAGTATAACAGTACACAAGTTTACTGCAACTGCAAAAGCGGCTATTGAAGCTGCTGGAGGAGAAGCAGTAACTTTATAAGAAAAGCGAAAAGATGAGTTTCATAAAGACGTTAAAAGACATTTTCAGTATTGAAGAATTAAAGAATAAGATTCTTCTTACGATTGGTTTAATCGCTGTGTATCGATTTATGGCAGCTGTTCCATTACCTGGAATAGATCCATTACAATTGACAGCATTAAAAGACAACGCTTCTGGAGGTGGTCTATTAACATTATTAGACGCATTTACTGGAGGAGCATTTGCACGAGCATCCGTAATGGCGCTTGGAATTATGCCTTATATTTCTGCTTCTATTGTAGTACAGTTAATGGGAATTGCGATTCCTTATTTACAAAAACTACAAAAAGATGGAGAAAGTGGACGTAAAAAGATTACGCAAATCACAAGATGGTTAACCATTGGAATTACGTTGGTTCAAGCACCTACCTATATTGGTTTTATTCAAAACCAAATGGATTTACCTGCTGAAGCCTTTTTAATTACAGGGCCTGTATTTTGGGTATCTTCGATTGTTATTTTAACTGCAGGAACAATTTTTGCAATGTGGTTAGGAGAGCGTATTACAGACAAAGGAGTTGGTAATGGTATTTCATTATTAATTACAGTGGGTATTATCGCTAACTTTCCAGCTGCCTTTTTACAAGAATTTGTTGCTAAAACAACAAATGCAGGAGCAGGTGGATTGATGATGATCTTAATTGAAATCATAGTTTGGTTTGTTGTAATTTTATTAACTGTTTTATTGGTGACTGCTGTTCGTAAAATTGCAGTTCAGTATGCAAGAAGAACAGTCGCAGGAAGTACACAAAATGTTGCAGGTTCAAGAGATTACATTCCTTTGAAATTAAATGCAGCAGGAGTAATGCCAATTATTTTTGCACAAGCAATTATGTTTTTACCAGTTGCACTTGCACAAAAGTATCCAGCAATCGCAGGATTGCAAGATAATTTTGGTTGGGAATACAATTTAATATTTGCATTATTAATCATCATCTTTAGTTATTTCTATACTGCCATTACGGTGCGTACAGATGAAATGGCGCAAGGCCTGAAAAGAAGTGGTGGTTTTATCCCAGGGATCAGACCTGGTAAAGACACAGCAGACAAGTTAGACAGTGTTTTGTCTCGAATTACGTTCCCAGGATCGTTATTCTTAGCAGCATTATCGATACTTCCAGCAGTTGTAGTTCAGTTTGGAGTACAGCAAAGTTGGGCGATGTTTTATGGAGGTACTTCATTAATCATTATGGTTGGTGTAGCAATAGACACATTACAACAAATAAACTCGTACTTATTAAACCGTCATTATGATGGCTTAATGAAAGCAGGAAATACTAACAGAAAATCTTTAAACGATTAAATGGCTAAGCAATCAGCAATTCAACAAGATGGAACGATTACAGAAGCATTGTCAAATGCAATGTTCCGTGTAGAATTAGAAAACGGACACGTTGTAACTGCACATATCTCAGGTAAAATGCGCATGCATTATATTAAATTACTACCAGGAGATAAAGTAAAGTTAGAAATGAGTCCTTATGATTTGACAAAGGCAAGAATTACTTATAGATATTAATAAAAACTAGACTAATGAAAGTTAGAGCATCAGTAAAAAAGAGAAGTGCCGACTGCAAGATTGTTCGCAGAAAAGGTAGATTATATGTGATTAATAAACAAAATCCTAGATTTAAACAAAGACAAGGGTAATGGCAAGAATAGCAGGTATTGATATTCCAAAAAACAAAAGAGGGGTTATTGCTTTAACTTACATCTTCGGTATTGGAAGCAGCAGAGCTCAAAAAGTTTTAGCAAATGCAAAGGTTGACGAAAGCATCAAAGTTCAAGATTGGACGGATGATCAAATCGCAGCAATTAGAGAACAAGTTGGATCTTTCACGATTGAGGGTGAATTGCGCTCAGAAGTTCAGTTAAACATCAAACGTTTGATGGATATTGGATGTCAGAGAGGAATTCGTCACAGACTCGGTCTTCCTTTAAGAGGACAGAGAACGAAGAACAACTCTAGAACTCGAAAAGGTAAGAGAAAAACTGTAGCTAACAAGAAAAAATAAAGTTAGATAAAGTAATCAAGATCTAAATTTGATTGAAACAATCAAACTTAGAAAACTAAATTACTAAAACTTAAACAATTATGGCAAAAGCAAGTTCAAAAAAACGTAAAGTAGTAGTAGAATCTGTTGGAGAAGCGCACATAACTGCCTCTTTCAACAATATCATTATTTCTTTAACAAACAAAAAAGGAGATGTAATCTCTTGGTCATCTGCAGGTAAAATGGGGTTCAGAGGTTCTAAAAAGAATACTCCTTACGCAGCTCAGTTAGCAGCAGAAGATTGTTCAGTAGTAGCAAAAGAAGCAGGTTTACGTAAAGTAAAAGTGTATGTTAAAGGACCAGGTAACGGTAGAGAGTCTGCAATCAGATCATTACACAATGCAGGTATCGAAGTAACAGAAATTATTGATGTTACACCAATGCCGCACAACGGTTGTCGTCCACCAAAGAGAAGAAGAGTTTAATCAGAATTTTCTGATTAAATGCTGAATTTATTTCAGCATCAAAAAAAGAATATCAATTATTATATTTTAACTAAGTAGGAATTCGATTATCGAAGGAGATAGCCTTAATTCATAATCCCTGCTTTAATAACAACGAAATGGCAAGATATACAGGACCTAAAACTAAAATTGCTCGTAAGTTTGGCGAAGCAATTTTCGGAGATGATAAAAACTTCGAAAAAAGAAATTACCCTCCAGGACAGCATGGAAATGCAAAAAGAAGAGGAAAAAAATCTGAATATGCTACCCAGTTAATGGAAAAGCAAAAAGCAAAATATACCTATGGTATTTTAGAGCGTCAATTCAGTAACTTATTTAAAAAAGCATCAGCTTCTCAAGGAATTACCGGTGAAATTTTATTACAATTATGTGAGTCTCGTTTAGACAACGTTGTGTATAGAATGGGGATTTCTAAATCTAGAAGTGGAGCACGTCAATTAGTTTCTCACAGACACATTACTGTGAATGGAGAACTTGTTAACATTCCATCATATAGTTTACAAGAAGGAGATGTTGTCGCAGTAAGAGAAAAATCAAAATCATTAATCGCTATTGAAGATGCTTTAGCTTCTTCAAGTACTGTTTTTGAATGGTTGACTTGGAATGCAGATAAGAAAGAAGGAACTTTTGTAAAGGCTCCGGAAAGATTACAAATTCCTGAAAATATCAAGGAACAATTGATCGTAGAATTATATTCTAAATAATAAATTAATCATATTGGTATTTAGCCAAAGGATGTATTTGTACTTCTTCAAACGACTACATCGCGCAACTAAATAACAATTCAAACGAAGAAACAATGGCAATATTAAATTTTCAAAAGCCTGATAAAGTGATCATGATTGAATCTACAGATTTTTCTGGAAGATTTGAATTCAGACCTTTAGAGCCAGGTTTTGGTCTTACAGTAGGAAATGCATTAAGAAGAGTTCTTTTATCTTCATTAGAAGGTTTTGCAATTACTTCATTAAGATTAGATGGTGTAGAGCATGAGTTTTCTACCATTACAGGAATTGTAGAAGATGTTACAGAAATTATCTTAAACTTAAAACAAGTACGTTTTAAAAAGCAGATTGATGAAACAGACAGAGAAACTGTATCAGTTGCAGTATCAGGTCAGGATCAATTAACTGCAGGAGATTTACAAAAATTTATTTCAGGTTTTCAAGTATTGAATCCAGATTTAGTGATTTGTAACATGGACAAATCTGTGAAGTTAAATGCTGAAATCACGATCGAAAAAGGAAGAGGATTTGTACCAGCAGAAGAAAACAAAAAATCAGGTGCTCCAATAGGAACTATATTCACAGATTCTATTTACACTCCAATAAAGAATGTAAAATATGCGATTGAAAACTTTCGTGTTGAGCAAAAAACGGATTATGAAAAATTAGTTTTCGATATCGATACTGATGGATCAATTAGTCCTAAAGATGCATTGACTGAAGCTGCAAAAATATTAATCCACCACTTTATGTTATTCTCTGATGAGCGTATCACTTTAGAGGCAGATGAAATTGCACAAACAGAAACGTATGATGAAGAATCATTACACATGCGTCAGTTATTAAAAACAAGATTGATCGACATGGACCTTTCTGTAAGAGCTTTAAATTGTTTAAAAGCGGCAGAAGTAGATACATTAGGAGATTTAGTTTCTTTTAACAAAAGTGACTTAATGAAGTTCCGTAACTTCGGTAAAAAATCATTAACAGAACTAGAAGAACTAGTAATTGTGAAAGGTTTGAATTTCGGAATGGACTTAAGCAAATACAAATTAGATAAAGATTAATCTTTCATAGTTTGCTCCTCAAAAAGGGTTGAGCAAGATGAAAGTATAAAACACACGTCATGAGACACGGAAAGAAATTTAACCATTTAGGAAGAAAAACAGCGCACAGAAAGGCAATGTTAGCAAATATGACTTGTTCATTAATTGAGCACAAGCGTATTAACACCACTGTAGCAAAAGCAAAAGCATTGCGTTTATTCGCTGAGCCTTTGATCACAAAATCAAAATCAGATACAACACATAACAGACGTATCGTTTTTAGTAATTTACGTGACAAATTTGCTGTTACAGAATTATTTAAAGAAATCTCTGTAAAAGTAGCTGACAGACCAGGAGGATATTTACGTATCATCAAATTAGGAAATCGTCAAGGAGATAATGCTCCTATGGCAATGGTAGAATTCGTTGATTACAACGAAATTTATAATCCTAAAGGAACAAAAGCTAAGAAAACTACCCGTAGAGGAAGAAGCAAAAAAGCCGAAGCTCCTCAAGTAGATGCGCCAGCAACGGAAGAAAAATCTGAAGAATAAAAAATGAAAATTTTTTTAAATCATATTCAAGGGATAAACAGCAATGTTTATCCCTTTTTTTATATTTTTGTAACAACAAACAACATTACTAAATGAAATATCAATCAAGAAAAAAAGCATTAGTCTTACTTGCTGACGGAACTATCTTTTATGGGAAATCTGTTGGTATAGAAGGTACTTCCACTGGGGAAATCTGTTTCAATACAGGAATGACTGGTTATCAAGAAATCTTCACAGATCCCTCTTATTTTGGTCAACTTATGGTTACCACCAATGCACATATTGGGAATTATGGAGTGAATGAAGATGAAGTTGAGTCTGACAGTATTAAAATTTCAGGTTTAATTTGTAGAAACTTTAGCTTTACACATTCCCGAGTTGATTCGGATGGAAATTTAGAAGATTGGTTTACAAAACATAATTTAGTAGCTATTTCAGATGTAGACACCAGAGCATTGGTTGCTTACATTAGAGACAATGGTGCTATGAATGCGATTATTTCTACCGATGTTGATAATATTGATGCTTTAAAGAAACAATTACAAGCAACACCAAATATGGAAGGCCTTGAATTGGCTTCAAAAGTATCTACACAAGCACCTTATTATGTAGGCGATGAAAACGCACCCATTAAAATTGCTGCAATAGATATTGGTATCAAGAAAAATATATTAAGAAACTTTGTTAAAAGAGGTGCTTATATTAAAGTGTTTCCATACAATGCAACCTTTGAAGAGTTGGCTTCTTTCAATCCAGATGGATATTTTATTTCTAACGGACCTGGAGATCCAGCACCCTTAGTTGCAGCGCAAGAAGCGGCCAAACAAATCATACAAAGAGATTTACCATTGTTTGGTATTTGTTTAGGTCATCAAGTCATTGCTTTGGCAAATGGAATTTCTACCTATAAAATGCACAATGGACATAGAGGAATTAATCATCCCGTTAAAAATCTTTTAACAGGTAAAGGAGAAATCACTTCACAAAATCATGGTTTTGCAATTGACAGAGCAGAAGCTGAAGCGCATGCCGATGTCGAAATTACCCACGTACATTTAAATGACAATACTGTAGCAGGAATTCAAATGAAAAATAAAAATGTATTTTCTGTTCAATACCACCCAGAGGCAAGTCCGGGGCCTCACGATGCAGAATACCTTTTTGATCAATTTATAGCAAATATAAAAAAGCATAAAATAGTCGTTTCATAACGACTATTTTTTATTCCAGTTTACAGAAATCGTTTTCGTAAGAAACTCATCCAAAGCCTTATAAGAAAGGTGGTTTTTAGTAAATTGCGGCATAAAATAATTAGAACATAATTAATAACAATATAGCATTATGAGTATTATAATTAACATTCACGCAAGACAAATTTTTGATTCAAGAGGAAACCCTACAGTAGAAGTAGATGTTACCACAGAGAATGGTGTCATGGGAAGAGCAGCTGTTCCATCTGGAGCATCTACAGGAGAACATGAAGCAGTAGAACTTCGTGATGGAGGAAAAGCCTACATGGGAAAAGGTGTTTTAAAAGCGATAGACAATGTAAATCAAATAATAGCTCAAGAACTATTAGGCGTTTCAGTTTTCGAACAGAATACGATTGATCAATTAATGATTGATTTAGACGGAACCCCTAATAAATCAAAACTAGGAGCAAACGCTATTCTAGGCGTTTCTTTAGCGGCTGCAAAAGCAGCTGCCAACGAATTAGGTTTGCCTTTGTACAGATATATTGGAGGCGTTTCTGCAAATACGTTACCAGTTCCAATGATGAATATCATTAATGGAGGGTCACATTCAGATGCACCGATTGCATTCCAAGAATTTATGGTAATGCCTGTAAAAGCGGAAACGTTTTCTCAAGCAATGCAAATGGGTTCTGAAATCTTTCACAATTTAAAGAAAGTTTTACACGACAGAAATTTATCGACAGCAGTTGGAGATGAAGGAGGTTTTGCACCTACGTTAGACGGTACAGAAGATGCTTTAGATACCATTGCATTGGCCGTTAAAAATGCGGGATATACTTTAGGTGATGACATTATGATTGCTTTGGATTGTGCCGCTGCAGAATTTTATGTAGATGGAAAATACAATTATGCAAAGTTTGAAGGTGAAACAGGTAAAATTCGTACAAGCGAAGAGCAAGCAGATTATTTAGCTGAATTAGCAGCGAATTATCCAATCATCTCTATAGAGGATGGAATGGATGAAAACGACTGGGAAGGATGGAAATACTTAACAGACAAGATTGGAGACAAAGTACAATTGGTTGGAGATGATTTATTTGTGACCAATGTAGACCGTTTGTCAAGAGGAATTGAAAATGGAATTGCAAATTCAATTTTAATTAAAGTAAATCAAATCGGAACCTTAACCGAAACGATTGCAGCTGTAAACATGGCACAAAATGCTGGTTTTACTTCCGTAATGAGTCACCGTTCAGGAGAAACAGAAGACAATACAATTGCAGATTTAGCAGTTGCTTTAAACTGTGGACAAATTAAAACAGGATCTGCTTCTCGTTCAGACAGAATGGCAAAATACAACCAATTGCTTAGAATTGAAGAACAATTGGGAGACACTGCATATTTTCCAGGAGAAAATGCATTTAAAATCTAAGATTTATATTTTCATAATTAAAAGCCTCAAAATTGCTATTTTGAGGCTTTTTTTATGGATTTAAATGAATGCATAATATTATCTTAAAATTTAATAAATCGATTGCGTTGGCCTTTTAAAATCCTTTAAAAATTGGTACATTTGTGTGAGATTTAAAAATTTTAAAATTACACGAAGATGCCAGATATAGCTAAGTTACAAATAGGGGACAATTCATATGAGTTTCCACTTGTAAAAGGTACAGAAAATGAAGTTGCCATTGATATTAAAACATTAAGAGGGGCGACAAATGGAGTGATTACGATAGATCCAGGTTATAAAAATACAGGCTCTTGTAAAAGTGCAATTACTTTTTTAGACGGTGAAAAAGGAATTCTTCGTTACCGAGGATATTCGATCGAAGATTTGGCTGAAAAGGCAGATTTTTTAGAAGTTACTTATGCCTTGATTTTTGGGGATTTACCAACCAAAGAACAATTAGAAAAATTTCATGCGGATATCAAATCGAAATCAATTGTAGATGAAGATGTAAAGAAAATTATAGATGCGTTTCCAAGAAATGCACATCCTATGGGTGTTTTGTCTTCTTTGACAAGTGCATTGGTTGCTTTCAACCCATCTTCTGTAAATGTAGATTCTGAAGAAGAAATGTACAACGCGATTGTGAAAATAATGGGGAAATTTCCTGTTTTAGTAGCTTGGGCGATGCGTAAAAAACAAGGTTTACCCTTAAATTATGGTTCAAAATCTTTAGGATATGTAGAGAATATTATGAAAATGATGTTTGAACAACCGAATGAAGAATATGTTGCCAATCCAATAATTAAAGATGCTTTAGACAAACTATTAATCTTACATGCAGATCACGAACAAAACTGTTCTACTTCTACTGTTCGAATTGTAGGTTCATCGCATGCAGGTTTATTTGCTTCATTATCTGCAGGGATTTCTGCATTATGGGGGCCTTTACATGGTGGTGCCAATCAAGCCGTATTAGAAATGTTAGAAGCAATCAAAGAAGATGGCGGAGATACGAAGAAATACATGGCGAAGGCAAAAGACAAAAATGATCCATTCCGTCTCATGGGATTTGGACATCGTGTTTATAAAAATTTCGATCCAAGAGCAACGATTATCAAAGTAGCAGCTGACGAAGTATTGAAAGATTTAGGAATTGAAGATCCAATTTTAGACATTGCTAGAGGATTGGAGCAAGAAGCGTTAAATGATCCTTATTTCGTAGATCGTAAATTATATCCAAATGTAGACTTCTACTCTGGAATTATTTATAGAGCTATGGGAATCCCTGTTGAAATGTTTACAGTAATGTTTGCTTTAGGACGTATACCAGGATGGATTGCACAATGGAAAGAAATGCGTGAGAACAAAGAACCAATTGGTCGTCCACGTCAAATTTATACCGGAGAAAATTTAAGAGATTTTGTGACTGCTGAAAATAGGTAAGCATTCATTCTATTATTTCACAAAAGCTTCCTGAAAACAGGAAGCTTTTTTAGGCTTATATCTATGATTAAAATCAATGTTCAAGACGAAGTGTCTCGATTAAGAGCGGTTCTTTTAGGAACTGCAAAAAGCAATGGACCAACGCCGAAAGCCGCAGACTGTTACGATCCAAAAAGTAAATTAAATGTACTTGCTGGTACCTATCCTAAAGAAGCGGATATGGTACTTGAAATGGAAGCGGTAGCTGCTGTTTTTAAAAAGTATGAGATAACCGTTTATAGACCCGAGGTCCTTGAAAACTATAATCAGATTTTCTCTAGAGACATTGCTTTCTGTATTGATGATAAACTGATCAAAGCAAATATTTTACCCGAAAGAGAAAAAGAATTCGAAGCAATTGGGCATGTGCTTGCACAAATCGATCCCGAAAACATCTTAGAACTTCCTGAGGAATGCCATGTAGAAGGTGGCGATGTAATGCCCTGGGGCGATTATATTTTTGTGGGTACCTATTCGGGTGCAGATTATCCCGACTACATTACGGCTAGAACCAACACCGATGCCGTAATTGCTTTGCAAGAACTGTTTCCTGAGAAAATTGTCAAGTCTTTTGAACTTCGGAAAGACAATCTGCAACCCAAAGAAAATGCTTTGCATTTAGATTGTTGTTTCCAACCGCTTGGGCAAGGAAAAGCAATCTTACACAAAAATGGGTTTTTAGTAGCCGCAGAATACAATTGGTTGATCGATTTCTTTGGCAAAGAAAACATCTTTGAAATTACCAAAGAGGAAATGTACAACATGAACAGCAACGTGTTTTCAATTGCCGAAGATGTGGTCATTTCTGAAACCAATTTCACTCGATTGAACACCTGGTTGCGTGCAAATGGTTTTACTGTTGAGGAAGTACCCTATGCAGAAATTGCCAAGCAAGAAGGCTTATTACGCTGTTCTACCATGCCGTTAATACGCGATTAGGTTTTTTATTGAACACGCTTTGCAATCGCCCTAGCGGGGGCTTGTTTGCAAAGATCGTATAACCTACATGGAAGTTATATCATTCATCTCAGCGAGCTAGTTGTTTTATCTATAAAAATCAAAAGTAAATAGACCAATGTTTGTTTAAATACACTTTCAATACAACAAATAGGAAGTTTTAAACCGTTCAAAAACTTTTAAGACTTGCCCTGAGTTTTCTGTTAAAATTGTATAATTTTGCGACATATAAAAAATCAAATGCAACAGACCACCAATACCATTTTAATGGTTCGTCCGATTAACTTTCGAATGAACGAACAAACTGCAGTCAATAACTATTATCAAAAAGTACTCGATACTTTATTGCCAGCAACGGTAAATGCAAAAGCGCAAACAGAATTTGATGCTTATGTAGACAAATTACGTAGTGTTGGTGTGCACGTTTTGGTAGTTTCCGATACCGATGAATTTGATACCCCAGATGCGCTATTTCCAAACAACTGGATTTCTTTTCATCAAGATGGAACGGTGGCATTGTATCCAATGTTTGCAAAAAACAGACGCATGGAACGCCGTGAAGACATTTTAGACCAATTAGAAGCCGAAGGATTCCGCATTGATTCGGTAGTCGATTATACTTCTGCAGAGCAATCTGGGTTTTACTTAGAAGGCACTGGAAGTTTATTGTTAGATCGCGTGAACAACAAAGCCTATTGTGCTTTGTCTCCTAGAGCCGATGAAGATTTATTCATAGAGTTTTGTGAAGATTTTGAGTACACCCCTGTGGTTTTTACCGCCAATCAAACCGTAGACGGAGAACGCAAAGAAATCTACCACACCAATGTAATGATGTGTTTGGCAGAAACCTTTGCAGTAATTTGTTTGGACAGTATAGACGATAAAAAAGAACGCAAAAATCTTTTAAAGAATTTAAAAGAAGATGGTAAGCAAGTCATCAATATCACCGA
Source organism: Polaribacter sp. (assembly GCA_018663625.1). Lineage (GTDB taxonomy): Bacteria > Bacteroidota > Bacteroidia > Flavobacteriales > Flavobacteriaceae > Polaribacter. The sequence goes on along the minus strand of JABJPX010000079.1, from coordinate 32,572 downwards.
AGAACAAGTACATAATTTTGCAGGAAACATGTTGCAAGTTCGGGGTGCAAATGACGAACGCTTCTTAGTGATGAGTCAGGCAGCATTTGATTCCTTAACAAAGCAACAAATTGCACAAATAGAAAACCACTGTAAAATTATTTCAAGCTCTTTAGATACCATTGAAGCTTGTGGCGGTGGAAGTGCACGTTGTATGATGGCAGAAGTGTTCTTGCCAAAAGCATAAGTCAATCCAATTAGCAGATTATTTTTCTAAAGCTTCTGAAATCACTTTTCCAGAAGTGCTATTCGGCGCCTCTATTTGTAAGAGATTGGCAATGGTGGGAGCAATATCTACAATTTCATATCTTTTTGAAGAACTTCCTTTTTGGATGCCATTTCCGTAAAAAAGAATGGGTACGTGGGTGTCATAGGAATACCCAGAGCCATGACTGGTTCCTTTTCTTCCATATGATAAGGTAGCTGGATAAGGCAACAACATTACATCACCAGAATATTTTTGATTGTATCCATTTTGTAGAGAGTTTAAAATGCCTTCCGAAAAGTGAGTTGTTTGCAAGGTTCTTGCAGTTACCGCTTTGTAGATTCCATCAAAAGAAATCGCTTCATCCGCTATTTTTTGAGCAACTGTATTTTGCTCCAAGCCCAAAGAATCTAATACTTTCTTGTTTAAGAAAACTTGATAATTGGAAATGTTTTCAATCAACTTGGTCGAGTTATAATATTTTTCAGTAATTGTAGTAAGGTGTTTTTTGAATTTTGTTCCATCAAAATAATGTGCTGGGATTTTTAAAGACTGTAAATAGGCAGGAACATGCACAGCGGCATGATCTGCCGTTAAGAAAATCGTATAATTTCCTTCTCCTACTTCCGCATCTAAGGTTTCAAACAATTCCGCAAGGTCGTTGTCTAAACGTAAATAAGTATCTTCAATTTCTACAGATGCCGGTCCGTATTGATGCCCTACGTAATCGGTAGACGAAAAACTGATGGTTAGAAAATCTGTATATTCTGATTTTCCTAAATGCTCTCCAATAATGGCCGCTTTAGCAAAGTCAGCAGTGATCGAGTTTCCAGCCGGAATTGCTTTGATCAGACTATAATTCCCATTGTTTTTTCTCAATGCAGGAATATTGTGTGGAAATGTGGGTGTTTTTTCACCATTGTGTAATGCCTCAAATTCATTATTGTCCGCAATACTCTGCGTGTAGGTATTCATTTCATAGAGGGTTTCCCAAGGCGAACTTAGATAATCCTCCACTTTTTTAGAAGCATTGAATTTGTTGACCCAATTTGGAAGTTGCTCCATATAAAATGAACTCGAAATCCATTGCCCATAGTTGCCGCCACTAAACCAATAGGCAGCATTTGCAGTATGTCCGGCAGGCAATATCGAAGAGCGGTCTTTGATGGCAATACCAATGGTTTTTCCGTGCATGTTTTGTGCCAAATGCAATTGATCTGTTACGGTGGTGGTCAACATTCTATATGGCGATTTTTCACCTTCATTACTCTCATTTCCAATGGTTTTGTAGTGTGCATCGTCTACGCAATAAATGGATTCTTTCGCAAATTTATCATACCAATTGTTAGAAATAATCGCGTGTTCAGAAGGCGTGGTACCTGTATAAATGGAAGCGTGTCCTACTGCAGTATATGTAGGAATCAAATTGTAATGCGCATTTTCCAACGAAAAACCGTCGTTCAATAAGCGTTTAAAACCATTTTCAGAATAGCGGTCAGCAAAACGTGTTAAGTAGTCGTAGCGCATTTGATCAATCACAATACCCACGACTAATTTTGGTTTCTTGGGTGTGGTGTTTTTTGATTGGAAACTATAGAAAATAGTACTAAAAGCGAATACAATAAGAATTAATTTTTTCATAAAACAATAGAATGTTAACGTATGCTCAAAAGTACAAATTTTTAATTTTGATCGCTATAATTTAACTTATGGTTGTTCATTTTTTAATACTTTAGCAAAAAGAAAAATAACAATTGAATGAATTACCTAGAACACTTTGGTAAATACTGTATGATGTTGGGGCAAGTTTTTAAAGCACCACAACGTCCTCGCGTTTTTAGAGACGCCTTGTTTAAAGATATTGAAGAATTAGGCCTTAAATCTCTTGGGATTATTATGTTTATTTCTTTTTTTATTGGAGGTGTTATCGCGCTACAGACAGCGCTAAATCTAGAAGATCCATTAATTCCAGATTCTCTTATTGGTTTTGCTGCAAAAAGATCAATAATTTTAGAATTTGCACCTACTTTTTGTTCTATTATTTTAGCAGGAAAAGTGGGGTCCTATATTACTTCGAGTATCGGAACCATGCGAGTTACAGAACAAATAGATGCTTTGGAGGTCATGGGTATCAACTCTTTGAACCACTTGGTATTGCCAAAAATAATCGCGACTGTTTTCTTTTATCCATTCTTAATTTGTTTGGGGATGATTTTAGGGATTTTTGGAGGTTGGCTTGCAGGAGTGTTGTCTGGTCTATTTACAGGAACTGATTATATTATCGGAATTCAATCCGATTTTCAACCTTTTTTATTAGTGTATGCAATGATTAAAACATTGGTCTTTGCCTTTCTAATTTCTACCGTTCCATCTTATCATGGGTATTATGTAAAAGGAGGCTCGTTGGCCGTTGGTAAAGCAAGCACGCAAGCAGTTGTTTGGACTACCGTTTTAATTGTGATTTCCAATTATTTTCTAACTCAAATGCTTTTAACATAGATGATTGCAGTTAAAGATTTACACAAAGGTTTTGGCGACGTAAAAGTCTTAAAAGGAATTTCAACTACTTTTCAAGCAGGAGAAACCAGTCTCATTATCGGACAAAGTGGTTCTGGAAAAACCGTCTTTTTAAAATCGTTAATAGGTTTACACGTCCCTGAATCGGGAACCATTTCTTTTGACGGTCGTATTAATACGGATTTTACAATGGAAGCGAAAAGAGCCTGGCGTCAAGAAATTGGGATGGTATTTCAAGGAAGTGCCCTTTTTGATTCGCAAACCGTCGAAGAAAATGTTATGTTTCCATTAAAAATGTTTACCAACAACTCTCAAAAGGAAATGCTCGATCGTGTCAATTTTGTATTAGATCGTGTGAACCTTTTCAATGCCAATAAAAAATTTCCTGCAGAACTTTCGGGCGGAATGCAAAAAAGAGTTGCCATTGCAAGAGCCATCGTCATGAATCCTAAATACTTGTTTTGCGATGAGCCAAATTCGGGTTTAGATCCTCAAACAGCAATTGTAATTGACAATTTAATTCAAGAAATAACAGCAGAATATAAAATTACAACGGTAATAAACACCCATGATATGAATTCTGTCATGGAAATTGGTAAAAAAATTGTGTTTCTCAAAAATGGGGTAAAAGCATGGGAGGGAACAAAAAATGAAATCTTTAAAACTGATAATGAGGCAATTGTTGAATTTGTATATTCTTCCAATTTATTCAAGAAAGTAAGGCAGGCATATTTAAATGAAACAAAGTAAAAAAAAATCTTGTTTATTATAAATAAGATGATATATTTGCAGCCGCTTAAACGGGCAAAATGACCTGGTAGCTCAGTTGGTAGAGCATCTCCCTTTTAAGGAGAGGGTCCTGGGTTCGAGCCCCAGCCCGGTCACATTAAAACTCTGTACAACTGTACAGAGTTTTTTTTATTTTTTATCCTTTTTGTTCCTAAAAAAGGTTAATTTAGGTATTCTTAAAACTTAATATGACTAAAATTAATTTATTTCTTAGCTTTTTGTTATTCATGAATACTTCTGATTCTCTTATTTTTAATTTTACAAAAGATGCAAATCTCACTTCTTGGCAAGTTGTTGATGACGGTGTAATGGGAGGAATGTCTCAAGGTAATTTTGCAATCAATGAAGAAGGAAATGCCGTTTTTGAAGGAACCGTTTCATTAGATAATTATGGCGGTTTTTCATCGGTAAGACATACGTTTCCTGAGAAGGATGTTTCTAAGTATACCAAAGTGCTTTTGCGTGTAAAAGGTGATGGAAAGAAATACCAATTTCGAATCAAAGAAAAAAGACGGGACTATTATTCCTATATCACTACCTTTCAGACGACAACTGAATGGCAAACCCTCACATTAGAGATGAATCAGATGTATCCAGCATTTAGAGGAAGAACCTTAAATATGGATAATTTAATACCCAATAAAATAGAAGAAATTGCCATTTTAATTGGGAACAAAAAAGCAGAGAAATTTCGATTGGAAATAGATGTTATCTCATTGCAATAAGTTTTACCACACTTTTTATATTTCATTATTATTTACAGATTACTCATGGAAGAAAATACTATAAAAGACCAAAATACTGCAGACCCTAAACAGGGGATTCAACAAGATGCTAAAGGACTTTTTCAGAACCTTAAAAAGTTTATTGTCGAACTCTTTGATTTTAGAGAAGACACGGATCATGAAGCGACAATAGAAGCCATAAAAGCAGATATTCCTTTCAAAGGAGCAACGGCCTGGATTCTTATTTTTGCAGTCTTTGTAGCCTCACTAGGCTTGAATGCAGATTCTACAGCGGTCGTGATTGGTGCCATGCTTATTTCACCTTTAATGGGGCCTATCCTAGGAATTGGAATGTCATTTGCCTTAAATGATTTTTTGACTTTTAAAAAGTCACTAATACATTTAGGAACCATGATTATGTTGAGTTTATTTGCATCTTTCTTATTCTTTTATATCTTTCGTCTAAGTGAAGACACCTCAGAGTTATTAGGACGTGTAAGACCCGATATTCGTGATGTGTTAATTGCCTTTTTTGGTGGTTTGGCCTTGATGGTTGCGAAAACAAAAAAAGGAACCGTAGCCTCTGTCATTTTTGGAGTTGCTATCGCCACTGCTTTAATGCCACCATTATGTACTGCGGGTTATGGGCTGGCTAAAGGGAATTTTACCTACTTTTTTGGTGCCATGTACCTGTTTACTATCAATACCATTTTTATTGCATTGGCTACCTTTTTGGTGCTAAAATTATTGCGTTTTCCAATGCATAAATATGCAAATGCAGCAAGAAGAAAACGGTATTCAACCATTGCGACTGTGGTCGGAATTTCTGTAATGATTCCTGCTATTTTTACATTCATAAGTGTGTTTAAAGAGAATCAGATTGAAACACAAGTCAATACTTTTATTAAAAATGAAGTGAAACTCATTCCCAACTTCCAATTGATTGATGATTCGTTTTTACCGAAAACCAAAGAAATTTATTTAAATTTTTTTAACGAGGTATCAGACGGAGAAAAAAATATTTTAACAAATCAATTAAGAAACAATCCAAGTTATGATAAAATAAAAGATTTTGATTTAAAAATTAAAGGAAGTGATACAAAAAGTTTTGAGCTAATTACCACCGCCTTTAAAGAGAAACGAGAAGAATTACAAGAAAGTAAAAACATTATTGGAGGCTTGCAGCAGCAAATTGCAGGGCTCCAAGAAACCATTGCCGAATTAAATAATCGAATTGAACAAGATGCTTTGAATAAAAATCAAAATGTGATCTTGTTTAGTAGTATTGTAAAAGACGCAAAAATTAGATATGGAGCTATTGAATCTCTCGGATTTGCGAACATTTTATCATCCAAAGATTTTATAAAAATTGACACGATTCCAGTTGTAACGGTCGAGTGGGATCCAAAACTCTTGGACAGTATAGTCTCTGTGAAAGAAAGGGAATTAAGAAATTGGCTTCAAAAAGAATTGACTTTAGACACGCTTTTTATCAAAAGAGAAAAATAAGAAGTACAATTCCAGAAGTTTGGTCTTTAAAAGGAACGTTCACTTGTGTTTGTTGAAAGGTGTTTTTTTACTTCTACGTTTTGATTGAAAAGATATACTTTTTTGTTTTTCAAGTTCAAACATTCATACCGAGTCCTGCGTTTGTTTCCTTTTTTATAAAGGATGTCTTTAAAGCTGAATACATTTCCGAAATCGAGATCAAAAATAAAGTACTTTCCTTTTTCTGCACGATTTCCTTTTAATGCCAAAGACAACTTTACATCTGAATCGGTACTTGCTTTTGCGTTTTGTAAATATTTCGCTAAAAGAGATAATATTTTCTCTGGATAAATATCGGGACGTAAAAAAGGCAACATTAAATGTTGAAATACCGTCTTCCATTCCTGTCCATGAGGTTGTACTCTTCCAAATTTCTGATGGGTAACATGGTGTGCAATTTCATGCACCAAAGTGAGTAAGAACTGATGTTTGTTTAGATTGTTGTTTACCGTAATTTGAAATCTTCCGGAAGGTAATTGCCTAAAATCTCCATGCTTGGTTTGCCTTTGGGTTACAGTTTTTAAAGTAAAATGGTGTTCATCAATTAAAAACTGTACAAAAGGAATGGCCTTTTCTGGAATGTAGGTAGCCCAAAAAAAACCTTCAGAAGGAAGGGGCTTGAGCGCTTTTTTATTTTCTTTTTGAGTAGAAATGTTAAATTTTTTTAAGTTTTGCCCAAAGCCTAAAGCCTAAAGCATCCATTCTAAGGTGTTGTTGATGACACCTGTAACACTTTTCCATTATAAAACTTGTTTCCGGTAAGCGAGAAGTCATAAATATAATTAGCCATTTCTTGGGCAGAAAGTGGTGCTTTGTAATCTGGAAACGCTTCCGCTAACATTTCAGTTTGTACAGCGCCAATAGCAAGCACATTAAAAGCAATTTGTTGTTCTTTGTATTCTTCAGCTAACAATTCAGACAATGTAATTACTGCGCCTTTTGCAGAGCTATACGCCGCCAATCCACCAAACTTCATACTTCCTTGAATACCACCCATAGAACTCATGGTGACTACATGACTTCCTTTTTGCAAGAACGGGATGATTCCTTTGGTTATTTCTGCAACTCCAAATACATTCACTTTATAAACTTCTAAAAAATCATCAGAAGTTAGCTCCGTAAAAGGTTTGTTAATTAATTTCCCCGCATTATTAATGAGGATATCTACGTGTTTCCAATTCGATTTTATAAAATTTACTGCTTTTTGGATGTCTTCATTGTGAGACAAATCAACAGAAAGTGTTGTAATATTTTTATGACTTATTTTTTCTAAGGATGCTGTATTTCTAGAAAGTGCTAAAACTTGGTGCCCATTTTTAGCAAATTGTTGCGCCAATTCAAAGCCAATTCCTCTACTTGTTCCAGTAATCACTACATTCTTCATTGATTCTTAATTTGAAGTAGCAATTTACTTAAATTTTCATACTTTTAACCTCAAATTTTATACAAATGAAGAAATTACTGTTCCTCTATTTAACTGTTTTTTTCCTACAAAATACAATCGCTCAAAATACCTATATTATGTGCGGTAAGTTATTGGATACAAAATCAGGCAAAATGCATACCAAACAAACAATTGTTGTCAAAGAAAATAAAATTCTTTCCGTTCTGGATGGTTACCTGCTTCCTAAAGGCGCGAAGTCTATAGACTTGAGAGATAAGGTTGTAATGCCAGGTTTAATTGATTTTCATGTTCATATAGAAAAAGAATTTGATAGAAACACTCGATTAAATCGTTATATTATGAACGAAGCTGACATTGCTTTTAATTCTGTAGGGTTTGTAAAAACAACCTTATTGAATGGGTTTACTTCTGTTCGAGATTTGGGAGGAACTGGTGTCAATATTTCAGTAAGAAATGCAATAAATGCGGGAAAGATTTCAGGACCTAGAGTCTTTACAGCAGGAAAGTCATTGGCAACTACTGGAGGGCATGCTGATCCTACCAATGGAAGTAGTCGAAATCTGATTGGTGATCCTGGTCCCAAAGAAGGTGTTGTTAATTCTGTAGAAGATGCAAAGAAGGCAGTAAGACAGCGGTATAAAAATGGTGCAGATTGGATAAAAATAACCGCTACGGGGGGTGTTTTAAGTGTCGCGAAATCGGGAGACAATCCGCAATTTACCATAGAAGAGGTAAAGGCAATTTGCCAAACGGCAACAGATTACGAAATGTACGTAGCAGCCCATGCACATGGTGATGAGGGAATGCAAAGGGCCATTATAGGTGGTGTTAAAACCATTGAGCATGGAACCTATATGAGTAATGAAACTATGGAGCTCATGATAAAACACGATGCTTATTTAGTTCCTACAATAACTGCAGGAAAAGAGGTAGAGGAGAAAGCAAAAATATCCGGATTTTATCCTGAAATCGTAGTCCCTAAAGCTCTAGCAGTTGGTCCACAAATTCAAGGAACTTTTGCAAAAGCTTATAAAAAAGGAGTAGGTATTGCATTTGGAACGGATGCAGGTGTTTTTAAACATGGGAATAACGGTAAAGAGTTTGGTTTTATGGTTGAAGCTGGAATGCCAGCAATCGAAACTATTCAATCTGCAACTATTACCAATGCAAGGTTGTTAAAAATGTCTAACGAAATAGGACAAATTAAGAAAGGTTTTTTTGCCGATATCATTGCTGCTGACGAGGATCCAATCAAAAATATCGCAACTATGGAGAATGTTGTTTTTGTGATGAAAAACGGTGTTGTTTACAAACAAGAATTAGATTAAAAAAAGACTTTATGAGAAGTAATACCTGGAATTTAGTTTGGACCGTTATTGGGACTGTCATTATCGTGATGACTTTTGTTAATAACAGTGACTCTAAAATAGTTTTTGGAATTGAAATTGATATTTGGATGTATCGTGGACTTTGGAGTGTAATTACTGCAGCGAGCTTCGTGAGTTACTTAAAAAGGAAGAAAGAAGAAGCAAGTTAAAAGCCTGTTGATTCAAGAAAGATGAAAGTGTAACTATTTTTATTACTGAAAAGGCAAGTATATCTTATTCAAAAATAATATGTTGATAGGCACCGATATCTGGGTTTATACTTCTGTCGATTCCCAAAAGGTCTAAGTTATAAAGCGTTGAACTAGCTTTATCAATTGCATCTGAATCTTGCCCAATCATGAAATCATTTTCTTGTGGATTTCTAAAATGAAGCACACCGTTAATAATGTTGTTTTGATAATTGGGATTGGTAAAATCCAATTCAGCGTTGTTTACAAAAGCACCATTGGTATCATTAAATGTAAGCATTGAATTGACGATAGCATAATTAAAGTCGCTTCCTTCGGCTTTACTTAAAACAAATTCAATATTACTATTTCCATCAAAAATACAATTCGTAAAATTAGCCGAAACTAAGTCTTTCACAAATCGAGTTTCTTGACCGTTCTCATCTGTATTGTCTTGATAATTATTTACTAAAACGGCAGGCAATTGTCGAATTCCACGGCTCCAGTAATTTGCAAAAGTACAATGTATAAAATTGTATTCCCCTCCAATGGTCGTTGCTAAAGAGGCAAAACCGGCACTCCCAATCACAAGGTTGTATGCGATGATTTCACTGTCTCTGGCCCAGATGCCATAAGCACCATGGTTGTAGATCTCTGTATTCTCTAGTGTTAGTTTTGTATCCTTGTCTGAGCCTAATGCATCTCCAACCAAAAGCCCAGCCAAACCGTTTTTTATGATGGCATGTTGTATATTGTTGTCTATACTTCCTGGGCGTATTAGAATTACTCCCCATTGTCCGGGGACATTACTAAAACTATTTTCCAGTCGGTCACCCTCAAAAACTACTTTCTCGGAAATCGTTCCGTTTACTTTTAAAGAAGCATTGTCGTCAATAATCAATCCAGAATTATCATGAAAATGTATTTTTGCACCCGCGTCAACAGTCAATGTTTTGCCAGATGGGACCGCTGCATATCCATAGATAACCGTAGGTTTTGTATTTGAGAAAACAAGTTCACTATCTTCTAAAAACCGTCCTTGTATGCTTGTTGGTTCACCGTCAATAGTAAGTTTGTCAATTTCCAAAGTTAATGGATCTCTTCCTGGAAAAATAAAGTTGGCGTCTTGAACCAAAGTTACCAAGTCCACATCTTGTTGATTCATACCGTTGTCAAATAAAATTCTGTCGGTGTATAACGGATCGGATATGGTTGAAAAATCGATGGTCGTTTCCACAAAAACATACATGCTGTCATTTGCCAAAATACTGATTTCATTAAATTCCTTTCCAGCGATACCGTCAACATTCAATCTGTAATTAGACATCATGCCATTTTCTAATTGAATGCTTGGAATACTAATGTCCTTATTGCTTCTGTTGTATACTTTTAGATTGTAAGTCGCAGAACCAATATTCGTAAAAATAGTATCTAAAAATACAGTGTCCTTAGAAAATTCTAGTTTTCCGAAACTTGGTGTTGTAGAGAAATCTTTTCTACATGAGCTAATGGCAATAAGAGAAAATGAGACGATGAATAATAGGAGATAGCGCATGATTTTATTTTGGTCTCTTAAAGAGCCCGATAATTTGTGAAATGGTTTAAAAGGATAACTGTCTAATTGGGTTTTTATTATTTTTTTACAAGTGCTATTTCAAATAATTTCCCCCAGTTTTTACCGGTAACAAAAAGACGATTGTTTTTAGTGTCATAGGCAATCCCATTTAAAACTTCATCTTCGGGTTTCAGTTTTTGAGTTTTTTGCATTTCTTTTGTCAGGCCTTTCAAGTTTACAATTCCCTCTGCAACGCCCGTTTCTGGATTGATAATGATAATAGCGCTGTTGAGGTATTTGTTTGCATATATTTTACCATCAATGTATTCCAATTCATTTAAATTATCCAAAGCGCGCCCCTTTGTATATACTTGAATTGAACGTTTTTCTTCATGTGTTTCAGGGTTTAAAAACCAAATTTTATGGGTTCCATCAGATTTTATCAGTTCGGTTTCGTTGTGCGTCAATCCCCAGCCTTCTTTACTTTTACCGTATTTAAAGGTTTTTTCTTGTTTAAAAGTTTCCAAATCATAGGTGAATCCTTTTTTATTTTGCCAGGTCAACCAATGAATTTTATCATTAACAATGGTCATTCCTTCACCAAAATATTTATTTGCCAAAGCAATTTTTTGTAAAACCTTTCCAGTTGTTAATTCAACTTTCCTTAATGAAGATTGCCCTCTTCTCCCAGTAGTTTCATATAAGAAACCATTGTGAAACTCTAAGCCTTGTGTATATGCGGTGCTGTCATGCGGGTAGGTATTGATAATTTTATATCCATAGATGGCCGCCTTTTCTGTAGGGAAAATTTCAAAAGAACCTTTTGACTTATTTGTTTTTCCTGGGTAGAAACTCAAGGCCACAACAAAATGTTTTCCGAAACCTAAATCCGAAGTATTGAATGTTGAAGTGAGATTGGTTGCTGGAATTTGTTTTCCATTCACAAAAAACTGAACGCTATCAATTGGACGGTTGTTGTTTTCTGATATTTTAAAAGTAGCATCTCCATTTATAGCAACTGTTTTAGGAGTTTCTAGTGTAAATTTATACGTTTCAGAACATGAAGTACTTAGTATTAGAAGCGTAAAAAGAGTGATAAGAGTCAAATAATTTTTCATTTGAGATAAAAATTTCTATGTTTTTGTTCTGTAAATATTCAAAAAAAGAGGTCAAAAAACATTTTTTAATCTGTTAAATCCCCATAATTGTACTTTAAAGCTCTAAGATATCAAATAAAAACAATTTATTTATTTGTAAATTGAAAAATAACGTTAAATTTGCATCCTCAAAATAGCGTATAACAGTTATTTAGAGATTTAGTAAAGCTTTACCAATTTTACTATTGCAAACATAACATTAAAGTATTAAAATTATATACAATGAGAAAAGGAATTCATCCAGAAAATTACAGAATGATGGCTTTTAAAGATATGTCTAATGGAGATGTATTTATAACGCGTTCTACTGCAGACACTAAAGAAACTTTAGAAGTTGAAGGAGTAGAGTATCCTTTAGTAAAATTAGAGATCTCAAGAACATCTCACCCATTTTACACTGGTAAATCTAAACTAATTGATGCAGCAGGTCGTATCGATAAATTTAAAAGCAAATACGCAAAGCATAAAAAGTAATCTTTTTATACTTGTAAAAAATACAAACTCTAACATTCATTTGTTAGAGTTTTTTTTGCTGAAGATTTGCGGACGCGAGTTCTAAATAGGATCCAAAAAAAACCGTTTCATAAATGAAACGGTTTTAGTGTACTTCTAGGTTTTATGAATTACATATAATCTTCAATGGGGTTGCAAGAGCAAATTAAGTTTCGGTCACCAAAAGCGTCATCTACTCTTCGAACGGTTGGCCAAAATTTATTGTCTGCAATATAGGCTAATGGAAAGGCTGCTTGCTTTCTTGTGTATGGAAACTCCCATGCATCAGCAGTTAACATCTCTTGAGTGTGTGGTGCGTTTTTCAAAGGATTGTTGTCATCTTCTTTTGTCGCATTTTTAATTTCTTCACGAATCGAAATCATGGCATCACAAAAACGATCTAATTCTGCGATACTTTCAGATTCTGTAGGTTCTATCATCATCGTTCCTCCCACAGGAAAAGAAACCGTTGGCGCATGAAAACCATAATCCATTAAACGTTTTGCAATGTCTACGACTTCAATACCGTTTTGTTTAAAATCACGACAATCAATAATCATTTCGTGGGCAGCACGACCTTTTTCTCCCGTGTATAAAGTGGGATAGTAATTGTCTAAGCGTTCTTTGATGTAGTTGGCGTTTAAGATGGCTATTTTTGTGGAATCTGTCAATCCTTTTGCGCCTAACATTGTAATGTATCCATAAGAGATTAAACAGGCTAAAGCAGAACCCCAAGGCGCTGCAGAAATGGCTGTAATTGCTTTTTCTCCACCAGTTTTTATCATCGGATTTGAAGGCAAAAAGGGAACCAATTGTGGTGCTACACAAATTGGGCCTACTCCTGGACCACCACCACCATGTGGAATGGCAAAGGTTTTGTGAAGGTTTAAGTGACAAACATCTGCTCCAATAGTAGCCGGATTTGTCAACCCTACTTGTGCATTCATGTTGGCACCGTCCATATAAACTTGTCCACCGTGTTCATGGATAATTTTAGTAATTTCTTGAATCTCACTTTCAAAAACACCGTGAGTAGATGGATAGGTTACCATTAATGCGGCTAAATTTGCTGAATGAAAAGTGACCTTTTCACGCAAATCATCCACATCAATATTTCCGTTTTCTGCGGTTTTGGTTACAATCACTTTCATACCTGCCATAACAGCAGATGCTGGATTTGTTCCGTGTGCAGAAGCAGGAATGATACAGATATTTCGATGTGCATCTCCGTTCGCTAAGTGATATGCTCGTATGGTCATTAGTCCTGCAAATTCTCCCTGTGCTCCAGAATTCGGTTGTAGAGAGGTACCTGCAAATCCGGTTACGATATTTAATTGGTGTTCTAATTTTTTTAATACTTCTTGATATCCTTCCGCTTGATTTAAGGGGACAAATGGGTGAATGTTTCCCCATTGCGGATTGCTTAAAGGCAACATTTCAGAGGCGGCATTTAGTTTCATGGTACAAGAACCTAGAGAAATCATTGAATGATTTAAAGCTAAATCCTTTCGTTCCAATCTTTTGATATAACGCATCATGTCTGTTTCAGATTGATGCATATTAAAAATTTTATTTTCTAAAAAGGGTGTATTTCTTTTCGTGTTTTCCGCAATCACAGAAGCCTGCTTTGGGAATTCTTTCGCAGTTATATTGAAAGCCTTTTCAAAACATTGTATGATAGCTTTTAGTTCAGAATCACCAACAGTTTCATTTATTGAAATAGAAATATGATTCTGATCAATATAATTAAAATTGATCTCATTTGCTTCTGCAACTACTTTTAGTTTTTCTGTGTCAACTTCAACCAAAAGGGTGTCAAAGTAAGCAGTATTTATTTGCTTAAATCCAAGGCTCTCTAATGCTCCTGCAACTACTGTTGTTTTCTGATGAATACTGTCAGCAATATACTGAAGTCCGTCTTTTCCGTGATACACCGCATACATTCCTGCCATCACTGCCAATAAAACTTGTGCAGTACAAATGTTAGAAGTTGCTTTTTCACGTTTAATGTGTTGCTCTCTTGTTTGCAACGCCATTCTTAAAGCTCTTTTTCCATTTTTGTCTTTGGTAACTCCAATGATTCTTCCAGGAATACTTCTTTTGTATGCTTCTTTGGTTGCAAAGTAGGCTGCATGAGGTCCTCCGTAACCTAACGGAATTCCAAAACGTTGTGTAGTACCCACTACCACAGAAGCACCAAATTCACCTGGAGCTTTTAATTTTACCAACGATAAAATATCAGCAGCAACCGCAACTTTTATATTGTTTTCATTCGCTTTAGAAACGAAGTTTTCATAATCAAAAATCTGTCCATATTTTCCAGGATATTGTAAAATAGCACCAAAAAATGCATCAGAAAAATCAAAATCTTCATGATTACCAATCACCAATTCAATTCCAATAGGTGTTGAACGAGTTTGTAGTAATGAGAGTGTTTGAGGTAGTATTTCATCAGAAACAAAAAACTTATTAGCGCCTGCTTTTTTCTTTGAACGTTCTCGTACATCATATAACAAGGCCATTGCTTCTGCTGCTGCAGTAGATTCGTCTAATAGCGATGCATTTGCTAATTCCATCCCTGTTAAATCACAAATCATTGTTTGATAATTGAGCAAGGCTTCTAGTCTTCCTTGCGCAATTTCTGCTTGATAAGGTGTGTAGGCCGTATACCAACCCGGGTTTTCTAAAATATTACGCTGAATTACACTTGGCACAATGGCTTCATGATATCCTAAACCAATATAACTTTTAAATACTTTATTTTTTTCCGAGAGCTTCTTAATGTGAGCTAGATACTCATATTCGCTTAAAGCTGGTGCTAAGTCCAATTCGTTTTTTAGGCGAATATTATCTGGAACAGTTTCTGTAATTAACTGCTCTAAGTTCGCTGCCTTTATGGTTGCTAACATTTCATCTTGTTCCTTTATATTTGGACCAATGTGTCTTCTTTGAAATGAATTTGTATTCATAAAATAAAGTTTTATTATGACTTACTTTTAGGGTTTGTTATGTTGCGTTTTTCGTAAAAAATCAAACAGATTTTTTACGGATCAAAAATAAGCAATAAAACAGTTACTTTGTGAATACAAAATCGATAAAAAACACTTAATTATTAACTAATTTTAAAGGTTATAAACAGAAAGCTTATTTTTGACAAATGAAGTGGTTTAGAATTTTTTTTGATTTTTATTTGAATGCAAGTATTCACGTTTCTTTCGCGGTTTTGAGCTTTGTAAAAATTACAGAAATCTATTTTGACTTGCCCACGAATACCCCATTAAATAATTTCATTTTTTTTGGAACCATCACCGGATATAATTTTGTGAAGTATGCCGGCGTTGCAAAATTGCATCATAGAAGTTTGACAACCAGGTTAAAAGCTATACAGTTTTTCTCCTTTTGCTGTTTCTTATTCCTTTGCTATTATGGATATTTGCTAGCTGTTCCAACCGTATTATTCTGCATTCCATTTGGAGCAATCACAATCTTGTATGCAGTCCCCTTTTTGAGTGGATTTCAAAAGAGTTTACGCACGTTTAGCTATTTAAAAATTATTGTTGTTGCTTTTGTTTGGTGTGGATTTACAGTTTTTATTCCCGTATTTGATGCTGGAAAAGAAATGGATAGTATGGTAGTGCTCTCTTTACTTCAGCGTTTTTTAATTGTTGTTGTTTTAGTATTGCCATTTGATATTAGAGACTTTCAATATGATGCCATTTCACTACAAACGATTCCAAAAAAAATAGGCATTGAAAAAACAAAACGGTTGGGGTTAATTTTGATGGCTATTTCTCTAATAATCGAATACCTTATGGTGCTTCAAATTCATTCAAAAAACAGCTTTTTAGGCTTCTTTTTTTTGGTAACTATTTTCTTAATGAGTGCTAAAAAAGAGCAATCTAAATACTATAGTTCTTTTTGGGTAGAGGCACTACCTGTATTTTGGTGGCTGCTTCTTTTGGGATTCCGTAATTATTAGACATTATTCTGATTATTTTTATCAACTTAAAGGTTATTGTCATCAAATAGAAGAGATATAACAAAACTTAAAAAAGACTTCTATATCGACTTTTAACTTTGTAAATTTACTCACTTAATTCACAAGTAAAGTTTAAGAGATGGATTTAGTAAAAAGAAATTATATTTTCGATTTTGATAGCACTTTAACCAAGGTAGAAGCATTGGATATTTTAGCTGAAATTACATTAGCAAACAATCCCAGAAAGGATTCCGTTATCCAAGAAATCATAGACATTACCAATTTAGGAATTGACGGTGAAATCTCTTTTACAACTTCTTTAGAAAAAAGAATTCAATTGCTGAAAGCGAACAAAGCGGATTTAAATCCTTTAATTGAAGCGTTAAAAAAACAAGTTTCCAAATCTATCGAGAGCAACAAAGCTTTTTTTGAAGCCTATGCAAATGATATTTATGTAATTTCCTGTGGCTTTAAAGAGTTTATAGACCCGATAGTAGCTGAATACAACATTCCTACGGAGAGAGTTTTTGCAAACACCTTTGAATTTGCAGCAGATGGAGAAATTATTGGTTTTGATGCAACGAATCCATTGTCGCAACATAACGGAAAGATTGAATGTTTAAAAGGCATGAATTTATCCGGAGAAGTACAAGTAATTGGTGATGGTTACAGTGATTATGTTACTCGTGAAGCAGGTGTTGCAGATACCTTTTTTGCTTATACAGAAAATGTTACCAGAGTAAAAACGACCGAAAATGCAGATTATATAGCACCCAATTTAGATGAATTTTTATACGTGAATAAATTGCCTAGAAATATTTCTTATCCAAAGAATCGAATTAAAATACTTTTATTAGAAAATGTGCATCCAGATGCTTTTGAGAAATTATCAAAAGATGGTTTTTCAGTTGAAACTGTAGCACGAAGTTTGTCTGAAGACGAACTAATCGAAAAAATTAAAGATGTCCATGTTTTGGGAATTCGCTCCAAAACAAAAGTGACCAAAAAAGTAATTGCAGCAGCAGAAAAATTAATGACTGTTGGTGCTTTTTGTATTGGTACTAAGCAAATCGATTTAGAAGCTTGTAAGGAAAATGGAATTGTGGTTTTTAATGCACCCTATAGCAATACCCGATCGGTTGTTGAATTGGCTATTGGAGAAATCATTATGTTAATGCGAAGTGTTTTTCAGAGAAGCACCGAATTGCATAATGGGCAATGGAATAAAACCGCGCAAGGTTCTAAAGAAGTGCGAGGGAAAAAGTTGGGAATTGTGGGATATGGGAACATTGGAAAACAATTATCAATTTTAGCGGAAGCGCTAGGAATGCATGTGTTTTACTACGACATTGAAGATAAATTAGCGCTTGGTAACGCCACAAAAGTAAGTGATTTGTCAGAGTTGCTAGCTATTTCAGATGTAGTAACTCTCCATATTGATGATAATCCTGCTAATAAAAACTTCTTTGGAAAGAAAGAAATTTCTCAGATGAAGGAAGGTGCAGTTTTAGTCAACCTGTCTCGTGGTTTTGTTGTGGATATTTTAGCTTTAAAAGAAGCTTTAGAATCAGGTAAGGTTTCTGGAGCTGCGGTAGATGTATACCCAGAAGAGCCTGCCAAAAATGGTGAGTTCATAACACAATTAAAGGGACTAAACAATGTAATTTTAACACCCCATGTGGGGGGAAGTACAGAAGAGGCTCAAAAAGATATTGCCGATTTTGTGCCGAATAAAATGATGGCCTACATCAATTCAGGAAATACGGTAGACGCAGTCAACTTTCCAAACATACGTCTGCCAAGACAAACAAAAGCACATCGCTTTTTACATATCCATAAAAACGTGCCAGGAATCATGGCTGAAATAAACAAAGTTCTAGCCAAGTTTGATATGAATATTACCGGACAATACTTGTCCACAGATGACAAAGTGGGATACGTAATTTCAGACTTAGACAAAGAATACAACCAAGATGTGCTCAATGAATTGAGAGCCGTTGAGGGGACTATTAAATTTAGAGTACTCTATTAATTTTAGTCATTTCTTATTCATTTAAAAAAGGATTGTTTTATATTTGAAGACAATCTTTTTTTTTATGCACTATTTCAACACTTTAGAGTTCGCAAAAGAACAAGATGCACTCGATGTACTTTCTTCTTTTCGAAATAAATTTCATATTCCAAAAGATAAAAAAGGGAATGAGTGGTTGTATTTTACGGGAAATTCTTTAGGACTTCAGCCAAAATCTACACAAAAGTACATTCAGCAAGAATTAGAAGATTGGGCCAATTTAGGCGTTGAAGGTCATTTTGAAGCAAAGAATCCGTGGTTGGATTATCACGAATTATTAACCGATAAAATGGCGAAAATTGTTGGTGCGAAACCCATTGAAGTTGTGGTGATGAACACTTTAACCACCAATCTTCATTTATTAATGGTTTCTTTTTACAGGCCTACAAAAACAAAATATAAAATACTTATTGAAAGTGATGCGTTTCCATCAGATCGTTATGCCGTAGCATCTCAATTAAAATTTCATGGGTACTCCGATGCCGATCTTATTGAATGGAGACCCCGGGAAGGAGAAGACCTATTAAATATAGCTGATTTAGAAACGATCATTTCAGAACAGGGAGATGAAATTGCACTCCTCTTAATAGGGGGTGTCAATTATTATACAGGACAGTTTTTAGATCTTAAAAAAATTGCTCATATTGGACATTCAAAGAACTGTATTGTAGGTGTAGATTTAGCGCATGGTGCTGGAAACATTCAACCCAATTTACATGATTCAAATGTGGACTTTGCGGCTTGGTGTACCTACAAATATTTAAATTCAGGTCCTGGAAGTTTGGCAGGTTTGTTTGTGCATGAAAAGCATGCAAAAAATAAAGACTTACCTCGTTTTGCTGGTTGGTGGAATCATAACAAAGCAACGCGTTTTAACATGCGTCAACCCTTTGATGTGATGGAAGGTGCAGAAGGATGGCAATTGTCAAATCCGCCCATACTCTCCATGGCAGCTATTAAAGCTTCCTTAGATTTGTTTGATGAGGTTGGTATGGATGCATTGCGGGAAAAGTCCAAAAAACTTACAGGTTATTTTGAGTTTTTAATCACTGAAATTGATTCCGAAGATATTACAATCATTACTCCATTCAATCCAGAGGAGCGCGGTTGTCAAATATCAATTCAAGTAAAGAACGCAGATAAAAATTTACATAAGAAATTAACAGCACAACACGTTATCACCGATTGGCGAGAACCAGATGTAATTCGTTGTGCACCTGTTCCATTATATACCTCGTTTGAAGAGGTGTATCGAATGGTTTCCATTTTAAAAGAACTGTTAAAAAAATAGTAATAAGGCCTCCTGAGTTAAGAAACCTGATTTTTTATACTACTCAAAAGCTGCTAGAGAGAAAACTAGAAAAGATGCAAAAGAAAGATAAAATAGTAATTGTTGGAGCTGGACTTTGTGGTTCTTTATTGGCTTTGCGTTTTGCACAAAGAGGGTACAAGGTAGCTGTTTATGAAAGTCGTCCAGATTTACGAAAAACTGCTGTTTCTGCAGGAAGATCTATCAATTTAGCTTTGTCAGACAGAGGGTTAAAAGCATTGAAATTATGCGGTTTAGAAGCAGTTGCAAAAGAAATTTGTATTCCAATGTATGGACGTCTCATGCATGATGCAGCGGGAAATACATTTGCATCGAATTACTCTGGAAGAGATGGAGAATACATCAACTCTATTTCTAGAGGAGATTTAAATGGGATTCTATTAACGGAAGCAGAGCAACATGAAAATGTTACCCTTTATTTTAATAAAAAGTGTACGCATATTGATATTGTAAATACGGTTGCTCATTTTGTGGATGTTGAAACAGATAAAGATTTTACGATTGATGCCGATGTTATTTTTGGCGCTGATGGGGCGGGTTCTTCTTTGCGAAAAAGCTATGTATCTGAACGTAATTTTTTGTTCAGTTATTCTCAAAACTATTTAAATCATGGGTACAAAGAATTGGAGATTCCTGCAGATGAAAATGGAAATCACCAAATTAGTAAAGGGCATTTGCATATTTGGCCTCGAGGAGATTTTATGCTTATTGCATTGCCAAATAGGGATGGAAGCTTTACAGTGACACTTTTTTTAAGTTATAACGAAGGTGAATTCAATTTTGAAAACCTGATCACTGAAGAAAAGATAACTGCATTTTTTGAGAAAGAATTTCCAGATGCCTTGGCCTTAATTCCTAATATAAAAGAGGAGTTTATCAACAACCCAACCGGACCATTGGGTACCATTAAATGTTCCCCATGGAGTTATCAGCAAAATACCTTGTTAATTGGTGATTCTTCGCATGCGATTGTTCCTTTTTATGGGCAAGGAATGAATGCGTCTTTTGAGGATGTTGTTGTTTTAGATGAAATTTTAGCACAAAATACAGCACACCCTTCAAATGGAAAGTTGGATTGGGGAGTTGTTTTTAAAGCCTATGAAAAAGCAAGAAAACACGATACAGATGCTATTGCAGACTTAGCGTTAGATAACTTCCATGAAATGAAAAAGCATGTTGCTAATCCACTGTTTAAAGAAAAAAGAATGATCGAAATGGCGTTGGAAAAAACATTTCCAAAACAATATGCGTCTAAATATTCATTGGTAACCTTTAATGCAAATATTGGGTATGATGAAGCCATGAAAAGAGGAAGAGCGCAAGACAAGGCATTGCTGCGATTAATTGCAAACAATGAGATATCAATGACTCCTAGCATGACAAACGAAGCATTAGAGCTTATACTATATACGGTTATTAAAGAAACGAATCTGCTTTTAGAACAGGATCATAGTTTTGAAATGTAAATGAAAAAATACATCATTTTATTCCGTGGAATCAATGTTTCTGGGAAAAATAAAATTCAGATGAAAGCATTGCGACGGTTATTAAATGAACCCAATTTTAAAAATGTACAGACTTGTGTATTTATATTGCTCGGCTGGATTTGCAAGGATAAAATTAACAAACACTGCTATTGAAAAAAACTTAATGTAATAGCAACGACAAGAAATTTAAGAACCATATTAAAATCATTAGGAACTATATAATATGTCAGAAAAAAAAGTAACACCAAGAGGCGCATATCCACACGTAAAAGTAGTCGGAGATTTTATTTTTGTATCGGGAACGAGTTCCAGAAGAGCAGACAATACCATTGCAGGCGTCGATATTATTGATGAAATGGGGACTAAGCATCTCAATATAGCAACCCAAACCCGAGCAGTTTTGCAAAACATTGATAAAAACCTGCAGTCTGTTGGCGCAAGTATCAAAGATGTGGTAGACGTTTCGACTTTTTTAGTAAATATGAATGATTTTGCAGGGTACAACAGAACCTATGCTGAGTTTTTTGACAAAGAGACTGGTCCCACAAGAACCACCGTTGCAGTTCATCAATTGCCACATCCAGATTTGGTGGTGGAGATTAAGGTAACAGCATATAAGAAAACATAGCCATTGTAACGATTTATATTGCGCGCTAAGAATTAGATCGCTTTTAAGACACACAACATGAAAATACAAAACTACATTAACGGAGAATATGAAAATCCAATTGAAGACCATTGGTTGGATAATTACAATCCAGCAATTGGAGAAGTGTATGGACAAACTCCGAACTCATCGGTTGAAGATGTAGAGAAAGCCTACCAAGCAGCAGCTACCGCTTTTTTAAGTTGGAGTCAAACGACTGTTGCTGAAAGAAGTAAAATTCTTTCAAAGATAGCTGACTTAATTCTTGATAAAATCCTTTTTTTAGCTGCAGCAGAATCAAAAGATAATGGAAAACCAATTGGTTTAGCTACCGAGATTGATATTCCAAGAGCTGCGGCAAATTTTCAATTTTTTGCCAATGCAATTACCCAGTTTTCATCGGAAGCACATGAAAGTGTTGGAATGCATGCTGTAAACTTTACATTGCGGCAACCTCTCGGTGTTGTGGGATGCATTTCTCCATGGAATTTACCCCTGTATTTATTCACTTGGAAGATAGCGCCTGCAATTGCCGCAGGAAACTGTGTGGTTGCAAAGCCAAGTGAAATTACTCCCATGACCGCCTATTTATTAGGAGAAATTTGTAATGAAGCTGGACTTCCAAAAGGAGTTTTAAATATTGTTCACGGATTGGGGGATACTACTGGGAAAGCTATTGTATCACATCCCAATATCAAAGCGATTTCGTTTACAGGCGGAACAGAAACCGGAGCTCAGATTGCCAGAGTTGCAGCACCAATGTTTAAAAAACTATCTTTAGAGTTGGGAGGAAAAAACCCAAATATTATTTTTGAAGATTGTAATTACGAAAAGATGATGACCGCAACAGTGCGTTCATCGTTTACAAACCAAGGTCAAATTTGTTTGTGTGGTAGTAGAATTTTAGTGGAAGAAAAAATATATGCGCAATTTAAAAAAGACTTTGTTCAAAAGGTTTCTGAATTAATAGTTGGAAATCCATCAGCAGAAAATATAAATATTGGAGCGTTGGTTTCGAAAACACATTTAGAAAAAGTGAAATCCTATCTTGATATTGCAGCGGATGAAGGCGGCGTCATTTTATTTGGAGGAAATAAAGTTGTTGTAAAAGGGAGTGAGCATGGGTATTATTTACAACCAACGATAATTGAAGTTTCTGACAATAAATGCAAATTAAATCAAGAAGAAATATTTGGTCCTGTAGTTACGATTATGTCTTTCAAGTCAGATGCTGAGGCATTGCAATTGGCAAATGATTCAAGATATGGCTTATCGGCAACTTTGTGGACCAATAATTTGAATAGAACACTTCAGTTTTCGAAAGAATTACAGACTGGAATTGTTTGGGTAAATACATGGATGTTACGAGATTTAAGAACTCCTTTTGGCGGGCAGAAAGATTCTGGTGTAGGTCGTGAAGGGGGATTTGAAGCATTGCGATTTTTTACGGAACCAAAAAATATTTGCATCCAATATGAATAAATAATAAATCAGAAAATGAAGTCTATTTGTGCTGGTAAATTTGGTAAAAGATTCAAATAGATTACTGTGGAAATAGTTTTCAAAATATAAATTAGGTCTCGACTGCGGTCGACCATTCAGAAACGATAAGATGAATCTAAATATTCAAAACAAAAACGCATTGGTTTGCGGAAGTACGCAAGGAATTGGACTGGCAACTGCTATTTTGTTGGCTGAAGAGGGTGTAAATGTGACGCTTATTGCAAGAAACGAAGAGAAGTTGAAGAAAACCGTAGCACAATTGCCAAACAAAAATCAATGCCATGGTTATTTGGTGGCTGATTTTTCAAAGCCAAAGGAATTAAAAGAGGTCCTAGCGAACTCCGATTTGCAATTCCATATCTTGGTAAATAATACAGGAGGTCCTGCGGGAGGCCCTATATTTAAGGCTAAAATAGAAGAATTCGAAAGCGCTTTTACCCAACATTTAAAATGCAATCATCTTTTAGTACAATGTTTAGTGCCGTTTATGAAAACACAATGTTTTGGTCGAATTATTAATGTGATTTCAACTTCAGTAAAACAACCTTTAGAAGGGTTGGGTGTATCTAATACGATTCGTGGTGCGGTAGCAAGTTGGTCTAAAACATTGGCGAATGAGTTAGGTGAATTTGGAATCACGGTGAATAATGTGTTGCCTGGTGCTACTGGGACTGAGCGATTGAAAGAAATCATTAATAATAAAGCAGCTACATTGGGATTGACTTTTGATGCGGTTGCTGTCGCGATGAAAAATGCGTCACCTGCAAAGCGATTCGCAAAACCTGAAGAGGTGGCGAGTGCCATTGTTTTTTTAGCGAGTGAAAAAGCAAGTTTCATTAATGGGATTAATGTTCCGGTTGATGGTGGAAGAACAAAAAGTTTGTAAATTTAGAGAATTCTTGCGTTAGGGATTCAATCATTTTGAAAATGCAAAGTCTTTTTATGCATTTTTGATTAGCACGATTTTTTGCGTCATGTATCGAGAAAGTATAAAAATATTTAATGGAAAGCCCGACTTTTTGGAACGTAAAATAAAAAATAAAAAAATGGATTTAGTACAGCCTTTAAATTTTAAAAAGTGGATTGATGAACATCGTCATTTGTTAAAACCGCCTGTTGGAAACAAGCAAGTGTGGGATCAGGGCGAATATATTGTAATGGTTGTTGGTGGTCCTAATAACCGAAAAGATTATCATTACAATGAAACACCAGAGTTTTTTTATCAAGTTGAAGGTGATATGGTTTTAAAAATCATTGATAAAAATGGAAAGATGACTGATGTAGCAATCAATGAAGGGGATATTTATTTACTGCCTGCGAGAGTGCCACATTCTCCGCAAAGAAAGGAAAATACTGTTGGTCTAGTGATCGAATACCCTCGGTCTGAAGGCATGTTGGATGCGTTAGAATGGTATTGTGAAAACTGTGGAAATGCATTGTATAGAGAGCCGTTCGCATTGGATAATATTGAAACAGATATGCCGATCATTTTTGATGGATTTTATTCAGACAAACAAAAATGTACTTGTGATGCTTGTGGGACAGTAATGCAAGCCCCTTAAAAAGTAAAACATTGCACTTTTGTCTTTCATAAAAAAATGACGAATTAGTTAAATAAATTAAAACCTGCTAGGTAAAAGCCTGGTAATGATAACAAGATGGAAAAACGAAAACTACGCATAAACGGACATTCACATTTATTACCTTATCCAGAGCAAATTCCTCAGTTTATGAAAGACAAGGAGATTTTTTGGGTAGATGACGAACGAAAGCATATGTTGCAAAAAGGATGGAAACGTCCGGTTACTGACTCTAGCTTTTTCTTAGATGAGAAGTTGTTGTGGATGGAAAAAAATAAGCTGGACCATGCGGTGGTTTTGAATCTCTCTCAGTTGTATGGAAACGGTTTGCGGTTAGAAGAAATGAAAAAAGCATTGCGTTTTCAAAATGATTTTAATGCGAAAGTACAGTACGACCATCCTGATAAGTTTACCTGTGGTTTTGTGGTACATCCTGGTTTTATTCAAGGAGCTTTGTACGAAATAGAGCGCTGTGTAGAAGAACTGGGCTTGAGGGTATTGTGCTTGCCAACACATTTTATGGATTCTATTGGGCAATGGCGTTGTGTTTTTGATAAGGAAAATGATCGAATTTTTGAATTGGCAGACAAATATAAATTAGCGATTGAAATTCATCCTTATGACGGCGATAAAATGATAAAATTAGAAAATACCAATTGGCGTTTTCATTTAATTTGGATGTTGGCTCAATGTGGCGATGCCTATCATTTTTATACTTTAAACGGAATGCAAGAGCGGTTTAAAAATATTAGAACTTGTTTTGCACATGGTGGTCAATTGGCACAGATGAACTTAGGAAGACGTATTCAGGGTTTTGATGGAAGACCGGATTTGTTTGAAGGGAAAACACACCCGAGAAAAGCGGTGGGGCATAAAAATATTTTTTTCGACACTTTGGTACATGATACGGATTCTCTAAATTTAATGATTGATAAACAGGGTTCTAGTCAGGTGATTATGGGGTTGGATGACCCATATCCATTGGGAGAAATGGAGAGTGATGCGCAATCTTCCTATCCTGGAAAAATTTTAGATTTGGCGAAAGACAGACAGATTATTAATGAGAAACAATACGACCAAATCTGGGAAGACAATACACTTCAGTGGTTGTTTGGTGACGATGAAAAAGCGAAGCAAGACTTGACGAATAAGATACTTTCAAAAAAATAATTGAACGTTATAAAGCATACTTAAAACGAATTAAATCTCTATTCGTATGCTGCTATTTTCTGTTAATAGAAATTTTGCATCTTCATATTTTGGAGGGCCCATAAACCCTTTTGCATTGTTAGAGCATCCGTAGGCTTCTTTTGGGATTCCAAAGAAATTGACATCCATTTTTTCATTACTATTCTTGTCGTGAAAAACAGCAATTGCGTATTCTCCTTTTGGGATTTCTTTGAAAGTATACGTCACTTTTTTATCAATAATTTTTGTGATTGCATTTTTAAAATCGATTTTTAGAAATTGTGCTTTTTTATTGTGCAGTGCAATTAAAACTTGCCCTTCATTGGATTCTAATCCACTAATAAAAACTGTTATCTGAAATGTTTCTTCTTGTGCATTCGCTGTTAAAAAAACACTAAAAATGAATGCCGTCATTAAAATTATTTTCTTCATATGGGTTGTTTCTAGATTTTTTTAGCGATTTTCTACCTACAAAATAGGAATACATAAATCTACAATAAATTTATTTTCTGGATGCTCTTGTGCATTGTTGTAGTAAATTTCAAACGGAGCTATTGTTGATTTTTGATATCCATTTTTAAGCATCCATGCAAATGAAGCCTCCCAAGCTTGTTGAAATTGCATGGGGGTAATTTCTAAGCTTGAAACAAGACATTTTGTACTTTCTAGAGTTTTTTGTGTTATTTCTCCTTCAACAGATATTGGTTTGTTTAAGACAATGCAGGCGCTAATTCGTAAGGAGCTTGAATCGGTTGTTTTGGGACTGTCATGATAAATAGTGACCATTTTTGTGTCCTCATTGATCAATCCTTTTGGAGCCGCCCACTGAACGAGTCGATCATAAACCGCTCCAATAGCATCCATTTTTCCTTTGTAGGAAATGGCAGCAAGAGCTAATGTTTCGACTTGTTTTACAACCGTATTTGTTTTCATTTTATTCTTATTTTTTAGGAATGCGTTTTCTTAATTTGTTGTAATGTTTTATCTGAGTGAATGTATTCTGAAATAATTGCACATCGCAATTCAGTAAGATCCATCTCAAAGTAGTTCGCCCATTTAGTTTCTTTGAATAAATGTGTTATTTGTTTTTTTCTTTTTATTGCTTCAGGGAAATTAAATAAATGGGTGGTTGAGGTTTTTTGATTTGATTTGATTTCTGCCGTTTTTTTATCAAAGTTAACGTCAATAAAAAATATCTTTTCTTTAGAATGAATAGGATAAAAATCAGTCCACTTGGCAAAACCAATCCCGGTTGTTTGGTTTTTGTAGTCTTCTTTAGCAATCAATTTCCACCTGCAATTGGCAACTCTTCCCCAATGGTTTGATTTACGGTAAACACCTTCTTCTGTGTAAAAGTAACGACTCTCTGATTTACTTTTGTAATTTGTTTTTTCTGGAAAAGAAAAGTCATCTTTCTGTATAAATTCACAAAAGGTGTGTTTAAAGAAATTGGATTGATTATAGGTTTTCAATAAGGGTTTTTTATTAATATAATTAAAAATGTTTTTACGAATATACTGAAGCAATTTCATAATTTAGGAAAAGATTGCACAGAAAATAAGTAGGTTCTTTTCGTTTGTTGCATAAAAAAACGCAATCAAATGAATGATTGCGTTTTTGCTATTTAAAAAATGATTCTTTTAAAAGGTCCCAAAAAAAATAGGGGATAAGCGATTTACTCAACAACACTCAGGCGTTATTGGTTCACTACTTACTTAACTTCTTCAAAGTCTACATCTTCTACATTGTCTCCTTGCGCATCAGCTTCTGGTTGCCCTTGTTGCTCTGCTCCTGGATTTGCTCCTTCAGCGCCACCTTGTGCTGCATACATCTCTTCAGATGCAACTTTCCAAGCCTCGTTGATAGTTGCTAATGCAGTATCAATTTGTGCTAAATCTCTAGACTCATGTGCTGCTTTTAATTCTACTAAAGCTGCTTCGATAGGTCCTTTTTTATCGTCAGATAATTTTTCTCCAAATTCTTTTAATTGCTTTTCTGTTTGGAAAATCATAGAATCTGCTTCGTTGATTTTTTCTGCAGTCTCTTTTGCAGCTTTATCAGAATCGGCATTTTCTTCTGCTTCTTGTCTCATCTTAGCGATCTCTTCTTCAGATAATCCTGAAGATGCTTCAATTCTAATTTCATGAGATTTATTAGTTCCTTTGTCTAAAGCAGATACCTTAATAATACCATTGGCGTCGATATCAAACGTTACTTCAACTTGAGGAACTCCTCTTTGTGCTGGAGGTAAACCATCTAAATGGAAACGTCCAATTGTATTGTTATCTGCAGCCATTGCTCTCTCTCCTTGTAAAACATGTATTTCTACAGATGGTTGGTTGTCTACTGCTGTTGAGAATACTTGAGATTTTTTGGTAGGTATGGTTGTGTTTGCATCAATTAACTTTGTGAATACATTCCCCATTGTTTCAATCCCTAATGATAAAGGAGTAACGTCTAATAACAATACATCTTTTACATCACCAGATAAAACTCCACCTTGAATCGCAGCTCCTAAGGCAACTACTTCATCAGGGTTTACACCTTTACTTGGAGATTTTCCGAAGAACTTCTCTACCGCTTCTTGTACTGCAGGGATTCTTGTAGAACCACCAACTAAAACAACTTCATCAATGTCTGAAATTGTTAAATCAGCATTTTTTAACGCTGTTTGACATGGCTTGATTGTTCTTTTTACTAAATCGTCAATTAACTGCTCAAATTTAGCTCTTGACAAGGTTCTTACCAAGTGTTTTGGTCCGCTTGCAGTAGCTGTAATATAAGGTAAGTTAATTTCAGAAGAAGTTGTGCTAGATAATTCAATCTTCGCTTTTTCAGCAGCCTCTTTTAAACGTTGTAAAGACATTGGATCTTCTCTTAAGTCCATGTTTTCCTCCGCTTTAAACTCTTCAGCCAACCAGTTAATGATCTTCTCATCAACATCATCTCCACCTAAATGCGTATCTCCATCAGTAGCCAATACTTCAAAAACACCATCTCCTAATTCTAAGATAGAAACATCATGTGTTCCACCACCAAAATCAAAAACAACAATTTTCTTGTCATCATTAGACTTGTCTAAACCGTATGCTAATGCAGCTGCAGTTGGTTCGTTTATAATTCTTCGTACTTTTAATCCTGCAATTTCACCTGCTTCTTTTGTTGCTTGTCTTTGTGCATCGTTAAAGTAAGCGGGTACTGTAATTACAGCTTCAGAAACATCAGTTCCTAAATAGTCCTCAGCTGTTTTTTTCATTTTCTGTAACACCATTGCAGAAACTTCTTGTGGTGTATATAAACGACCATCAATGTCTACTCTTGGTGTATCATTGTCTCCTTTTACTACTTTATAAGGTACTCTCTTTACTTCTTTCGATGATTCAGAGAATTTGTTCCCCATAAAACGCTTAATCGAATAAACTGTCTTGGTTGGGTTGGTTACTGCTTGTCTTTTCGCAGGATCTCCAATTTTACGTTCTCCACCTTCAACAAATGCAACGATTGAGGGAGTTGTTCTTTTTCCTTCTGAATTAGGAATTACAACTGGCTCATTTCCTTCCATTACTGAGACACACGAATTCGTTGTTCCTAAATCTATTCCTATAATTTTACTCATAATCTTTATTTATATTAAATTCATTTTTGATTCAACATCTTACCATAGACAAAGTGTGTGCCAACCCATAATAATTGTCAAATGTCAGTCTTTGCAATTGAATCGATTTTAAATAGATGACATTTTGACATAAAAACAATAAACTTGCTTGCTTTTTCGCTTTATGTTTTTGATTAATTGTTTTCTTATATTTGGTTAGTTCTACAATAAGAGAAAAGAGTGTAGTTTACTAAATAAAAAAAAATGAGCAAATTAGAAGAAAAAGTAGCATTGTACAAGAAGTTTATGGAGGACAGGAATCTCCATTCAAATACTGACTTATTGAGGGCGGTTACCAAAGGATTAGGCCCTTCGATCTATAAAAAAGATGCAGAAACCGTTTCAAGTTCTGATGTAAATGAGTTACTGACTGTGAAGAATAATTTCCTCATTAAGAAGTTAGGTCTGGCAGATATCGAAGATCTTGATATTGGTATTAACGAAGTCATAAAGTGCATTGGTGTAACTGAAAGAAAAAAATACAGAGCTGTTGTATATTATTTATTGGTAGTGCGGTACAACAAAGCATTGATTTACGATTTATAGTTTTATTTATTTCTTTAAAATTTGTTATTGAAAATTTATAGCGCAGGTAAAGTGTTTTATTATGTGTAAAAAAACAGTAATTTTATAGCTATATTTTTTACATTTACATACTTTATTTATAAATAATTATGAATGTCGCAATTTATTAGTATTTTCGATATGCTCAAAATTGGTGTGGGGCCCTCAAGTTCGCATACATTAGGTCCTTGGAGAGCAGCGCAACAATGGATTTCAAAATTAAAAGAATCAAGTTGTTTTTTATTGGTTGATGAAATTAAAGTAGACCTTTACGGTTCTTTGTCATTAACAGGAAGAGGCCATGCTACAGATTCTGCAATCTTACTAGGTTTAAGCGGTGCAGATCCTGAGTTCATTCCAATTGAAGAAATAGATACCATTATTGCAGCAGTTAAAGACACTTCTTTATTGTACTTGAATAATGAGAAAATGATCTCTTTTTCTATTGATAAAATTCAATTTAATAAAGAGTTTCTTCCTTTCAACCCTAACGGAATGACATTCACTGCATTTCAAAATAAGGAACTTATTTCCAAAGAAACCTATTATTCAATTGGTGGTGGATTTATCATTCAAGAAGATGATTCGTTAGTAGATGAAATTGAAGTGACAAAACAAAATTTCCCATATCCTATAAATCGAGCGAGACAGTTAGAGCGATATTGCGAGCAAGAAAATTTAGCAATTTCTGAGATTGTCCTTCAGAATGAATTGGTATTAAATGCTCCAGCTAAAATAGATGCTGAGTTGCACCGTATTTGGACTACAATGTTAGAGTGTATGTATCTTGGCTGTCATACAAAAGGTGTTTTACCTGGTGGACTTAATGTCAAAAGGCGTGCTTTCGATACCCATGTTAAGTTGATTAAAGATACTTCGTATACAAGTTCGGAAGATTGGATTAGGGCTATTAGGAGTACAGAAGTAAAATTTCGGGAAATTTTAAAATGGGTAAGTTGTTTTGCGCTATCAGCAAATGAAGTGAATGCTTCTTTAGGTCGCGTAGTTACAGCCCCAACCAATGGAAGTGCGGGCGTTATTCCTGCTGTTTTAATGTACTATTTGGTGATAGAAAATCATAAAGCAGATTTTGAGCACATTAAAAAATTTTTGCTAACAGCTGGTGAAATTGGAAGTATTTTTAAGAAAAATGCGACAATTTCAGCAGCAATGGGTGGGTGTCAAGCAGAAATTGGGGTTTCATCAGCAATGGCTGCGGCGGCATTAACAGAGTTGTTGGGTGGATCGCCTGCCCAATGCTTGGTTGCAGCGGAGATTGCTATGGAACATCATCTTGGTTTGACCTGTGATCCAATTGGTGGCTTGGTACAAATACCTTGTATAGAAAGAAATGCAATGGGGGCAATTAAAGCAATTAATGCTGCTGAAATGGCTTTAGAAACAGATCCAAAAGAGGTGAAAGTGCCTTTGGATAAAGTGATTGATACAATGTGGGAAACCGCTAAGGATATGAATAAAAATTACAAAGAAACCTCTGAAGGAGGTTTGGCAATTACTGTTAGGATGGTAGATTGCTAACTTTTTTAATTAAGATTTAAACAAAAAAATCCCAAGAGTATAAACTCTTGGGATTGTTTTTTTTGAGTAAATACTCTATTTGTTAGAACTCTGTACTGCTAAGTTATACACTACAAGTCCGAAACCGATTTTGTTGATAGCATCACCAATGTTGTATATAACATCCATGCTTAATCCACCAAAAATATCAGCGTACCATCCTGGTGTTCCTGCCATGTATCCTAATGGGTAAATTGCCCATCCAACTAATACAAACCAGCAAAGTGCTTTGTGAGCTTGTAAAACAGCTCCTCCAGCCTCAACAGCTAATTTTTTCGCACTACCTAACCAGATGTCATAAACGATAACAAAGTATGCAGCTCCGGATAGAAGTCCCCATAACCAAGCATTATCTCGGCTTAAAACTTCACCAATGTAACCTGTAACTAACATGACTACAGATAAGAAGATCATTCTCCACATTAACGACTTTTTGGCTCCAGCTACTTTAAGAATTAAATAAAATTCAACACACATTAAAGGTACGGTTAATACCCAGTCTACGTAACGGAAAAATGTTGGAGATTCTGCGTTTGATGCCCAATAATCTCTCATGTAAAGATAATGTACTGCAGCAATGAACGTAATAAGTCCTGAAACTAAAATGGAAGTTCTCCATTTTTTGTCAAAACTACTCATTGACAAGAAGAAGAATGCCGATGCAGCCATCATGGCCATACATCCCACAAAAAAGGTAAATCCAACATAATCATCTGGACTCATTTTCGCTACTGATAAGAAATTCATTAATAAATTCATAATAAAATATAAGGTTAAGTTAGTAAAATGTTTGGTGATTTAACACCATTATCTTCCAAATATAATAAAATTATTATTAAATTTACAATATTAATTACAAAATCATGAGGAATTACCAAAATTTTATGATGTTTTTTACGTTTTTCCTTTTTTGGTTTAGCATCCAATTTGGCGAGTTTGTTGAGGATTCAGTCGCTTTTGTATTGATAGTTTCTTTAGGAATATTGCACGGTGCAAACGATTTG
>JABJPX010000078.1 GCA_018663625.1 Polaribacter sp. | reverse complement strand
TTTAAACCACGCAACTTTCCTTACACAACAACGTTAGCAAAAATTAAATGAGAGATTCATACCAGACATTTTTTGAACACTTTAAAATTGACTTTTCTGATATAATAGAGTTTGGAATTGAAATTGTCCCCTATTAACAAAACAAAACCCTTAAAGTATTGAACTTTAAGGGTTTATCTCCTAAATTTGCGGTCTGGACGGGACTCGAACCCGCGACCTCCTGCGTGACAGGCAGGCATTCTAACCAGCTGAACTACCAAACCGTTGCTATTAGCGGGTGCAAATATAAGACACATTTTTATATCTGCAAGCAGAAAACTATAATTTTATTTTATTTTTTTTCTACTAATGAGATATGCGGTCAAAATCTCATGAAAGCCATTACGAATATCTATTGGTAAATAAGTTATTTTATATTGTAAGCATTTATTTTTCAAGTCATTAAAATACGTCCCCATCAACGCGGTATATTTTTCTTGAATATTTTGTGAAAACACATTTATTTCTTCACCCGTCTCAACATCTATAAATTTTTTGGGAGAAGTGTCAAAATCGAAGTTAAATTCTGTTTTACCATCATAGGTATGGAACAAAACCACCTCATGTTTGTTGTGTTTTAGATGTCGAAGTGCATCAAATAGTTTTTTTTGATCGGTTGTTGACTGAAACATATCTGTAAACAAGAAAATTAAAGAACGCCTGTGGATATTTTCTGCAATTTCATTTAAATAACGATAGGTTTCTGTCGTTGCAGTAGAAGTTGAAGTTAAAAGATTTTCTAACTGATTTAAAATCATTTTCCGATGCCGCTCGCTTCCTTTTTCTGGCGCATAATATTCATAAGTATCTGCATAAATGCTTAAGCCAACTGCGTCTCGTTGTTTCTTTAGTATTTCCATTAAAGCAGCAGCAGCTACCGCAGCAAAACCAACTTTATTTAAAGAATCAATCGTTTGGGTTTTTATTTCTGGGTAATGCATGGATGCCGAGTTGTCGATAATAAGATGACATCGCAAATTGGTTTCTTCTTCGTACCGTTTTGTATACAACTTTTCTGTTTTGGCAAACAACTTCCAATCTATATGACGGGTACTTTCACCATTATTATACAATTTATGTTCCGCAAACTCTACCGAAAACCCATGGAATGGGCTTTTGTGCATTCCCGTAATAAAACCTTCGACTACTTGCTTTGCAAGAATATCTAAGTTTTTTATTTCAGAAGATTGTAGTTCAGATAAATTCATACTACTTTTTTATGTGTTGCGCTCTTGTTAAGTTGTCTGTGGTTTGTAGTATTTTTTTCAATAAAATCTGATTGTAATTGGGGTGTGCATCTAAAAACGACTGTAAAACAAGTGCTGCTTCTTTAGAGGAGTAATTTCCAATAGAACTTGACAGCCAACCTTTTGGAAAGAAAATATCACCCGTTAATTGTACTTCTTCTAACTTCTCTAAAATAACCTTTAGATGTTTTGTTGCCGATTGTTGGCGTAACGGATGGTGTATGTTTCCTAAAGCGGTTTGAACCCAAGACTCTTTTTCTCTGTTTTCTTTTTCTAAAAGTGATTTCATAAAAGAATCTCTTATATCCTCATCATTAGAAAGTGAAGGCAGCAACCATTCAAAACGTGCTAAGCGATCTTTATTCGATATCGTCATTGCCTGTTTATTTAAAATTTCGGAGGCTTTTGGATGTTCATAAATTGCCAATTTCATTGCCAAAAAAGTGTTCTCATTTTCGTTTAAAAAGAGGTTTTTAATGGCTTTCTTTTTAGACCAAATAGCATATAAATTTTCTTTTCCTTTTTCAGAAAACGCAATGGACTGATACAAATCAAACAGGGTTTTTTTAATGTTTTTAGGCAACGCTTTTTTCAACAAAGTAAAAAGTTGACTTTCTGTTTTTTGTTGCTCTGCATATTGCTGTTCTTTTGTGAAAAAACTCCAATAAATCGTTTGAACCCTTCCGGTCAAGTAATTCAAAATCAATTCGTTTTCTTCGACTAGCATGGCATCAAATAGTACCGCATATGATTCTAAAGGAGTAACCACGCCATTGAGCATATTTTCATACAAATTAATAAACTGAGATCCTCTTGAAACCTCATCATTAATGTCTTTATAACTACTTAATTTCTCTTTATAAACAGGGAAAACACCATAACCAAATCCGTTTGTATTGTACAAAACTTGCCCCGGTTTAAAATCTTTTACCGCCGAAGAAATGTCAAAAGAGTTGCCCATGTTTTTTAAGTTGATGGTTTTCTCGTACCCTCTTTCATCTTTCAGTTGAATTTTAAAAGACTGTATCCAAATTTTTTGAGAACCATCCTCTGCTTTTTGATGGATGACAAACTTGGTCACATTTCCTTTTTCATTCAATTCAACTTCCTCTGTAAATATTGGTCTTCCTGGAGAGTTTACCCAAACATCGCTCCAACTTTTAATATCACCCGTTGTTTTGTTGTCTAAAATACCCACCAATTCACTCCAATCTGCATTTCCGTTTGCATAGGTTTGAATGTATTCTTGAATACCTTCTTTAAACTGGGTTTCCCCCAATAAATTTTCTAACTGACGCATCATAATTGGCGCTTTGTTATAAATGATTCTTCCATACAAAGAACCTGCATTTTTTAAGTTTCCTAAATATTGACGAATGGCATTGGTGCCCATTGTTCTATCTTCTGAATAGGCACTTGGGTAATGCGACATCATAAAATTTAATTCGTGGTTGATTTCTGGAAAAACAGGATTCATAATTTTATCAGCCATAAAATTGGCAAATACTTCTTTCATCCAAACATCATTGAACCATCGCATGGTCACCAAATCTCCAAACCACATGTGCGAAGTTTCGTGTCCAATTAGTTTTGCGCGACTCAATCTGCTGTTTTGCGTGGCGTTTTTATCTAAAAACAAAGAAGATGCTCGGTATTGAATGGCACCAACATGTTCCATGCCTCCATACTGAAATGGGGGAATCGCTGCAAAATCCATTTTTTGAAATGGAAACTTTACCTGTGTGTACTCCTCTAAAAAATCGATTGATTTTTGATGGGTCGAAAAGATCTCATCAACGCTTTCTGCAATTTTTTCTTGGTTGTTTTCTCGGTACAAAAAGCGCATATCAAACGCTCCTGGGTTTTTAGTGATTGAAGTAAAATTTCCGGCAACAAAAGAAAACAGATAGGTACTCATTTTATCGGTTTTCTTAAAAATATGCTTGGTGAAATTACCAGTATCTACAGCACTTTCTTCAAAAGCACCACAAAGTACTTTCCACTCTTTTGGTGCGGTTATGGTTAGTTGATAATTTGCTTTTATGTCTGGTTGATCAAAACAAGGAAACAAAGTACTTGCGCGATCTGGCACCAATAGCGTGTACAAAAAATCTTCATTTCGATTGAGTGATAATTCGCCTGCATTGAAAGAAATAACTATCGTATTTTCACCCAGAACAAGATCTTTTTTAGAAACAATTATGTGTTCTTTTTGGTGGTTGATATCGGTCTTTTTACGATTTACGTTTACCGATTTCAAATGAGATTTTACTTCGTTAAAATCTAAAAACAAATCGTTTGTTAAATCCTGAATTGTTAGCGTTAAAGTTAAGGATGCTGGAATGGGCACTGTCTTGTCTGCTGGAATGTCAAAATCCAAGTGATAGACAACATTCGAAACTTGCTGTTTTCTGTAATTGGCCAATTCTAAAGAAATTCCATTTTCTAAACTGATTGTATCTTCTTTCAATGCACAAGAGAGCAAAAAGAATAGGGTTATAAAAAATAGGAATCTGTATTTCATTTAGAAGATCTTTAAGTTCTAAAAATAAAAAAAGGTTTGACGTTAGCCAAACCTTTTCGATATTATAAAAAGGAAATTGTTCCTACATCGCAGCATCTATCTTTCCTGTGTAGACATTCTTTGGAGCTACCCCCACTTGTTTGTCTATTACTTCACCGTTTTTAAACACTAAAACTGTTGGAATATTACGAACGCCGTATTTTGCCGCAAATTCTTGATTTGCATCAACATCTACTTTACCCACTACTGCTTTCCCTTCATATTCAGTATGAATTTCATCAACAATTGGTCCTACCATTCTACATGGTCCACACCAAGCTGCCCAAAAATCTACCAATACAGGTTTGTCCGATTTTAATACGATTTCTTCAAAATTCGCATCTGTAATTTCTAATGCCATAATATTCGTTTTTTTATATATTAATTTATTGTTTAACTAAAAGTTATATTTCTCTCTGCAATTATGTTTTCTGACTTCAGTTTCCTTACCACTATCATCAATAAATGAAGTAGTAATATTGTCACACT
>JABJPX010000077.1 GCA_018663625.1 Polaribacter sp. | reverse complement strand
TTTTATTGACACAGGCTGTGCAACCAAAAAAGAAGTGGAAGCACTAGGCGTTCATGTTGGTTGTGTGATTACCTACCCAGATGAGTTTCATATTTTAAATGGTGATAAATTTGTATGTAGAGCCTTAGACAACAGAATGGGTGGTTTTATGATTGCTGAAGTGGCTCGTCTTTTAAAAGAAAACAAAAAAGAATTGCCGTTTGGATTGTACATCACCAATTCTGTACAAGAGGAAATTGGTTTGCGGGGTGCAGAAATGATTACCCACACCATAAAACCTAATGTTGCCATTGTTACGGATGTAACACATGATACGACCACTCCAATGATTGATGTTAAAAAAGAAGGTCTTTTAGAATTAGGGAAAGGTCCTGTGGTTGCATATGCTCCAGCAGTTCAACAAAAATTACGCGATTTAATTACTACGACCGCTACTGAAAATGAAATTCCATTCCAGCGATCGGCACTTTCAAGAGCAACAGGTACAGATACTGATGCTTTTGCATACAGCAATGGTGGTGTTGCTTCTGCATTAATTTCGCTTCCTTTAAGATACATGCATACGACAGTAGAAATGGTACATAGAGAAGATGTTGAAAATGTGATTAAAATGATTTATGAAACCTTATTGAAAATTGAAGGCGGGGAAACCTTTTCTTATTTTGAGTAAACTTTAAATGACACGAATTTCACAAAGCTGTGTGTAACAATTTGTGAAATTCCTGTCTTAAAATTATGGACGAACTCATAGACATTTTAACTTCCGAAGGAAAAGCAACTGGAAAATCAGCTTTGAAGTCCGAAGCACACCATCACGGCTGGTTTCATGCAACAGTTCATATTTGGTTGTTTACTGCAAATGCAAAAATATTACTTCAAAAAAGAGCATTGACAAAAAAAATATTCCCTGGTTTGTGGGATATTTCTGTGGCAGGGCATGTTGGTGCTGGTGAAGATGTTTTAACCGCGGCTAAAAGAGAAGTTTTTGAGGAAATTGGCTTGCCATTGATCGACTCTGATTTCACAAAAATAGCCACTAGAAAACATCAGGTTTCGCATAAAAATGGAATTATAGACAATGAATTTCATCAAGTATTTATCGCGGAATTAAAAATTCCATTATCGGAATTAACGCTTCAAGAAGCGGAAGTAGACGATATTGGATTGTATGATTTAACAATTCTAAAACAAACCAAAAACCTTCACAATGTTTTACTCCCAGAATTTCATGAATATTATTCCAAGGTATATGATGCCATTAATAGCAAGATTCTAAACAGCACACCAGAATAACTACTTCTTCATTTTATTTATCGTTTATTCTCAATAATACTTTGTACCACTTCTGGATTTAGCAGTGTAGAGATATCACCAATACGCTCCATTTCATTGGCGGCGATTTTACGAAGAATACGACGCATTATTTTTCCAGAACGGGTTTTTGGAAGACCATCTGTAAACTGAATTTTATCCAACTTTGCAATGGGTCCAATATGTTCTGTAATTACTTGATTGATTTCTTTCCTCAAGTTAGCATGGTTTCTACTTTCTCCAGTATCTTTTAAAATAACATACCCATACAAAGCACTTCCTTTAACGTCATGCGGAAAACCAACAATGGCTGATTCTACAACGGCTGGATGTTCATTTATAGCATCTTCTATGGGAGCGGTTCCTAAATTATGACCAGAAACAATAATAACATCGTCTACTCTTCCAGTAATTCGATAATATCCAACCTCATCTCTCAAGGCTCCATCTCCTGTAAAATACTTATTTTCATAGGCCGAAAAATAGGTTTCTTTATACCGTTGGTGATTACCCCAAATGGTACGGGCAATACTTGGCCAAGGAAATTTTATACACAACCTACCTTCTACTTGATTTCCATTTAATTCTTGTCCATTTTCATCCATTAAACAAGCTTGAATCCCTATAAAAGGCAAGGTTGCATAGGTTGGTTTTGTTGGGGTTACGTAAGGAATAGGAGTAATCATTATTCCACCCGTTTCTGTTTGCCACCAAGTATCAATAATCGGACTTTTCTTCTTTCCTATATTATCATTGTACCAATGCCAAGCTTCTTCATTGATAGGTTCTCCAACAGACCCTAAAACTTTTAAAGAGGACAAATCATATGTATTCACCAATTCGGTTCCATGTTTTGCCAAAGCTCTTATGGCTGTGGGTGCTGTATAAAATTGATTGATTTTATGTTTTTGAACAATTTTCCAAAAACGCCCAAAATCGGGATAGCTAGGAACTCCTTCAAACATTACTGTAGTGGCGCCATTTGCCAAAGGTCCATATACAATATAAGAATGCCCTGTTATCCAACCAATATCTGCCGTACACCAATACACATCATTTTCTTTATATTGAAATGCATTTTTAAAAGTATAAGCTGTATAAACCATATATCCAGCGGTACTATGTACCATCCCTTTTGGCATCCCTGTAGAACCCGAGGTATATAGTATGAAAAGTGGATCTTCTGCGTCCATAATTTCAATTTCACAAGCATCTGAAGCCTTTTCTAACAAAGGGGCAATCCAAAAATCTCTTCCCGATTTCATCTGTATTTCAGAATTGATTCTTTTGACAACTAAAACACTTTCTACACAAGTACAACTATCCATTGCTTCATCTACAATTCCTTTTAAATCTATGGTTTTGTTCCCACGAAAAGAGCCATCAGAAGTAATGACCATTTTACAATCGGAATCATTAATTCTTGTTGCCAATGCGGTGGCTGAAAACCCTGCAAAAACGACAGAATGAATGGCGCCAATTCTTGCACAAGCGAGCAAAGCAATAGAAAGTTCTGGAATCATTGGTAAATAAATACACACACGATCTCCTTTTTGAATCCCTTTTGACTTTAAAACATTTGCAAATTTATTAACACGTACCGAAAGTTGTTTATAGGTAATGTGTTCTGCAGGTTCATTAGGATCATTCGGTTCAAACAAAATCGCTGTTTGCTCTCCTCGTGTGAGCAAATGACGATCAATACAATTTTCTGTAATGTTTAGTTTAGCCCCTTTGAACCATTTTACTGCTGGCTTTGAAAAATCCCATTCTAAAACAGTATCCCATTTTTTTCGCCACATAAAATTTTCTTCGGCAATCTCTTCCCAGAAAGCTTCTGGTTGATTTACTGACTTTCGATATACTTGAAAATATTCTTCTAAATGTTTTATGTGATAATTGCTCATAATAGTTGTATGCTTTTTAGGAGATTCTAAAAATAGAAAATTTATCTTTGTTATATGAATTTTCAAACCGTTTTTGAATCCATTTTAGCAAATTGGCATCTAATCATACTATTTTTTACGGCTGCAATTTTATATTCATCTGTTGGTTTTGGTGGTGGTTCAAGCTATTTAGCCATTTTAGCATTAGCAGGAATTGCATTTACACAAATTAGAGTTACTGCATTATTGTGTAATATTGTGGTTGTTTTTGGAAACGTGATGCTCTTTTATCAACAAAAAAAAATCCCCTGGAAAAAGGTTATTCCCATAGTTTTATGGAGTGTTCCGCTGGCCTATCTTGGTGGAAAACTAGCCATTAACAAAACACTATTTTTCATTCTTTTAGGATTTACTTTATTATTTGCTGCACTTTCCATGTGGGTTTCTAAACGTCTTGTTTCAACTGTAAAAGAAAAAAAGACCTTCAACACGATTAAAAATTCAATCTTCGGTGGCGGTATCGGATTTCTTTCTGGTATGGTCGGAATTGGTGGCGGTATTTTTTTAGCACCGCTGCTCCATCTAAGCAATTGGGATACTCCAAAAAAAATAGCTGCAACGGCTAGTTTCTTCATTTTGGTAAACTCTATTGCGGGTGTTTTTGGGCTATATAGCAATCCTAATCTTCAAGTAGATTGGATGCTTACATCCATCCTACTTGTCACTGTATTTATTGGTGGGCAAATTGGCTCTAGAGTAAGCAATACAATATTAACACCTGTACTACTGAAAAAAGCGACGGCAATTTTGATAGGATCTGTGAGTATTCGCATACTATGCAAGCACTTATTTCCTTTCTTCACATAGTAAAACCAGAGGGAAATTAATTTTTAACGATCCGTTTTTTTAGCTGATTGTGATATTTTTTCAAGGAAAAACCTTTTATGATGCCAATTCTAAAAGACTATCCTTGAGTCTTTTCTTAATCATTGCAAAAATTCTTTTATTAAATTCTGATGATGTTTTACTATAAAGCATAAACTCCTCAAGCGTAAATTGACCTACGATAAGCCCAATTATTTTATTTTTAAAAGCAATATCTTTAGACAGCGCACTTTCTATAAATCTTTTTATGCGTTGTTCGGTTAACGTATTTAAAACTGTTTTTCTGGTGATTGCATAGTCTTGAAATAGTGCAATGAGTAAAGGATGCTGTAATTTTATAACTTGCCGTAATGTTGTGTTTTGAAATTTCTCCTCAATACTACATTTTTCAGTTGCTTCAATTTTTGCCAAAACGGGGCGTAACTCTTTTCTGTTATCCATTTCTATGAGTGAATTTCTAAATTTTCAATTTCTATTTGATAATCATACTGTAAATCTTCATGTAAAGTGCCCACCGCTTTC
This sequence comes from Polaribacter sp., assembly GCA_018663625.1. Classification (GTDB taxonomy): domain Bacteria; phylum Bacteroidota; class Bacteroidia; order Flavobacteriales; family Flavobacteriaceae; genus Polaribacter. The sequence goes on along the minus strand of JABJPX010000077.1, from coordinate 4,761 downwards.
TTAATCATCTTTAGCTGGGTTTGATATACGTTTAGCAAACGAGAACTATGAGTGATTGAAGGAGAAAAATTTTTTAATTTGTAACAGTAATGCAGCAGTAATTCCGCTTCTGTTTCTTTCTTTTTAGAATACCGAATATACTTTTTGGTCAATGTTAAAATTTTTCTCGCACTTTTTCTGATGAAGAAAAAATTTTTGGTGTTGATGTCTTCAAAGAGCAAATCCATTTGTGCTTTTAAACTTTCGATATAAGCTTCCTCATCATGAGACTCAAACATTAAATAGGTGAGTAATTCTTTGTTCTCTTTTTTATACTTTGATAAATGCAAGCAAAGCTCCATCAATTCATTGGCAGATTTATGCGATAATTCCTCTTTTAACTTCTTTAAGGCAACTGCTTTCATTTATTAATTTTTGTGAATGCGTTAAAAACAAAAACCTCATAAAGTAGTGTGTTATTTATGAGGTTTAATAATTTTACTTTCTATACATTATTCTTGAATACTTGGTATTGAAACCATTTCATTTACATCTTTTGTATAATCTACACCTGGAACTTTAAAACCAAATAAGTTATAAAAGTCAGTACTATATCCTTCTAAATCTCCTATTTCAGGTAAATTTTCTGTTGTTGCAGATTCCCAAAGTTTGATCACTTTTGCTTGAATATCTTCACGCATTTCCCAATCGTCAACTCGAATTCTTCCTTTTTCATCCAAAGACAAATCACCAGCATATAGGCGTTGACTGTACAAACGTTGAATTTGTTCGATACATCCTTCATGTATTCCTTCTTCTTTCATTATTTTATACAACAAAGAAATATACAAAGGAATTACTGGAATTGCTGAACTCGCTTGTGTAACCAATGCCTTGTTTACAGAAACATATGCATTTCCGTTAATTGCTTTTAAAGCGTCTGTTATGGTAAATGCTTTCACTTCTAAATCGTCTTTTGCAGCACCAATAGTTCCGTTTCTATAAACTGGTTTTGTTACTTCTGGTCCAATATAAGAATATGCTACGGTTTTTACACCTTCTGCTAAAACGTTTGCTTCATGCAAAGCATCCATCCACATCATCCAATCTTCACCTCCCATTACCGTTACCGTATTTTCGATATCCTCTCCTTCTGCTGGATTGATAGAAATTTCAGATACATTTCCAGTATGAAAATCTACAGTCTTATTTGTAAAATTTTCTCCAATTGGTTTTAAAACAGATTTGAAACGTTTTCCTGAAACTGGATGTGTTCTTACTGGGGAAGCCAAACTATAAATGATCAAATCTATTTGACCTAAGTCTTGTTTGATTAAATTGACAACCTGTTCTTTAATCTCATTAGAGAAAGCATCTCCATTGATACTTTTTGCATACAAACCTGCTTTGTGTGCTGCTTCTTCAAAAGCAGCTGTATTGTAAAAACCAGGAGAAGCAGGTCTATTTGGACTCGCGGGTTTGTCAAAAAAGACTCCAATAGTAGCCGCGTCAGACCCAAAGGCGCTTGTAATTCTAGATGCAAGTCCAAAACCTGTGGAAGCTCCAATAACCAATACTTTTTTGGCTCCGGCAATTTTTCCTTTTGAAGTTACATAGTCAATTTGATTTTTAACATTTTGTGCACAACCTTCTGGGTGAGCTGTTAAACAAATAAATCCTCTTGTTCTTGGTTCTATAATCATAATTGTTTATTTATTAGTGGTTGGCTAAAAATGCGTTTACATTGTTAGCAATTCTTTCTAAAACATTTTCTGTAGCTGCTTTTACAAAAGTTTCACGAGTAATTTGTTCGTACAATTCAATATATCGATTTGAAATTTCGATCACTTTTTCATCTGACATTACTGGAACCTGCTGTCCTTCTTGTCCTTGAAAACCGTTTTCAATTAACCATTGACGTACAAATTCTTTTGACAATTGTTTTTGTTCCACACCTTTTTCTTGTCTTTCGGCGTAGCCTTCAGCATAAAAATAACGAGAAGAATCTGGAGTGTGAATTTCATCAATCAACAAAATTTTACCCTCTTTTGTTTTTCCAAATTCATATTTTGTATCTACCAAAATTAAACCACGAGAAGCAGCAATTTCAGTCCCTCTTTGAAATAATTTTCGGGTATAGTCTTCTAACACCAAATAGTCTTCTTCAGAAACAATACCCTTAGATAAAATTGCTTCGCGAGTAATGTCTTCATCATGATCTCCATTATCTGCTTTTGTAGATGGAGTAATTATTGGACTCGGAAACTGATCATTTTCACGCATCCCTTCTGGCATCGAAACACCACACAATATTCTTTTTCCTGCTTTGTATTCTCTTGCCGCGTGTCCAGACATGTAGCCTCTGATAACCATTTCTACTTTAAAAGGCTCACACAAATGTCCAATCGCAACATTTTCATCAGGAGTGGCAAGAAGCCAATTGGGAACGATATCTGCTGTTTCATGCAACATCTTAGTTGCAATTTGATTTAAGATTTGACCTTTATAGGGAATTTGACGAGGTAAAATGACATCGAAAGCCGATAATCGATCGGAAGCGATCATCACCAAATGCTTGTCATCTATGGTATAAACCTCTCTTACTTTTCCTTTGTATAGTGCTTTCTGCTTTGGAAACTGAAAGTTGGTATCGTTAATTGTGTTCATTAATAATGGTGTTGTTTGTTAGGACAAAAGTAAACTAAAGACTAATTACTAACAACTAAAAACTTATTCTGTTTCGATACGCTTGTAGGCGGAGATAATTCTTTTTACCAATCGGTGTCTTACGACATCGCTATCATCTAAATATACTTGTGCGATCCCTTCAATATCTTTCAAAGCCAACAAGGATTCTTTCAAACCCGAGACTTGTTTTCTCGGCAAATCTATTTGACCAGGGTCTCCGTTAATTATAAATTTTGCATTCATTCCCATACGTGTCAAAAACATTTTCATTTGGCTATGCGTTGTGTTTTGCGCTTCGTCTAAAATAACAAAGGCATTATCTAAGGTTCTCCCTCTCATAAAAGCCAATGGAGCAATTTGTATGATTCCTTTTTCTATATGTGAAGCCAATCTCTCATGGGGTATCATATCTCGCAATGCATCGTACAAGGGTTGCATATAAGGGTCTAACTTATCTTTTAAATCTCCTGGTAAAAACCCAAGATTTTCTCCAGACTCTACGGCAGGTCTCGTTAAAATAATTTTACGAACTTCTTTTTCTTTCAATGCTTTTACGGCAATTGCTACTGCGGTATATGTTTTCCCGGTTCCTGCAGGACCTACTGCAAAAAGCATATCATTTTTCTGGATTAAAGAAACCATTTTCTTTTGATTGGCAGTCTTTGGTTTTATCAATCTCCCATTAACACCATGCAGCAACACATCTTTTGCACTCATGCTCGCAGCTGTTTTTTCTTCCTTTCCAGTAGAAGTTAAAATACGTTCAATACTGTTTTCGTCCAATTTATTGTACTTATGAAAGTATTTAATGAGCTGTTCTAAACGGTTTTCAAATTCATCTAAAAGAGTAGCTTCACCATAAATTTTCAACTTATTGCCTCTTGCAACTAATTTTATTTTTGGAAAATATTTTTTAAGCTGCTCTATCGTGCTATTGTGCTCACCAAAAAAATCTTTTGGATCTATTTCTGTTAATGCAATGATTCTTTCGTTCAAATGTTTTATTTTATTAAAATAGGAGTTCAAATTATTAAATTAAAAATAGTCAATAAATTTACTAAATTGATTAGATTTGCGTTAAATAGTCAACAACTTTTACACATTTAATTAACAGCAAATATTGATCTCTTTTATCACTTTAACGACCGATTTCGGCACAAAAGACCACTTTGTTGGAGCTGTAAAAGGCGCTATCTATTCGGAGTTAGAAAATGCGAAAATTGTAGACATCACCCATGAAATATCTCCTTTTAACATTACAGAAACTGCTTATATCATAAAGAACTCTTACAAGAGTTTCCCAGATGGCACCATCCATATTATTGGAGTAGATTCAGAATTAAGCGAAGACAACAAACACATTGCACTTGAGTTGGACAATCATTTTTTTGTATGTCCAGATAATGGATTGATCTCTATGATTGCCTCAGAAATTAATCCAACCAAAATTGTCGAAATCAATATTCATGATCGTATTGAAAGTAGTTTTCCTGTTTTAGATGTATTTGTACAAGTTGCTTGTTTCATTGCCCGAGGCGGAAATTTAACGGTGATTGGTAAGGAAATTAAAAACTACAAAAAACTCATTGAAATTCAACCTAAGGTAAACCAAGCTCAGAATCAAATTATTGGCGGTGTCATTTATATTGATAATTATGGGAATATCATTACAAACATCAAAGAAAAAATGTTCAATGAGGTTGGAAAAGGTAGAAAATTTACCATCAAAGCGTCTCGATATTCCTTCGAAAAAATTTATAGTAAGTACAACGAAATAAAAGGAATCGATTCAAAAGAACTCAGTTTTGACGGAAGTAGATTGGCGATATTTAATTCTGCAGGCTATTTAGAAATTGCCTTGTATAGAAGTAATTTAAATACGGTGGGTGGCGCTTCTACATTATTAGGATTGGCTTATCGTGATCCAATTATTATTGAATTTGTAAACGAAGTACTTCCGGAGTTTACTACATTATCTTAAAATATGTTTGTTCGCATCGTAAAAATGAGTTTTCACTCAAAACATATCAATGAATTTGAAGAAATCTTTGCTGTAAAAAAAGCATTGATTCGAGCATCTAAAGGCTGTACTCT
>JABJPX010000076.1 GCA_018663625.1 Polaribacter sp. | reverse complement strand
CCAAACAAAGCTGTTTGGGTTTTTTAAATGTATAAAGCGATAGGACTTTATTGCAACATTTGCAACTTGCTAACTTCTAATTCTGTCAACGATCTCCATCTTCCTCTTGGTAGGTTTTTCTTTGTCAATTCTGCAAAGATTACTCGATCTAGTTTGGTTACCTTGTATCCTAAATGTTCAAATATTTTACGAACAATTCGGTTTCTTCCTGAATGAATTTCGATTCCGACTTCATTTTTTGGTTCACCATCTACATAAGAAACCGCATCAATAAATACTTTTTTCCCTTCAATGATGACCTCTCCTCTTAATTTCTCTAAATCTTTTAATGCTAATTTATTGTCTAAAGTTGCATGGTATAATTTACGCACATTGTGTCTTGGATGCGTTAGTTTCTTTGCCATTTCGCCATCATTGGTAAACAACAACAAACCTGTTGTATTACGATCTAAACGACCTACTGGGTAGATTCTTTCTTTGGATGCGTTTGCAACCAACTCCATGACTGTTTTACGGCCACGTTCATCATCCATCGTTGTGATGTAGTTCTTAGGTTTGTTCAATAAAATATATTTCTTTTGCTCTGGTGTGATTGAAGTACCATCAAAACGGACAATATCATCGGCCTGTACTTTGTACCCCATTTCGGTGACTAAGTTTCCATTCACCTCAACACTTCCATGCTCTATATAGGTATCTGCTTCTCTTCGAGAACATACTCCAGAATTGGCAATGTACTTGTTCAAACGGATTCCTGCAGATTCATCTGTCTTATGAACCGTATGGGGCTTCTTGAATTCTTTCTTTGGGCTCGTTCTACTTAACGGTGCCTTTTTCTTTGTACTTTTTCTACTTAGAGGAGTACTTTTTTTACCTTCCTGTCGTCCTCGCGACGAGTTTCTATTTGAATTCATTTATTAAAAATTTTTGCAAAGGTACTCAAATTGAAGATCTTAATACAATCTCTCAATTACTTTTTCAATAATTAAAGACGGATCCATAAAAATCAAACAAAAAACACCGATAAACAGCAATATTTTCAGGTAATTGTGTAAGATTCTATAATGGTTTTTATGAGAAGATTTCCACAAATAAAATCCAATAAAAAAGAAGGAAACCGCTGCAAAATAGAAATAGTAACGCATAAGTCCTATGGCAGGATATCGTAACAAAACACCCACAGGAAGTAAGGTTGAAAGTAATAAAAAGAGTGACAATTGCTTTGTCTTTCGCTCTCCATAAACCACTGGAAATGTGGTATAATTGTTTGCGACAGCTCCTTTTATGTTTTCTAAATCTTTAATCAATTCTCGAACCATTATGACCAAAAACAAAAATATGGCTTGTACAAAAATCACTTTAGAAAAGTTTTTAAAATAGATAAACACCGCAAAGAAAGGAAGTATGGTAAGCATTGATGCAGAAATCAATCCCATAAAAGCAAACTTCTTTAGTTTGTGGGAATAGCACCAAATTGAAAAAATATACACGGCAAAAAACAATGCTGCCCTCCAGGAAATTAAAAAGCCAAAAACAAAACCCAGAAAATTCAAAAGGAAATACAATTTCAGAATGGTTTCTTGCTTTACAAAATTATCCAAAGTCGATTTTACAGGCCGATTGATCAGGTCCATTTTCGCATCGTAAAAATTATTGATAATATACCCAGCTGCAACCACACAAACGGTGGCAATAATAATGAGTAATAAATCGACATCAAAAAGAACGGTTCGCAACGATTTGTTTGGAGAGAAAATAAAAATGGCTGCTAAGTATTGAGCCGCTACTAAAGTTAAGATGTTATATCCTCTTACTACAGAGAACAAACTTAAAAATTTATAAATTACTTTTTTTACTTTAAGCGCATCCATAAAGTAGTTTTTAGAAACGGTACACCAACTCTAGTTTGTATTTTTCTAAACTTTTTTGCGCTTTTTCATAATCTTCTGTAAAGCCTAAAATATAACCTCCGCCTCCAGAACCACACAATTTTAAGTAGTATTCATTGGTACGAAGTCCTTGTTCCCACACTTGATGAAAAGCAGAAGGAATCATGGGTTTAAAATTCTTTAAAACTAGCTTAGAGAGCGATTTTACATTGCCAAACAACGATTTTACATTGCCGCCTAAGAAATCATCAATACAAGCATCTGTTGTGGTTGCAAACTCTTCACTAATCATTTTCCGAAAACCATCATTCTTCATCTTATTCATAAAGATGTTTACCATCGGAGCCGTTTCGCCAACTTGCTCAGAATCCAATAAGAAAACAGCACCTTTCCCTTGCTTTTGCGAAGGAATGCCTGCGGGCTCGATGTGTGTTTTTGAATTGATTAAAATCGGTAAACTTAAATACGAATTCAAAGGATCTAAACCAGAACTCTTTCCATGAAAAAAAGACTCCATTAAAGCAAAAATCTGCTTTAATTTCAACAATTTATCTCGGGTTAAGTTTTCTAAAACCGTAATCTTATCCGCTGCATATTGGTCGTAAATGGAGGCTACTAAGGCACCAGAACTCCCAACACCATATCCTTGAGGAATTGAAGAATCAAAATACATACCAGCATCAATATCCGATTTTAGAGCAGCGAAATTAAACGCAACCAAATCGGTCTCTAGTGCCCGTAAATAGGAATACAATCCCGCTAAATTTTCATTTGATTTTTTGGCAACTTCCGTTACTGGAATCGAAGGTGTTTTTAAAGCACCTCGGTAAGCATTAAAGGGAATTGCTAAACCTTTGGAATCTTTAATGATTCCATATTCTCCAAAGAGTAAGATTTTAGCATAAAATAAGGGTCCTTTCATAACTGACTTTAATATGACAAAAATACAAATAAATAAATGAATGAAAACAACCTTCCAATTGTTGTAAAAATCTTTTGAAAAACGCCTTATTTATATGTACTTTTTTATAATTTCTCTATTTTTTTTAAGCTCTGACTTCAGCAATTTACACTTGTTTTGCGCCAGCACCAACATGATCATAAATATATTGCTTTTTCTCACAAAATGGAGATAACGTATTTTCTATAAAATGATTTACGGGTGCTTCCTCACTTTCTGGATATAACAAATGCACATTGGCACCCGCATCTAAAGTAAAACATAGGTTGCTGTTATTCTCTTGACGGTATTGCCAAACTTTCTGAATTACTTCAAGCGTGTTTGGTTTCATTAAAATAAAATATGGTATGCTTGTCAACATCATCGCATGCAACGTCAAAGCTTCACTTTCTACCAAACTAACAAAAGCTTTCAAGTCGCCACTCTGAAGAATGTCTGCCATTTGAGACAAGTTCTCATTGGCCTGCTTAAAACGGTTTTCAGCATAGGCATGATCGATCATTAAATTATGCCCAATCGTACTCGAAACTTGTTTTTCTCCTTTGTCTACTAATAAAATAGCATCTTTATAATTGTTGAAATTTGGGTGTACTTTGTATGGAAATGGTACTCCAAACAAATCTGAACTTCCTTCAATTTCTGGATGTGCTCCCCAAACCACTAAAGGCCCTTCAATACTTCTGCTGGCACTTCCAGAACCCAATCGTGCTAAAAAAGACGCTTTTTTATTGATGAACTCCTGAGTTAAACCTGGATTTAAAGCCGCTTCTAAACTTATTAAACACATGGCAATGGCACTTAAACCACTTGCAGAGGAAGCAATTCCACTACTATGTGGAAACGAATTCTCCGAATGTATGGTCATATCATATTCCAGTACATAGGGACAATACTGTTGAATTCTTTTGAAAAATTCGGCAATTTTAGGCTTAAATTCTGCTTTCTCTTTCCCTTCAAAAAACAATTTAAATTCGGCTTCCATTGACTTTTCTTTCTTCAAAAAATCGATGGTTGTCTTGGTATGACAATTGTTTAGCGTAAAACTTATGGAAGCATTTTTAGGGATTTGCGGATTGCTTTTTCCCCAATACTTTATCAATGCAATATTACTGGGGGTCTGCCAAGTAAAACTTGCTTTTTCGATCTTTTCCAAAGAAGATTCGGAAATAAATTGTGCTGTATTCAAATGTGTCGTATTTGTGTCAAAGATAAAACTATTTCTACTAAATAGTTTCACCGTGTTTTAGGTATTTTTGCAACCATGAATACATCCAATGTTTTTTTACTCTTGAATGGTGAGAAACCAACGAAATTGCCAGACACCTCAAAATATGAGGTCATTTGTGCCACAGACGGTGCCTATGAGTACTTGAGAGAAAATCAGATTCAACCTCATTTTATTAGTGGGGATTTTGATTCTTTGACTCTCCTTCCAGAAGGTATTGAAACGGTTCCTACTCCCGATCAAAATTTTACCGATTTTGACAAAATACTCCAAATTTTATGGGATAGAGAATACAAAAACATTCATGTTTACGGCGCAAGTGGAAAAGAACAAGACCATTTTTTAGGAAATTTACACAGCGCTTTGCAATGGCAAAAAAAACTAAACATCACTTTTTTTGATGACCATGGGCAGTATTTTTTTGGCAACAAAGAAATACATCTCTCTAATTGTTTAAACAAAACAATATCACTACTCCCCTTTCCAACGGCAACCAATATTACTACTCATGGGCTCCTCTATCCTTTGCTGAATGAAACCTTAACTTTTGGTACAAAAATTGGCACTCGAAACAAAGCCATCAAAAAAGAAGTCGATATCTCTTTTGAAACCGGTGAATTGCTTATTTTTATCCAACATTAAATACAATCGGTTTTGAGTAGAAGAATAAAATTATTGTGGGACTTTAGAGGCGAAGATGCTGCAGCAACCGCCAAACATCATACCGTTCATTTAAAAGAATTTGCCGAAATCGAGAAACTTACTTTTCATGAAATTGGCGTGCAAGAGAAAAACCCAATGCTCGTTGCAGCATTTATTACTGTAGCCGAAACAGATATGAAAACTTACAGAGATGCCCTAAAACCCCATCGCGGAGAAATTGGGTAAAATTCCTCAAGTTTTAAAATACACCGTAACCCCTTTATTATAAAGAAAAACGTTCTGGTTTTCAAATAAAAAAAACAATACACTTCATTTAATTATTCATTTGAACTACAAAACCCTTACTTTTGATGCGTAAGCAATTGAAAATAAAATCATTACCTGTTTCGATGGCTTATTAAAAAGAATGAGCTTTTATCAAGAAAATTTAGAAAAAATTTCAAAAATGGATTTAAAAAGTATTTAATTTTTTAAACAAAATTATACTATGAATGCGATCGAAACTATAATTCTACTAATAGACGATGATCTAATTGCAAACTTTTACAATCAAAAAGTTATTCTAAAAATTCAGCCTACAGCAAAAGTCATTTCCTTTGAAGGTGCCAAAATGGCCTTAGATTATCTAAATAAACTAAATGATGGTGATGATGGAAAACACCCATCACCAGACATTATTTTATTAGACATTAATATGCCCGAAATGGATGGTCGTTTTTAGAAGAATACCCAAAAACCAAATTTTCAAAAAATTCAGCTACTAAGATATTCATACTCACTTCGGAGAACTTTGAAGAAAACAAAGAAAAAACAGCTCGTTATAAAATTGTCTCTAATTATATTTGCAAACCACTGGATAAAAATAAACTAAAAAAACTCTTAACCGCGCTTTAGAGGTTTCACCAATACATTTTCAAATTTTAAACCTGGAATCTATCGCCACTTAATTCCACAGCCCATACTTGGTTTTTGATTTTCCAATACAGGTTTACTAGCAATTGTATTTTCAATGGCATTCCGAAGATCGATTCCTGAAACAGGAATCCCGTTCCCAGGCCGAGAAGCATCTAATTGTCCGTGATATACCGATTTTAAATCGGCATCAAAAACATAAAAATCGGGGGTACAAGCTGCGTCATAGGCTTTTGCTATTTCCTGTGTTTCATCAAACAAATACGGAAAAGGATAGTGTTCCTTTTCGGCAACTGCCTTCATCTGCTTGGGACCGTCTTGCGGATAATTCTCTATTTCATTGGAACTAATTGCGACAAAACCAATTCCTTTTTCTTGATACTCATTGGCTATTTTTACCAATTCAGCATTGATATGAATCACAAACGGACAATGATTGCAAATAAAGAAAATGACCGTTCCGTTTGCACCTTTAAGCGCTGATAACGAAACATGGGTGTCATCCACCGTATTTAGTAGGGTAAAATCAGGCGCTTTTGTTCCTGTTAAAAATTGATTGGATCGTGTTAATGCCATACTTTTATTTTATTTTTCTGCCAATGCTTTTGCACAAATATACCCCCCTGACCAAGCATTCTGAAAGTTAAATCCACCTGTTACGGCATCAATATTTAACACTTCCCCAACAAAAAAGAGATTTTTATGATGTTTGCTTTCAAAACGTTTGAAATTAATTTCTTTTAAATCGACACCTCCAGCAGTCACAAATTCATCTTTAAAGGTAGTTCTACCATTTGCGTTATAATATCCATGGGTCAATTGATTTGCCAAATCTTCCAATTGTCGACTGTTTAAATCTGCCCAATTTTGAGTAGGCTGAATGCCTGAAAATGTTACAAAACGCTCCCATAATCTTTTAGAAATCTCTGAAAATGGGGACTTTAAAGACACTGTTTTTCGGGGTTCTTTCTTTTTTAAATTCAATAATACGTTCAGTATTTTATCGGTTGGTCTGGAAAGCCAGTTGACTTCAATATTATACTGATAGTTTTTGTCTGCTAAAATTCGCGCTCCAAAAGCAGATAATTTTAAAACTGCAGGACCACTCATTCCCCAATGGGTAATTAATAAAGGCCCAGAGGCTTCTAATTTTGTTCCTTGAATCTTAACGGTTGCATTGGGTACCGAAATACCCAACAAATCCGTCAATCTTTTGTCCTTAATATTAAAGGTGAACAAAGACGGAACGGGATTTACAACACGATGATCTAAGGTTTCGCAAAGTTCCCAAACTTTTTTAGAACTTCCTGCTGCAATGACCACTTTATCAGCTTCAAATTTTTGTTGTTTTGTGTTTACAACCCAGCTGTTATCTTGTTGATCAATGGAATTTACGCCATGGTTTGTCAACACTTTAATTCCTAAGTTGTCAACAGCTTTTTGAAAACAATCGATAATTGCCTGACTGGTATTTGCTTCTGGAAACACCCGATTGTCATCCTCAATTTTTAGCGGAACGCCACGATCGTCAAACCATTCAAAAGTATCTCCTGTCATAAATTGGTGAAAAGGTCCTAACAACTCTTTTCCCCCTCTTGGGTAAAACTCCACCAATTCTTTAGGTTCAAAACAAGCATGTGTTACATTACAACGTCCTCCTCCTGAAATTTTAACTTTCTGTAAAACATCTTTCCCTTTCTCAAGAATGGTAATGTCTAAATCGGGATTCTTTTCTTTTGCGTTGATTGCTGTAAAATATCCTGCTGCACCACCTCCTATAATGATTACTTTGTTCATTTATTTTTTATAATATGATTTCATGATACCTTAAAACGGTATTGAATCCTTTGTTTTTAAAATAATCAGGCGTTTGTTCATTTCCTGTCACCAAAACAAAATCACCTCCCCAAGCACCTAAACTCTTCACTTCTCCAAAATAATCTGGAAACAATCTTTCTTTTACTGGTTTTATCTGAATGATTTCCCCAATAATTTTTTCATGGGCAATGATTAAAGTATTGAACACATCAAGTGTAGTTGCTTTTACAAACGCTTCTGAAATCTGTGAAACACGTTCAATGTTCTGATGCATTTCTCGCTGTTCTTTTTGTTTTCTATAAGCGAGAATGCCTTCTTTAGAATCTTGTTTTTCATTGAGATACACAAAAAATAAGTGTTCCTTAAAACTAGGGTTGAATGCAACGGTCGTAATGACCGGTTTTTTATTTTTTATTTGATAGTAGATCGGCGTATTGTTTTGCGCACATGCAACATCATAACCACTTCCTTTAAAGGAATTCCACAGCAACTGAAAAGCATCTACTTCTGCCCAATTGGCAATCGAATTGATCAATGTAGAAGAAGTTCCTAAACCCCAATTTTTTGGAAAAGTCAAGTTGGTTTTCACTTCAAAGCCATTTTCGGTTTGTAGGAAATCTGGATTTAATTGTTTTGCTGCTTGTAAAATCTCCAATAACGTTTCCGCAATTAAATCGGCATTCCCTTCTTTATCTGAATGAAAGGTACAACTCACCAAACGCAGTTTTGACAAATCGAAAATAGCTTCAAACCAACAGGCTCCAGTGTGTGTAAAACTCCCCCAAATTAATTGTGGTGTTTCGATATGCGCCACTGTTAGATCTTGCCCAAACTTTGTTGGCAATGCCAAAGAGGTTGCGCCATCTAAAACAAGATATTCTCCTGTTAATAATAATTTTCCGTTGGAATAAAAGTTTTTCAAAATATGAGTTGTAAAAGCGATAATACCTCTGTTTATTTTATTTCTTCAAATTTAGAAACCACTGCTGCATGGGTGACTGTTTTCCCGTCAAAGTAGGTTGTAATTTTTTCTTTCTCTTGTGCATTCGCCCCCAACTGATTTAAAATATTCTGCAAGTGCATTTTCATATGTCCATGCTGAATCCCTTTGGTGGTGAGCGCTCTTAATGCAGCAAAATTTTGCGCTAATCCGGCAGCGGCTACAATCTCCATCAATCGATTTGCAGAGGGTTTTTGCAACATTTCTAGGGATAATTTTGCCATCGGGTGCAAGGCCGTTAATCCACCAACAGTCCCTAACGCCAATGGAATGTCTAACCAAAATTTAAAAATTCCGTCAGCAATGGTACAATGAGACAAGCTTTTATAAGCACCTTCTTTAGACGCATAGGCATGCGCTCCGGCTTCAACGGCTCTAAAATCATTTCCTGTTGCCAACACTACTGCATCAACTCCATTCATAATTCCTTTATTGTGAGTTACAGCTCTATAGGGTTCTATCTGGGCAATCTGTACTGCTTGGTAAAATTTTTCTGCAAATTTCTGTGGATTTTCTCCGCCCAAATCAGCAATCGGGCAACTTACTTCTGCACGCACCAAACAACCCGGTACAAAGTTGGAAAGAATGCTCATGATAATTTCAATTTGATCGTTCCTAAAGGCATTTGCAATCGCCTCTAGACACGAATTGATAAAGTTTGCACCCATGGAATCTTTCGTTTCAAAAGTAACATGTAACTGATAGTAGTTGGCTAACTCAGCTGTTTTATCCACTAATTTTAAGTCTAAAATTCCGCCCCCCCGTTTGTCCATATTTTTAGTAATGGAAGCGGTTGCGGCTACTAATTTTTCTTTATTATTTGTGAAATAGGCTGTTAACTCTTTTTTATCCCCTTCAAACATAAAATGGACTTGCCCAATTTTAGTAGTTCCTAAAACCGTTGTTTTAAAACCACCTCTTGTACTCCAATATTTTGCAACTAATGATGCTGCAGCAACTACTGAGCTTTCTTCAATAACCATTGGAACTACATAAGTCTCATTATTGATTAGGAAATTAGGAGCAACTCCAAACGGCATGTAAAAATTGGTGAGGGTGTTTTCTATAAAATCGTCATGCAGTTGTTGTAGTTTTTCATCAGTGTTCCAATACTGTTGTATAATTTCAACAACATGGGTATTTTTTTCAAAATAGTTTTCTGCTAACCAATTAATTTTCTCTTGTTTGCTTCGTTTGGAAAATCCTGAAATAACTTTAGACATCTACATTCTTATTTTCTGAGTCTTGCAAAGATAATTGAATCGTAGAAAAGATTGTATTGAATTCAATATTTATAATTTTTTGGGATGATTTTTGCCGATTTTTCCGTAAACTTGGCAAAGTTTTATTAAAAATCATGCTTCTTATGAGAAATCTACTTTTTATATCCATCCTTCTTTTTTCTTTTGGATGTCCAAAAATTAATTCCCAAAAAACAAATTTTACAACAGGCGCTAAAAACATTAGCCTAGAAAACATTTGGGACGGCACCTTTTCTACACAAAGAATGAATGCTTTAAACTCGATGAATGGTGATTTTTATTCACTATTAAATTTCGATAGAACAAACAATTCAACTACCATAGATGTTTACAGTTATCAAACTTTAGAGAAGGTTAAAACACTTGTAAATAGTAAAGATATAGCTGGACTGGCTAGATTTTCTTCCTATCGATTTAACAATGATGAAACGAAATTAATTTTAGGAACTAATTTTGAAAAAATTTACAGACGTTCTTTTAAAGGCACCTTTTATGCCTATGATATTGCCTCTAAAAAAGTAAGTTTGATTGGTGAAAACATTCAAGAACCTGTTTTTTCACCGGATAATAAAAAAGTAGCCTATGCGAAAGACAACAATATCTTTATCAAAAATCTTGGTACAAATAAGGTGACCCAAATAACGAATGATGGTAAAAAGAATCAGGTCATTAACGGAATCACAGATTGGGTCTATGAAGAAGAATTTGGTTTTGTAAGGGCTTTTGAATGGAGTAATGACAGTCAAAATATTGCTTTCTTACGTTTTAACGAAAGTCAAGTTCCTACGTTTTCTATGGATATGGTTGGAAATCAAAACTATCCAAAACAGCAGGTTTTTAAATATCCAAAGGCTGGAGAAAAAAATGCGATGGTTACTTTACACCTCTATGGAGTTTCTTCAAAAAGTATCCGCCAAATTGAATTGGGTGCTTATGAATACATTCCAAGAATTAAATGGTCTAATGACGCAGATGTTTTGGTAGCAACTACCTTAAACCGTCATCAAAACAACTTAAAATTGCACAAAGTAAACGCAATTAAAGCAAGTGCTTCGTTATTACTTAATGAAACAGACAAGGCATATATAGACATTACAGACAATCTTACTTTTTTAAATGACAATAGTTTTATTTGGACCAGCGAAAAGGACGGGTTTAATCATATTTATCATTATGATTTTTCTGGAAAATTGATCAATCAGATTACTTCAGGGAATTGGGAAGTGACTAATTACTATGGTTTTAATAAAGATAAAAAAATCATTTATTACCAATCTGTAGAAAATGGATCCACCAACAGAGGCGTGTATTCAATTGGTTTGAATGGAAATAATAAAAAATTACTAAGCAATAAAGAGGGAACAAATACTGCTTCGTTTAGCACAAACCTCAACTATTTTATCAATACCTACTCATCGGCAGTAACTCCACCTATTTACGCACTCTACTCTGCTGAAGGTGAAATGTTAAAAGTAATTAAGGACAATGTTGCATTGAAAGAAAAACTGTCTGAATATAAAATGAGTCCGAAAGAATTTTCGACCCTAGAAATTAATGGAAATGAATTGAACATGTGGATGCTTAAACCCGTAGATTTTGATGAAAACAAAAAATACCCATTGTTCATGTTTCAATATTCAGGTCCAGGCTCGCAACAAGTTGCCAACCGCTGGAATGGCAGCAATGATTACTGGCACAATATGTTGGCTCAAAAAGGAATGATTGTGGTATGTGTTGATGGACGTGGAACCGGGTTTAAAGGAAGTGACTTTAAAAAATCAACCTATCTAAATTTGGTAAAATATGAAACCGAAGATCAAATTGCTGCCGCTAAAAAATTAGCAGAACGCTCGTATATAGATACTGAAAATATTGGTATTTGGGGCTGGTCTTTTGGGGGACATATGAGCACCAATTCATTGTTAAAAGGAAACGACATTTTCACCACAGCAATCGCAGTTGCACCAGTAACTTCTTGGCGTTTTTACGATACGGTTTATACAGAACGTTTTTTAAGAACTCCGCAAGAAAACCCAGGAGGATATGATGACAATTCGCCTGTAAACTATGCAGACAAATTAGAAGGAAATTACTTATTGGTTCATGGTACTGGTGATGACAATGTACACGTTCAAAACAGTTACCGAATGATCAATTCATTGATTGAAGCCAACAAACAATTTGACATGTTTATTGTTCCCGACAGAACACACGGAATTTATAAAGGAAAAAATACTCGACTAAATTTGTACACGAAAATGACAAATTTTGTAGAAACACATTTAATTCATAAATAAGAGAAATCAACTAAAATAAAAAGATAAAACATGAACAATACCGCAAAATTACCACATCAAAAAGAATTATTTGGGCATCCAGTAGGACTTTATGTTTTATTCTTTGTAGAAATGTGGGAACGATTTTCTTATTATGGGATGCGTGCCATCTTAACATTATACCTTGCTGCTCCAATTATATTAGGAGACCCTCAATCTGGATTTGGTTGGACAAACGGTGAGACACTCTCTTTTTATGGTACGTATACCATGTTTGTTTATTTAACTTCTATTCCAGGAGGTTGGATTGCCGATAAATTTATCGGTCAAAAGAAGGCAGTGATGTTGGGTGGAATTTTACTATGTATTGGACACAGTATTCTTGCTGTAGATACTCAATGGGCCTTTTTTGCGGGACTTATCTTCATTGTAACGGGTGTTGGATTCTTAAAACCAAATATTTCAACAATGGTTGGTGGCCTATACCAAAAAGGAGATGATCGAAGAGACAAAGGTTTTTATGTCTTTTACATAGGGATTAATTTAGGGGCTTTTTTAGGAGCACTTATCGTTGGAGCTGTTGCAGCTGAATATGGATGGCATTATGGATTTGGTTTGGCTGGAATTGGAATGGCTATTGGACAGATTGTCTACATGTATGGTTTAAAGTTCTTAGGAACAGTTGGAGATTTTATTGGTAAAGCAGACTCTCCAGACAAAGACTTACTTAAAAAGCCCTTAAACAAGGTTGAAAAAGACAGAATGTTAGTTATGTTTTTATCATTCCTTATTATTATCGTTTTCTGGGGAGCTTTTGAGCAAGCTGGTGGGCTAATGAGCCTGTATACAGAGCAAAAAACAAACAGAATTTTATCTTTTTCACTCCCTTTTATTGGAAATGAAATTCCAGCAGCCGTTTTTCAATCTATCAATGCTTTTTTCATTATTGTGTTGGGAACTGCTGTTGGTAGTTTTTGGCATAAATGGAAAAATAAAGGAAAAGAATCTTCTTCATTATTTAAAATGGCAATTGGTGTAATTATTATGGCTTTCGGGTTTTTCTTTATGAGTAAAGCAGCATCTGAAGTGCTTATGAATGGTAGTGAAGTTGCAGAAAAATCTGCTATGATTTGGTTGGTTTTAGCCTACCTTTTTCATACAATAGGAGAATTATGTGCTTCACCAGTAGCATTGTCGTTTATCACAAAATTAGCACCTGTTAAATATGCATCTTTCATGATGGGAGCTTATTTTGCTGCAACAGGACTTGGAAATAAAGTCGCTGGTTTGGTTGGTGGATTGTCTGAAAATGCAGGAGATTTTGAGGTATTTACAGGAATTGCAGTTACATGTACCATTTTTGGCTTTTTAATAATTGCAATTTTAAAACCTTTAAAAAGATTAACACATGGAGCTGAAGATACTCAAACAAACATTGCTTAAATAAAAATTTAATATTCAATTTACTTTCCCCTAAAAAAAATGAATACATCTAAATACAGATTTGAAGGTTCAGAAATGAACAGTAAATTATTAATGGGACATCCATCTGGACTATTTGTCCTATTCTTCACAGAAATGTGGGAACGATTTTCCTATTACGGAATGCGTGCTATTTTAGTATTATTTCTTACCTCTGCATTAATTGATGGGGGCTGGGCTTGGTCAAGAGAAGACGCTTTAGGATTGTATGGAACATACACAATGTTGGTCTATTTTTCTCCTATCCTCGGGGGCTGGTTCGCTGATAAATATTTTGGTTACCGAAACTCCGTTGTTTGGGGCGCGTTCATTATGGCGTTGGGTCATGGTGCAATGGCCTTTGACACCCCCTGGAGCTTGTATATAGGGATTGGATTGTTAGTCGCAGGAAATGGTTTATTTAAGCCCAATATGACCTCTATTATTAATGGAATGTATATAAATGCACAAGAGAAAAAAGATGGTGCTTTTACAATATACTATATGGGCGTAAATGCAGGAGCTTTTCTTGGAATATTACTTTGTGGATACATTGGAGAGACACAAGGATGGCACTACGGATTTGGACTCGCTGGTATCTTTATGTTTTTTGGTACTTTACAGTTTTGGTTGGCACAAGGAATTTTTGGAAAAGTTGGATTGTCTGCTGCTAAAACAAAAGAATATGAAAATAAAACTACTGAGGAAAAAGCTACAACAACTCAAGAAGTAGTAGCGCCAAGAGTACAACGAGATCGCTATATTGTCGTTGGTATTTTGGCTTTTTTTACTATTTTCTTTTGGGCAGCTTTTGAACAAGCTGGAGGTTCTATGACTATTTTTGCAAAGGACTACACAAATAGAGTCTTAGAAGGAAATGCTGCGAATATTTTTAGAATTTCGAATACGCTTCTTACAGTGGTACCACTCCTTATTATCACCTATGTTCTTTTTAAATTATTTCAAATAACATTTAAAAAATATGCCCTTTCTAATGTTTTTTTAGGAACGAGTTTTGTTATTATTTGGACCATCGTTCTTTGGATGTTAAAAAATCAGTTTTCTGAAGTAAAAACAGAGGTGCCAGCATCTTGGTTTTCCATATTAAATTCTTTTTATATCATTACTTTCGCCCCTTTATTTTCAAAATTATGGGAAAGCAAATACAACCCATCTGCTCCGGTTAAATTTGGGGCAGGGCTCATTCTACTCGGTCTAGGATTTGGAATTTTAGCATACGGATCTTTGAGTATCCCACAAGGAGCACAAACAGCGTCTGTTAGTATGATCTTCTTAATACTGGCCTACTTACTGCATACCCTTGGAGAATTAACATTATCACCTGTAGGACTCTCTTACGTTAGTAAGTTAGTTCCAGCTGCAAAAATTGGCCTTATGTATGGACTCTGGTACATTGCAATCGGTATGGGTAATAAAGCTGCAGGATCAATGGGGGGAATGATCGATCAAATTACCGCAGCATACAGTATGAGTACCTTCTTTCTAATTTTTACATTTGTACCTGTTTTTGCTGGATTAATTTTAATAGGATTATCGCCTATTATGAAGAAATTAATGCATGGAATAAAATAACTTATTAAATCAGTTTCACAATTATGAATAAAATAATTTTCTTTTTTGCAATTGCAACATTCTCTTCGCTTTCCTTAAATGCGCAAGAAAAAATCAATTGGATCTCTTTAGAAAAGGCGGTCGAACTTCAAAAAAAGACGCCTAAAAAAATTCTAATAGACATGTATACTGTTTGGTGTGGTCCCTGTAAAATGTTGGATAAAAACACCTTCGCAAACAAGAGTGTTGCCAACTACATCAATGCCCATTACTATGCCGTAAAGTTTAATGCAGAGGGAAATGAGGTCCTAACGTTTAAAGGCAAGCTTTATGAAAATCCAAATTACAATCCTAAGAAAGCAAAAAGAAGAAATTCGGCGCACCAACTGGCAAGATCACTTGGTGTTAGAGCGTTTCCGACGATTGTTTTTTTGAATGAAAACGCAGATTTGGTAGCTCCATTAAAAGGCTATCAAACCCCAAAACAATTGGAGGTATATTTAAAACTTTTTAAAGGAGAAGATTACAAAAAAATTAATAGTAAGGAAGATTTTACAAAATACAGTAACTCTTTTGTATACGAATTCGTTGAATAAACAGCAGGCTTAAAATTTTAAAATATAGGCGCCTTGCTCCCCTGTATCATGAAATGGAATGCGGTTTTTGTCACAAACACGACGCCAACTTTCTATATAAGATTTGTAATTATTACAATCGACAATTACCTTTTTTGGACCTAACGTTTTTAGCAATCGAGCAAGATTTATTTTTGGCGAATTTTGCAACAAAACAATTGGATTTTTCAATCCTTTTACTTGATAGACTCCAAGCGAATCCACAACTAAAAAATCTTGATTCCCAATCTTAAAATAATTCGTTGCGGGTTGCAGTTCCACAAAATCAAGCTGCTCTCCGACCTTATAATTTTCTATTTGAGTTATTTGCTCCCATGACTTTACATCTTGATTTGTTTTTAAAAAAAGAGCTTTTCCTTTCCGCACCCCATAGATACTTTTTCTAGATCGATGTAAAACGATGAATTCATTTTTACTTGTGAATTTTAAGTGTTCAAACCATAAAACCCCTTGTAAAAGAAGCAAAGAAAGTAAAAAGTAGCGCAGTTTTTTTACATTGAATTTTACACAAACCTGAAACAATGTAATGACAAAAAGGTAACTGGCAAACAGCATCAAAAAAGACATCGGAATTCCTTGAAACAAAAAAGCTTCTTTCGAAGATATCCAATGAATCAATCCATTTAAAACTTCAATAATACCATTATAGAAAACAGTGATAAAATGGGGTAGTATGTTGGAGAGCGCGAGAATAATAACGAGGATTCCTCCCATTAAAATCGCCCCTAAAAAGGGGATAATTAATACATTTGACAAGAAAAACAATCCTGGAAATTGATGGAAATAATACAAACTCAACGGCAAAACTCCCATTTTAGCAGCAATAGAAACCGAACACAAGCTCCAAACTTTCCGGAAGAACCAATACTTACAATTAAATAGATTTGCTAATTTTGGTTGTACCCAAACAATCCCAAAAACCGCCAAATAGCTTAATTGAAAACCAACATCAAATAAAAACATTGGTTTCACAAGAAGCAATAAAAATGCAGACGAAATCAATGAAAAGAGAATGGTTTTACGCCTCTTAAACGAAAGGCCAATAGCTACAAAACTAAACATAGTAACGGCTCTAACAACCGATGCGGACATTCCTGCAATGAGAGCAAAACACCAAAGCAACACAACTACTAAGATTATTTTTATAAATCTCCCATGTTGTACCCTTTCAATAGGTTGCAATAAAAAATTAAGCAATAATAAAAGGATCCCCACATGCAAGCCCGATACTGCTAAAATATGAATGGCACCTGCATTTGTATATGCGTTTCGCAGCTCGTTGGAAAGATCTTGCCTTTGTCCTAACAAAAGAGCGTTCATAACTGCTAAAGTATTTTTACTGAACGCCTGTTTTTGGAGTGCTGTGTTAATTTTTGCCCGAATTATTGCAGAGAACCCTCGCAATGAAAATCGGCCTTTACCAAGAAGCTGATATCGATCTTTTTTAAGAAATACTTGTTGATGAATGCCTTGCCTTGCTAAATACTGTTTGTAATGGAATTGATGCGGGTTTAGAGGAGGTTTTAAGGACGTAAAGTCAGCAGATACTAAAATGGAGTCATCAACATTAAAGGTCGTTTTTAGACTGTCTTTCTCTACATTGAGCAATACACTTCCTCGCGAAGGAACACCGTCAATTTGAGTAACCTGAGCAACATATTTATAGGCGTACGTCCCTTCTTTTACTACTTTAGAAATTACTAAAAGAGCGCTTGAATTTTTTGTGATTTTATGCTGATAATAAGAATCATAATTCGTGTCATTCGAAAAATACACAGCACTAATTCCTAAAAAAACAAAAAGAAGAAAAATAGTTACGGTGTATCGTATGCTATTTCTAAAAACAAAAAGCATTCCCAAAAGAAAAAGCAGTATCCATATTGGTTTTAGGATGCCATAATTCCAAATTTTCAAATAATACTGAAAACAAATACCAAGAATAAGGCATACCGTAAAATGGAAAGGTAAATAACGAAGTAACTTTCTCATAGCAAGACAAAGCTACTAAACAAATATTTAACGAACTAAAAGTAAGATACTTATATCTGTTAAAGCATTCTTTATTTTGCTTTTAAGCCTGCAACAATTTGTTGGGCCACTTTGGAAGATGCTCCTTTACCGCCTAGAGTTGTTTCTAACTCAAAATACGCCTCAAACAATTTTTCTCTATGAGCTGGATCTAGTATTTTTAAGAAGGCAGCTTTTAATTTCTTTTTTGTAAAATCGTTTTGAATTAATTCCTGCACCACTTCTTTGTCCATAATTAGATTGACCAAAGAAATAAATTTTAGAGTAATGATTCTTTTTGCGATTTGATATGAAATCGTACTTCCTTTATAACAAACAACTTGTGGTACTTTAAACAAAGCCGTTTCTAGCGTAGCGGTTCCTGAACCTACCAAAGCGGCAAAGGAAATACTTAGTAAATCGTAGGTATTGTTGTTGATAAAACCCACTTTACGATCCCCAATAAATTGTTTGTAAAAAGAAAAATCTTGACTCGGAGCTCCTGCAATTACAAATTCATACCCTTCAAAATCATCCATTAAAGAAAGCATCACAGAAAGCATTTTTGCGATTTCTTGTTTTCTACTTCCTGGTAATAATGCAATAATTGGCTTGTTACCTAAACCATGTGTTTCTCTAAAAAGCGCTTCGCCCACTTGTGTTCTATCAGCGATTGCATCAATCAATGGGTGCCCAACAAATTCCACAGAATAATCGTATTTTTTATAAAACTCTTTTTCGAACGGAAGAATTACAAAGAGTTTATCTATATCTCGTCGAATGTCTTTTACTCTGCCTGATCTACTTGCCCAAACTTGTGGAGAAATATAATAGTTTGTGCTAAAATTTTGCGCTTTCGCCCATTTGGCAATACGTAAGTTAAAGCCTGAATTATCAATAAAAATTAAGGTATCTGGTTGAAATTGTGCAATGTCTTTTTTACAAAACTTTATAAACCCAAGCACTTTGCTAAGGTTCATTATAACTTCAATGAAACCCATAAAAGCACGTTCTTTATAATGGGTGACGAGAGTCCCTCCAACTGCCTCCATAAGGTCTCCACCCCAAAAACGGATTTCTGCACTTGAATCTTCTTTATAAAGTTGCTTCATCAAATTTGCACCATGCAAATCTCCAGAAGCTTCCCCTGCTATAATATAATATTTCATTTAAATAATTTTAAGCACCAATGTGGTCAAAGCAATTAAAATAGTTGCCAATAAAACACCTTTTGCTCTATTGTCTTGTTTCTTTTTAATAAACACAAAAAATACAAAAAGATTGGATACAGCGGCCAAAGACAAGACTTTGCCAAACAAATTTCTTTTTTTAATAAATTGTAATGTTTCATTGAATTCATAACGAGAAAAATATTCTAGATATAAAAAAATGCCTCCAAAAGTGGCAAAAAGAGCAACTAAGACCCCAATAAGAATGTCTTTTTTTATAGTTCCCATTCATTTAATTTTTGGATCATATGATGTGCGGTAAGGTCAAACTGAACAGGAACCACAGAAATATAATCATTTTCTAATGCATATATGTCCGTATCTTGCCCTTTGTCTTTATTGATAAACTCGCCTGTAAGCCAATAATATTCTTTTCCAAATGGGCTTTTCCTTTTGTCAAAATTTTCTTTCCAATAACCATTTGCCTGTCTACAAATCTTAATGCCTTTTATGGCATCTTCCTTTAAATTCGGAATGTTTACATTCAATACAATTCCTTCTGGAATACCATTCTGTAAGGCATTTTGAGTGATTTTTGTTACAAATTTTTCAGAAGGTTTAAAATCTGCATGCCATTTAAAATCCAATAATGAAAAACCAATGGCTGGAATCCCTTCAATTCCGGCTTCTACAGCAGCACTCATGGTTCCAGAATAAATGACATTGATGGATGAATTTGATCCGTGATTAATACCAGAAACACATAAGTTTGGTTTTCTATTTAAGATTTCACTCACTGCCATTTTTACACAATCTGCCGGTGTACCAGAACAGGTATATTCTAATTGAGGTCCATCATCAATTGTAATCGGATTGCAATGCAAGACATTGTCTATGGTAATTGCATGGCCCATTCCACTTTGAGGACTGTCTGGCGCTACAACTACGACATCTCCAATTTTATTCATGATTTTAATTAATGCACGGATACCTGGGGCAGTAATTCCATCATCATTTGTAATTAAAATTAAGGGTTTTTTTTGCATAATTCTGATATATATAACAAATGTAATTTAAAAAAAGTGAATACCAATTTAACATTTTATAAAGAAATTAAGGATTTATTTATCCGTAAATTTGTTATTACAGCTTTTAAAGAAAGATCTATTCATTATTTAGAATTATATTTAGCGTACAATACAGATACAAAAATAACACGACCCACAGATTTATGAAGACCAGACGTAAGAGCTACATTCCACTTTTAATCCTTTTTCTTTTTGCAAATAGCTTTTCTACTTTTGCTACTACAGCTAAAAAAATAACAGATCCTGAAAAAGATAAAGTGCTAATTTATGTGCTAAAAAATATTCTGACCCGAGGACATTTTGTTGAAAAAGAATTGAATGATACTTTTTCTGAAATGGTTTACAAAGGGTTTATAGATGGTTTAGATCCTAGCAAACGCTATTTTACACAAGAAGATTTAAAAGAATTTTCTCAATACAAATATGAAATTGACAATCAATTAAAAGACAACGACCTCACTTTTTACAACTTGGTATATACTCGTTTTTTAAAAAAAGTAAAAAATGCAAAATCGTATTATGGGGCGCTTTTAAATGCTCCTTTTAATTACAAAAAGAACGAAACTATTAATATGGATTTCGAAAAGGTACCATTTGCAGTCAATAATAATGAATTGATTGACTACTGGCGCAAACAAATGAAATTAAATGTATTAAGCAGAGTCCAAGAACAACAAGATTTACAAAAGGACAAACTTGAAAAAGATCCTACATATAAAACAAAAACTTTTACAGCCTTAGAAATTGAAGCACGTGCAGAGGTGCTAAAAAACATGAACGATTTATACCTTCGCATCGAAGAATTGGAACATGAAGATTGGTTTTCTACTTTTTTAAATAGTGTGGTGGGTGCTTTTGACCCTCACACGACCTACATGGCGCCAAGAATCAAAGAGCGTTTCGACCAAGACATGTCTGGAAAACTAGAAGGAATTGGTGCACGGTTATATAAAAAAGGAATTTATACTGAAGTTTCAGAACTTGTTTCAGGC
Source organism: Polaribacter sp. (assembly GCA_018663625.1). Lineage (GTDB taxonomy): Bacteria > Bacteroidota > Bacteroidia > Flavobacteriales > Flavobacteriaceae > Polaribacter. The sequence continues at coordinate 19,524 of JABJPX010000076.1, read as the reverse complement.
GGACCTGCATGGAAACAAGGAGAATTGGAAGCTGGAGACACTATCCTAGAGGTAGCACAGGGCATTGAAGAACCTTTAGATATTGTTGGGATGCGTTTGGACGATGCCATTAAATTTATCAAAGGAAAGAAAGGAACTGAAGTGCGACTGACTGTCAAGAAAAAAATGGACGGTTCTACAAAAATCATTTCCATTATTAGAGATGTGGTAGAATTAGAAGAAACCTTTGTAAAGTCTACCATTGTAGAGAAAAATGGAAAAAAATACGGATTGATCGATTTGCCACGATTTTACATCAGTTTTGATGATGCCAATTATAGAGATTCAGCAAAAGATATGGAGCAAGAAATTGAGCGTCTAAAAAAAGAAGGCGTAGCTGGTTTGTTAATCGATTTAAGAAATAACGGAGGTGGGTCTTTGAAAACTGCCATTGAAATTTCTGGTTTATTTATCGATGAAGGCCCAGTGGTGCAAGTAAAATATAGAGGTGAAAAACCGATCGTAAAAAGTGATACCAACAAAAAAACACAATGGGAAGGTGCTGTCGTTGTCTTGGTGAATGAACTTTCTGCATCCGCATCAGAAATTTTTGCTGCTGCCATGCAAGATTATAAAAGGGCTGTTATTATTGGAGGCAACCAAACTTTTGGAAAGGGAACCGTTCAAAGTGTCATTCCTATCAATAATTTTTATCCAAATTATGAAGCCGACCTGGGAGCTATTAAAATGACCATTCAAAAATTTTATCGAATTAATGGTGGATCTACTCAAATAGAAGGAGTCTATTCAGACATTGCCATGCCTAGCAGATATAGTTTCATGGAATTTGGAGAACGCGATATGAAAGGTGCCTTGGTTTGGGACAAAGTTCCTCAAGCCAAATACACCACAACTGACTCTTATGAGAATTTTGAAGATGTTGTATACAACAGTAAGGAACGAATCGCAGACAATGAACGCTTTCAATTGATTAACGAATATGCAAAATGGTTAAAAAAGAATCAAGATGATGCAAGTTACTCTTTAAATTACTCCCATTTTATAAAAGATAGCGAAGTCAAAGAAAAAGAAGTAGCGCAGTTTAAAGAGATCTTTAAATTTGATTCTAAATTGAGTTTTACCTCCCCAAAATATGAACTCCCATTATTAGAAAAAGACACTACTTTAACAGAAAAAAGAGTTTACTGGCACAAAAATTTATCCAAAGATTTATATGTAGCGGAAGCCTTGAATGTTTTGAGTGAATTAAAAATGAGATCTAAAAACCAAGTTGTTAAAAACTAACGTTTTTTACATTTATAAAATATAAAAATCGAATATGCTTGCGAAAGGTATTCGATTTTCTATTTTTGTATTCATATGCTACAACAATCAAAATCACTTTCTCAGTTAGCGTTTCAAAAATTTAAGCAAAATAAAGTGGGAATGATCAGTTTATGCTTCATTCTTTTCTGCGGATTTGTCGCTATTTTCTGCTATCCATTAGCACCAGACAATAGCAATTTTGCAAATCAGATGCATTTAGAAATTCACTCAAAACCACCGGGTTTTAAAGTGAATATGTTAACCATTCCGTCTACGATAAAAAAAGAAACATCATTGTTCGATTTTTTATTACACGGAAACAAAAATACAGGAACAGAAATTCCAATTATATCCTACAAAATAAACGGGAAAAATTTAGAAGTAAAACAATATGCAGATGCACTTCTAAAAGCATACCCCCTTGCCATCTTTAATAATAAGCCCGACACATATATCAAAGAAAAAACTTTTCATTTCGGAACCGACAAATATGGTAGAGATTTATTAAGTCGCTTATTAATAGGTACACGAATTTCTTTTTCTATTGGTTTTATAGCGGTATTTATTTCTCTTTTTATTGGTGTTTTTATGGGCGCCATTGGAGGGTATTTTAGCGGAAAAATAGACACACTTATCATGTGGGTTATCAATATTACCTGGTCCATTCCAACGTTGTTATTGGTCATCGCAATTACTTTGGCGCTCGGAAAAGGTGTTTGGCAAGTTTTTATTGCAGTCGGACTCACCATGTGGGTAGAAGTTGCCAGAGTAGTAAGAGGGCAGGTAATTACCATGAAACAACAACAATATGTGGAAGCTGCAAAAGCATTGGGTTTCTCTGATTTTAGAATTATTTTTCGCCATATTTTACCCAACATTATGGCCCCTATTATTGTCATTTCTGCCGCTAATTTTGCAGGTGCTATTTTAATTGAAAGCGGATTGAGTTTTCTTGGAATTGGCGCTCAACCCCCTACACCATCTTGGGGAGCAATGATTAAAAACCACTATAATTATATTATTTTAGGAAAACCTTTTTTGGCAATTATTCCTGGTTTGGCCATTATGAGTTTGGTAATGGCGTTCATGCTATTAGGAAATACCTTGCGAGATGCCTTAGATGTTAAAAATTAAATACAATGAGTTATAAAGTAACTTTTGCAACAAAATGGTCCGACTTTGACCCCAACAGACACCTACGCCATACCGCATACAACGAGTATGCAGCAGAGGTAAGAATTCGTTATTTTTCGGAACAAAATTTTTCGATACAAGAGTTTACAAAACACAATGTGGGGCCTATTTTATTTACCGAAGAAACCTCTTTTAGAAAAGAAATTCATTTAGGAGAAAACATCACAGTAAACATTTTACTAGCAGGAGCATCCTCCAAAAATGAACGCTGGAAATTAAGGCATGAAGTGTTTAATGAAGCTGGAGAATTGTCTGCCGTCATCAAAGTGTACGGTGCATGGATGGATTTAACCAAGCGCAAACTTACAGCCCTTCCCGAACAAGCAAATCATTTGTTTTTAAACGCAGAAAAAACAGCTGATTTTGAAGAAATTCCAATCAACTCAAAGTCTTAAAGCTCCATATCGATTACGATCTTCCCTTTTACTTTTCGTTGCATCATGTCTTCCAAGGCTTTTGGAGCATCCTGTAAAGAATAGGTTTTATCGATGTGAGGGTTTATTTTTCCTTTTGAAAACCAAGTAAGGAGTTGCTGTATATTTGCCAAACTCTTTTGAGGTTCTTTTTGTGCAAATGCTCCCCAAAAAACGCCCACAATACTGGCTCCTTTTAGCAAAGTTAGATTCACAGGGATTTTCGGGATTTCTCCATTGGCAAAACCAACAACTAAATGCCTTCCTTTCCATGCAATTGCTCTCAAAGCAGCTTCTGAAAAAGAACCGCCAACCGGATCAAATATAACATCTACTCCTTTGCCGTTGGTCAATTCCTTGACCCGATCTTTTAAATTCTCTTCCTGATAATGAATCACTTCATCAGCGCCAAATTGTTGACACAGGGCCAATTTTTCTTTGGTAGAAGCTGCAGCAATTACTTTTGCTCCCATTAACTTTGCCAACTCAACAGCCGTTAAGCCCACCCCACCAGAAGCACCTAAAACTAAAACAGTCTCATCTTTTAATAAGTTTGCCCTATCTTTCAGCGCATGATAAGAAGTTCCGTATGCCAACAAAAATGCTGCAGCATTTACCATGGTCATTCCTTTTGGTTTTGGAAAACAATCGGAGGATTTTATGAGCACCTGCTCGGCAAACCCACCAAATGGAACGAAACCAACAACGGCATCTCCTACTTTAAATGGAGATCTCTGCTTGCCAACTTGCAATACAATACCTGCAACATCACTTCCAGGTGAAAAAGGAAATGGAGGTCGAAATTGATACTTTCCTTGGATAATTAAGGTATCTGGAAAATTAACACTGCAGGCTTTTACGCTGATTAAAATTTCATCCTCTTTTGGACTTGGTGTTGCTACTTCTTGATATTGAAGCGTATTGGGCTGCCCAAACTGATTGCAAACAATTGCTTTCATAAAAATTAAATTTATTTTGAAAACAAGATATGAAATTTATGAAGATGCATCAACTTTATAACGATGTTAATTGTTTGCCTGCAGGTAGCAATTTGTTAATGGAATTACCGATTCAAACTCGATTGAATGCAATGGGGATTGTTGCTGCTATTGGTCGTTAAAGTTAAGGTGTATTATGGGGTTTTTTGTAAAAGATCTCCTGCAGTGGTCTAACTTTCGTTTCAAATCAAAATCCCCCGATTGTGCCTGTAATGAAAAACTGCAGAAGAGTTCTGTAAATTTAATGAATAAGTTGCAATTAACAATTGATTTATAATTTTTTTTTAAATAAATAAGTCCAAAAATTTTATTCTTTAATTTGTAGAATTGAGGAAACACATCCTCATTTGCAACAGAGGTCTAAAAAACAACTTTGTTTTTTCAAGAAAAGCACATTAAAATATTCTAGCAGTAAAATATTTGCAAAAATTAAGATATTAAAAAACCTCAAGCATCTAAAAATATAGATGTTGAGGTTTTGTGTTGTACAGGCGGAGAGACTCGAACTCTCACACCTCGCGGCACTAGATCCTAAGTCTAGCGTGTCTACCAATTCCACCACGCCTGCAATTGCTCCCAATAAACTGGGCTGCAAATATAAACAATACTTACAAACTGCAAAGAAGTTCATTATTATTTTTCTATTTTTGATACATAAAAATTTTAGACATGCAAGAGGTTACCAACTATATAGAAAATCATAAAAATCGTTTTATCGACGAACTTATCGAATTGTTAAAAATTCCTTCTGTGAGCGCAGATTCTGCGTACCATCAAGATGTATTAAACACCGCAGACTTTGTTAAAAAAAGTTTGGAAAAAGCGGGTTGCGACCACGTAGAATTGTGTGAAACGCCTGGATATCCAATTATTTATGCAGAAAAAATCATCGATCCCAACTTACCAACCGTATTGGTGTATGGCCATTATGATGTGCAACCGGCAGATCCTATTGAATTGTGGACGTCTCCTCCTTTTGAGCCGGTAATCAAAAAAACGGAGATCCATCCTGAAGGGGCCATTTTTGCAAGAGGTGCTTGTGATGACAAAGGACAAATGTACATGCATGTAAAAGCCATAGAATATATGATTTCTACTGGAAACTTGCCGTGTAATGTGAAGTTTATGATTGAAGGAGAAGAAGAAGTAGGCTCAGAAAGCCTCTCTTGGTTTGTGCCTCGAAATACAGAAAAATTAGCCAATGATGTTATTTTAATTTCAGATACAGGGATGATTGCCAATGACATTCCATCCATTACCACGGGATTGCGTGGTTTAAGCTATGTAGAAGTTGAAGTAACTGGCCCCAATAGAGATTTACATTCTGGATTGTATGGAGGTGCCGTAGCCAACCCCATCAATATTTTAACAAAAATGATTGCATCGCTTCACGATGAAAACAACCACATAACCGTTCCCGGCTTCTACGATAATGTTGCCGATTTATCACTGGAAGAAAGAGCCGAAATGGCAAAAGCACCCTTTGATATAGAAAACTATAAAAAATCCATCGATATTGGCGATGTGTATGGTGAAAAAGGATATTCGACCAACGAAAGAAATTCCATTCGCCCTACCTTAGACGTCAACGGAATTTGGGGAGGCTACATGGGAGAAGGTGCAAAAACCGTAATTGCCAGCAAAGCCTATGCAAAAATATCGATGCGTTTGGTGCCCAATCAAGATTGGAGAGACATCACGGAATTGTTTAAAAATCATTTTGAAAGCATCGCACCTAAATCGGTTTCCGTAAAAGTAACCCCACACCATGGCGGACAAGGCTATGTAACTCCAATAGATACCATTGCCTACAAAGCGGCAAGCAATGCCTATGAAACCACCTTTGGAAAAACACCCATTCCACAACGAAGTGGTGGATCTATTCCGATTGTTGCCCTATTTGAACAAGAACTCAAAAGCAAAACCATTTTAATGGGCTTTGGACTAGATTCGGATGCCATTCACTCTCCAGACGAGCATTTTGGTATTTGGAATTACTTAAAAGGTATCGAAACCATTCCTCATTTTTACAAAAATTTTACTGAGTTATCAAAATAAGAGCCTTTAAAACTTTCGTTATGAAATACCGTTTATATCTTTCTTTAATTTTTGCAGTCCTTAATGTATGCTGCTTGCAAGCACAAGGCCTATTGAGTGAGAAAATGATTTTTACCCAACAAGATACTTTACGTGGAAGCGTTACGCCCGAAAGAATTTGGTGGGATTTAACCTACTATCATTTAGAATTAGAAGTGGTTCCAGACGAGAAATTCATCACTGGAAAAAACACCATTGCCTATACGGTCTTGTCAGAATACCAAACCTTACAAGTCGATTTACAGGTGCCTTTAACCATTACAAAGGTCACCCAAGACGGCAAAGAATTAGAGGTTGTTCATTTGGGGAATGCGCATTTTGTGCAACTCGTAAAAAAACAAGAAATCGGTAATTCTGAAAGTATTATAGTACACTATCAAGGAAACCCAAAAGAAGCGATTAACGCTCCTTGGGATGGTGGCTTTTCATGGAAAAAAGACAACAATGGCAATCATTTTGTCGCCACTTCCTGTCAAGGCTTGGGAGCAAGTGTTTGGTGGCCCTGTAAAGACCACATGTATGATGAGGTTGAAAACATGGACATTAGCGTTACGGTTCCTAGCAATTTGATGGACATTTCGAACGGGAAACTAAAAGAAATTGTGGATCATGGAGCAACCAAAACTTATCATTGGACTGTAAAAAACCCAATCAACAATTATGGTGTGAATGTAAATATTGGCGACTATGCCCATTTCTCTGAAGTATATGAGGGTGAAAAAGGAGCCTTAGACATGGATTATTTTGTCTTGAAAGACCATCTTAAAAAAGCCAAAAAACATTTTAAAGATGCGCCAAAAATGATGAAAGCTTTTGAGCATTGGTTTGGGCCCTATCCTTTTTATGAAGACGGATTTAAATTGGTAGAGGTTCCTTATTTAGGCATGGAACACCAAAGTTCTGTAACCTATGGAAATCAATATAAAAAAGGCTATTTAGGGCGCGATTTATCGGGAACGGGCTGGGGATTAAAATTCGATTTTATTATTATTCATGAAGCTGGACACGAGTGGTTTGCGAACAACATTACCAATAAAGACATTGCTGATATGTGGATTCATGAGAGTTTTACCAACTATTCTGAAAGTTTATTTTTAGACTATTATTACGGCAAAAAAGCGGCATCGGAATATGTGATTGGTTTGCGCCGATCGATTGCAAACCAACACCCAATTATTGGCCAATACGATGTTAATAGCGAAGGTTCTTCAGACATGTATAACAAAGGTGGCAACCTATTACATACCTTAAGACAATTGGTAGACAATGATGATAAATGGAGAGCGATTCTAAGAAAAATGAATGCTGTTTTTTATCATCAGACAGTGACTACCATGCAAATTGAAAACTTTTTAAGTACTGAAATTGGCATTGATTTAACGGCTGTTTTCGATCAATATTTAAGAGATATCAGAATTCCTGTTTTTGAATCTCAACTTCAAAATGGGGTGCTATCCTATAAATGGGCAAACGTTGTAAAGGATTTTAAAATGCCCGTAAGGATTTTTATCAATGAAAAACCAATGTGGCTGTATCCAACATCGAAAATTCAAACAAAACCCTTCAAAGAAAAGAACGCAGATTTTGAGGTAGATCCCAACTTCTACATTTACACAAAAAACAAATAAAAAAAGCCGCTTAAAAGCGGCTTTTTTTATTTGATAAAGTAGGCTTTGATGATGTAATCTACTTTTGGATATTTTTCTCTTAAAAAAGCATTTCCAAATTTATTTATTTTTCCTTGTTGGGTGCCTAATTTATCTCCATATCCGTCATAGAATTTCAATACATTGTCTTTCCCTGCTGTTATTTTTGCAACTGCTGGAAAACCAACGACTCCAGAATAATCTGCCGTATCCAAACGGTTATTGTCTTTTAAATTGATGAATATTTGATTGGATCTTGTTTTAACAGCACCTCTTGCAAACGAAATGGTCATCGCATCGTTTTTTAGAACAACAGGTTCGTCTTCAATTCCTTCTCTCCAACTGCTATTGATTATAGAGTCATTGTGAATTCCGAATTGAGCTACAAAGTTGGGCACCACTCTATAAATCGCAACATCGTCATAATATCCATACTTTATTAATTGATACAAACGATCGACTCCTTTGGGAGACCAAACTCTTTTGGCTTCAATATCAAAGTTCCCTTGGGTGGTTTCAAACCTTGCTTTAAATGTTTCTGGCGCTTTTTTATCCAACCATTTCTGATTGAATTTTTTTGTCCCACAAGAAGCAAACATAAGAATGGTTGCCAGTAAAATTAATTTTTCTTTCATGGTTTTATTTTTTTTACTTCATTTTCAATCAAATATAATCAAAGAAATTCTAAAAAATCATATAAATATCAACCTAACAAATGACGGTAATTCTATTCTTATTTCTAAAAATCAACAAATATTAGAATTCTAATTTTAACAAATATGCGCGTTTGCGATTGAAACATTTGTTGGAACGCCAAAAAAAAACTACTCTTTCTCTGCCATTTTCTTTACATAATCGGTAATGATTACAATTTGAGTAGGCCCAACTTTTCCTTCAATATATTTCGCATTTTCATGATCTAATGAAATTCTACGGACGGCAGTTCCTTGTTTGGCAACCAAACTAGACCCCTTCACTTTCAAATCTTTTATTAAAACCACAGTATCTCCAGCTTGTAAAATAGCACCGTTTGCATCTCTATGAATTATTTTTTCACTCTCGTCTAAATGGTCTCCTGATTCTTTTGCAAAACGCAAATCGTCATCTTCTAAATACATCATGTCCAATAAATCTTTTGGCCACCCCTCGTTTCGTAAACGAGCCAATAAGCGCCAAGCAACCACTTTTACAGCTCTGTGCTCGCTCCACATCGAGTCGTTTAAACAACGCCAATGGTTTGCTTCTGTAGCTTCAGGATTGTCTATTTGTGTGACACAAGTTTCACAAGCAAGTAAACTTCCATCAACGCCACTTCCACCTACCGTAATCGTTGGTTTTACTTCATAAACGGATAGTTTCTCTTTTGAAGCACACAACTCGCATTGATTTCCACTTCTAATTTCTAAATCTTGTTGTAAACTCATGGTATTTTTTTAGGTTGATGCTGACAAAAGTAGTGTTTTAAGTACGACTTTCTTGGTGTTTTATGATTCCTGTAAAAGGGCTTATATTTCTAAAGAGGTAAATGTAAAAGAGGTTCCGTCAAACAACCCTTTGTCGGATAATTTTAAAGCGGGAATAACCAACAATGCCATAAAAGACAAACTCATATAGGGCGCTCGCAAGGTACTTCCCATTTCCTTTGCTTTGGCATCTAATGTTGCATAGGCCGCGCCAATTTCTTGTGCAGACTTGTCGGACATAATTCCTGCTACGGGCAATGGTACTATTATTTCTCCGGAAGCACTAACGGCGCAAATGCCTCCTTTATTTTTAATAATTAAATTTACAGCTTTGCAAATGGCCGCATCTGAAACACCTACTGCAATAACATTATGGGAATCATGCCCTACTGAACTGGCAATAGCGCCCTCTTTCAATCCGAAATTCTTAATAAATGCAATGGCTGGTTTTTCATTTTTATAACGATTTACAACAGTCATTTTTAAAACATCTGTGCTGGTATTGGAAACTAAGTTGCCATTTTCAATGAGGCTATCTGCTTCTATTTGATGCGTTACAAGTTCGCCATCCAGGGCTTCAATGACTCTGATTCTCTGGGCTGTTGATAGGTATTCAAAATCGGAGATCTTTTTTTTATCTGTATTGAAATTATTCAAGACGTCAAAAGCAATATCTTTTACAAAGGAAGTTCCATTTTTGGCAACCAATGCTCCATTGATATAGGTTGCTAACACCTTGAATTTTTCTAAATCTTCAATCACAATAAAATCAGCGGGATCTCCTTTTTGCAATAAGCCAACATCTAAGCCGTAATGCTTTACGGGATTTATACAAGCCACTTGCAACACTTTAAAAACATCCATTCCTTTTGCGACTGCTCTTTCACAGAGTTGATTGATATGTCCGAGTAGTAAATCATCGGGGTGCTTGTCATCGGAACAAAACATCATCTTTTCAAAATGAGTTGGAAGTAAATCAATGAGGGCTTCAAAGTTTTTAGCAGCACTTCCTTCTCTAATAATAACTTTCATTCCTTTTTGCAACTTTTCTAAAGCTTCGTCATAGGAATAACATTCATGGTCTGTAGAAATTCCGGCAGAAATGTACTTGGTTAGCTCCTCGCCTCTCAAACCTGGCGCATGCCCGTCTATGGGTTTGTGATTGTTTTTAGCATGCTGTATCTTGGCAAGTACTTCTGGATCGTCAAATAAAACACCCGGGTAATTCATCATTTCTGCCAAGTATTTGATGTCTGGATTTTGCATCATTTTTTTAATATCTTCAGCATCAATAATGGCTCCTGCACTTTCAAAGGAAGTTGCCGGTACACATGAAGGGGCACCAAAATTGAATTTCAAAGGTACCTTCTTTCCATTTTCAATCATAAACTCCACTCCTTTCACTCCCAATACATTGGCAATTTCGTGGGGGTCTGAAACGGTTGCAACAGTGCCGTGTAGCACTGCAATTTTTGCAAACTCGGAAGGCACCAACATGGAACTTTCAATATGAATATGTGCATCTACAAAACCTGGTACTATATAGTTTTCTATAGTATGATTTGCGGCGTTAATTTGGGTAATTACGCCATTTTCAACACAAACTTCTCCTTTATAAATTCGTTTGCCTACAATATCAACTATATTTCCTTGAACTATCATTCAGTCATTTTAAAACAAATCTACAAAGAATATGAAATGTTTGTGGACGGATTTCTGAACTTTATCTTATTTTTATGGAATGGATACTGCATTGGCTTTTCAAAACTTTAAAAATAAGTATGGATTTATAATACACCCGAATGCAACAAAATTTAAAAACTGGGCTGCGACTGAATTTTTTTCTTTAAAAACGCTTTTTCCAACAGTACACAAAAATGAAATTCACCATATCGACTTAAGTACGAGTAGTGCATTTATAGGGGGCATTGAAGAATTTAACGATTTAGCGTTTTTTCAAAAAAAACTGGAAGCACTGCAAAAGAAGGTTCCTACTAAAATCATTGCTGGCGGTTATTTGGAGAAACGAGCGTTGTATACTTCTGATATCTATAAACGAGAATATGAAAATGGTGTCGAACGGAGAAATATACATCTTGGGCTGGATTTTTGGCTGCCAGAAAAAACCCCTGTGCATGCACTTCTAGACGGAGAGGTTGTTTGTGTTACGGAGGATGCATTTCATAAAGGATATGGCGGTTTGCTGATCTTAAAACATCGGGTAGCTGACTTTCATTTTTATACTTTGTACGGGCACAATACTGTGAAAAGTGTTCGAAAACACCCTATTGGCAGTACGATTAAAAAGGGAGAACAAATTGCTGTTTTGGCAAATGCTGCTGAGAATGGCGATTGGGTTCCGCACTTGCATTTCGAAATTATGCTTAGCCGACTCGACTACACGGATGATTTTCCAGGAGTCGCTTTTGAAAGCGAACGTGCAATTTGGAAAAGTATTTGTCCAGATCCAAATTTACTTTTTAAATTGAAGGGTTTTTAGAAGACTTATAAGTTCTCTAATTCTTGCTGCATTTTTTTGGTCAATCCTTTGACCACCAAATCATATGAATGATTGATGAGTTCTGCTGCGAAATCATCTGAAATATTTCCTGTATTTAGTGCCACCGTATTCCAGTGTTTTTTACTCATGTGCCAACCTGCTGTAATGTCTTCATAAGATTCACGGAGCTCGATCGCTTTTTCTGGATCACATTTTAAATTTATTTTTTGATCGCCATTTTCCCAAGAATCCAGCCCTGTTAACAGGAACATTTTTCCCTTTACTTTAAAAACCAAGGTAACGGCGTCAAAAGGAAAATGTTCTGTAACTCCTTTTTTTGCAATACAAAAATTTCTTAATTGCTCAATGTGCATGCTTAAAATTAGTTATTTTTTTGATGTAAAAAATCATTCAAAACCTTGAAACTTTCTTTTGGATTTTCTTCCATTGGAACGTGTCCTGAATTTTGAAGTACTACTAATTTTGAATTGGGTAAAAGAGTGTCCATTCTTTTTCCATTCTCTAAAGGAATCCAAGTATCCTTTGCTCCCCAAATTAATAAAGTAGGTGTTTGAATGTTTTGCAGTTGCTCTTTTTTTGATGCTTCTGATGTTGTAAAATCTATTTTTGCTCGGTCTACAAATGCTTTTCGATTTCCTTCTCTTAATGCCATATCGTGGAAACGGGTAATCAGCGCATCTGAAATCTTAGTATCGTCTTCATAGACTTGTTTTAGATTGTCTTCAATGATGCTTCTAGGAGTGATGTATAGAAAAAGCTTGCTTAAAACAGGTGTTTTTGCCATTTTAAAAATCCAGGGTTGTGGTTTGTTTGTTGGCAATCCGCTTGCGTCTACTAAAATGAGTTTCTGTACTTTCTCTGGATTTTTTGAAGCATAGTTCCAAGCAATATTTCCACCCAATGAATTTCCTGCTAAAAACATAGAATCGAGTTTCATTTTAACAACAAATTCTTCTAAAAACTGGGTGTATTGCTTAATGGAATAATCACCACTTTTATTAGGGCCTGTAAGTCCAAAAGCGGGCAAATCCATTCGAATTACTTGGTAGTTTTCTTTGAGTTTCAGTGTCCAATCATCCCACGTGTGTAAGGATGCTCCTGTGCCATGAATCAATACAATTGGCATTCCTTTTCCTTCTACTCTATAGTGTACTTGCATGCCGTCTATTTCAACAAATTTCGAAAATTCATTGGCATATTTCTCTTTTAATATTTCAACAGGAATGTCGGAATACACTACACTCTTTATCGCCAAAACAAGAAAGAATACTAAACCATAAAGGGCGTATTTTCTTTTATTGTTTTTTCTCATCTACTAAAATTTTATATAAGACAGGCTTGCTTGGTGTTGCATCATTCTCAAAGGGTGCAATCATTAAATTTAATAAGTACTCTCCATCTAAAACAGCATTTGGTACGTAAATAAATTCGGTAATGGTTGCATCCATTCGTAAAGCACCACTGGTATTCCAAAATGCGTTGTGTGCTAACAATTGACCTCCATCTTTTTCTTTATCAACCGAAGGCAAATCCACCAATAAATGTTTGATTCCTTTTTCTTTTAGATAAATTGCGGCGGCTTCTGAAAGATAGGTAGGATTTGTGTTGGAGTATCTTTTGGATTTTTTATCAGGTAAATTTGGCAATGTGCGAATGACTATAGCGTCTCTTTTTTTATTTCTTATTTGTGTTTGTAATTGTTTTCTTGAAATCACAAAATCGCCATTGATAACTTCTGGTGCCACAGTAACTACTTCTGTAACAAAGAAAAAATGTTTTAAATTTTGATTTACAGAATGCACTTTTTCTGTAATATGACCTACACATTCTGTGTGTGTAATATGCGAATGCGGATTGAAATGAATGTTATTAAAATTGACAACAGCCCCCTCGGTAACCTTTATAATATCGTCATCTAATTTCTGAGGAAAGATCTTTGGATCATCAATATACCAGGCATTTATATTTTCTTTTGTTGCGTCTATGGCAATCGAAATATCAATGGGTTTGGAAACATCAATGGCTATTTTTCGAGAATTATATTCTATAATTGCTTTCATTAAAAGGTGGCTTTATTTTTTTTTCAAAAAAGATACTTATTGACTCAAATATAAGTTTTTAAAACTAGAATTTCAAGCATCTATATACCCAGATAAAACTAATTCAAAAGAAATAAATGAGCTGCGATACCGTCTACTAAAAAAGCACCTTCTTTCGTAGTTTTTAATGTATTTGCTTCAACATACAAAAGTTTTTGCTGAATGTATTTTTCTGATTCTGTTTGTATATATGTCACATACTTTGATCCAAAATCAGTTTTAATTTTCTCCAAAGAAACCCCCCAAATCGTTCTTAATCCTGTCATTACATACTCATTATAACGATCGGTTACACTGAGTACTTCGCTCTCAATCGGCAGCTTATTCAATTCAATTTCTTTGATATATTGTGTGTTATTTCGAACATTCCAACTGCGTTGCTTTCCATCAAAAGAATGTGCTGAGGGTCCAATTCCGAGATACGATTTCCCCAACCAATAAGCCGTATTATTTTTACTGAAGTAGTTTTCTTTTCCAAAATTAGACAACTCATAATGCACAAAATTTGCCTTTTCTAGTAGGTCTCTTAAAATAAAAAATTGTTCTTGCGCCAAAACTTCATCTACTTTTTCAATCTTACCTTTCTTAATCAGTTTTTCTAAAGCCGTTTTTGGTTCTACTGTTAAGGCATAACTCGAAATATGAGAAACATTAAAATTCAATGCAGTTTGTATATTTTGTTGCCATTCTTCATGGGTCAATCCTGGAATTCCATATATTAAATCGATAGAAATATTCTCAAAATAGCGCGTGGCGATTTCTAATGATGTGTGGGCTTCCGAGGAGGAATGTGCACGATTCATTAACTTTAAATCTTTTTCAAAAAACGATTGCACACCAATGCTTAAGCGATTGATAGGTGTATGGGAGAGTTCTATTATTTTTTCTTCGGACAGGTCATCTGGATTCGCTTCTAAGGTTATTTCTGGTGAAGCTACAACTGTATGGTGTTTATATACCGCAGCAATCAAAAGGGAAATTTCTTTAGCAGATAACATGCTTGGCGTTCCACCACCAAAATAAATTGTTTCAACTATTTGATTGTTTAACGCTTTTTTTCTGAGCTCAATTTCTTTAACCAAACATGAAATCAATGCATCCTTCTTTTTCAATGAGGTAGAAAAATGAAAGTCGCAATAAAAACAGGCTTGCTTGCAAAACGGGATATGTATGTAAATTCCGGCCATGGGTTGGGTTTCAGGTTTCAGGTTTTAGTTTTCTGGTTTCTGGGTTCAGGTTTCAGGTTTCAGAATCATGTAATTAATTAACTTACCAATTTTCAGCATTCTCAGATGATAAAATATCATATGTAGGTGTATCAATATAATTACATTTCAAAGCAAACATGAGCCAAGTTTGTGTTTCTGAATTTTCTGCATCAGAATCTGATAACTTACTAATAAAGTGCTTTGGATATAATCTTTTCCTATACGCTTCAGAAATAATAGCAGAAACACTTCTTGAGGATCTTCGAATTTGATCTGTTAAAGAATATTTTTCTTCTTTCGGGAATTTTTTTGAAATTTCAAAAATCTTCATTGCCAATGAAAAAGATTTTTTAAACGCTAATAATTGTGTAAAACTCATACTATTATTCTTAATTCAAAACTCATTAACTAAAAGTCATCTCATTCCCACTAAAAACTAAAAATCACTTTTTAACTCTCTTTTCGTTTTGTTTCACGAAGCTAGCCCAACCAGTATAATTTTTTCCACCAACCACTTTTCCTGAATTGTAAAAATGACATACTGCAGCTGCGAGACCATCGGTTGCATCGAGGTTTTTAGGCAAGGTTTTTAAATTCAATAGCGATTTTAGCATGAGCGCCACTTGTTCTTTGCTAGCGTTTCCGTTTCCAGTAATGGCCATTTTAATTTTCTTTGGCAGGTATTCTGTAATCGGAATTTCTCTTGACAAACCTGCGGCCATAGCAACCCCTTGTGCCCTCCCTAGCTTTAACATGGATTGTACATTTTTACCAAAAAAAGGCGCTTCAATGGCAATTTCATCTGGATGATAGGTGTCGATCAATTCGATTGTTCGCTCAAAAATGAGTTTTAATTTCAAGTAATGGTCATCGTATTTCTGAAGCATCAATTCATTCATTTGAATAAATTCCATCTTCTTTCCAACGACTTTTATCAATCCAAACCCCATAATGGTCGTTCCTGGATCTATTCCTAAAATTATTTTTTCTATCGCCACAACGGTTGTTTTTGTGTATTCTTATCTATGGAGTACGTTCCTATTTATTTTTAAAACAATCCAGTAATTAAACTTTCTGCTTTGAACCAAAGAAATAAAACAATGATTAAAAGGAGCACTAGAAAAGCACCTTTTTGCGGCTTTGGTTTCTTTTGATTTCCGAATTTCCTTCCTATTTTCATATACTCTATTTATCGTTTTGTTGCTCTTAACATTTCTCTTTTTCCTGGGGGTCCTGGCAATCTTTCTACCATAAAACCAACAGCTTGCATCGCTCTTCGAACGCTTCCTTTTGCGGAGTAGGTTACCAAAACACCTTCTTTTTTCATCGCTTTATACATTTTTAAAAAGATTGCTTCCGTCCACAATTCGGGTTGATTTTGCGCTCCAAATGCATCGAAATAAATCAGATCAAAAGCAGCTGTATCCTGAATATCCTGAAAAAATTGTTTCCGTTTCAACAACTGAAAATCTTTTGAGATAGAATGCTCCTTTTCCCATGAAATACGGTGCATTTCGTCAAAAACAGACTGAAATTCAAGGGCTTTTAATTCGGAAACATAATTCAATTTCTGAAATTCTTCCATGGAAATTGGATAGGCTTCCACACCTACATAATTCACTTTCTTTTGCAATTTCTTCGCTTCCAAAAATGTAATAAAAGCATTTAAACCGGTTCCAAAACCAATTTCTAAAATAGCGATTTCTTGTAAATCAATCTTAAAAAATCCCGTATCTAAAAAAACATGATAGGCTTCTTGTATGGCACCGTGCTTTGAATGGTATTGTTCATTCCAATCGGGGAGCTGTATGGTTGTAGAACCATCTGAGGTAATGATGATTTCTCTTTTCAATGCGTTATTTTGTTTTTAGTAAAACACCATTTGCTTCAAAAGCAAAGGTGGTTTCTGGGACTTTAATATTTGCAATTTCTTGGGTTGACTTTCCTGCATCTTTTGCATAATGTTGTAATTCTGCTACTGAAGTTTGTTTTACAAAAGCGAGTCCTTCAACTATAACTTCTTTTCCTTCTGAGTCTAAGGGCATAAAAAAACCATAGTCTTTAAATCGTACCATTGTTTCTTCGGCTTCATTTAAAGGCAACTTCATCCAACACCCCTTGCTTGTACATACTTCTTTAATGGTAGTAGTAAATTTTACCGGAAGGGTATCTCCTACTTGCAATATTTTCATTTGAGCGAGGACTGCTTCTGAAGAAAGTACGTTTTCGTCTGTAATGACATCTCCAAAAGATTGGTATGCGGTTGGGGCTTTTACAGCTTCCTTTTCTGCTGTTTTTACTTCTTTACATGCTGTAAAAAATAGGAGCGCAACTGCGCAAAATTGAATCCATAATTTCATCCCAAAAAGTTTTAACGTGATACAGACAAATATAAGGTTTTAAACAACAGGGCAAACGCATCTAAAAGTTATTATTTAGAGTTACATCATTGATTACAACCCTTCCGAAATTGTTGGAGATTTTATCTATAAACGATACTGTTGTAACCATATACCATTACAGAATAGGCTGGCAGCAATGCAGCTAAGGTGATTTCAAATCAAAATGAAATCTTAGTCACCACCAATTTACGGATTGAAGGAATGCTTTTAAAGAAACATCCGATTGCTTCAAAATTTTGTTGTTTCTATTTTTATGATACCTTTGTGTAATACTATGTTAATAATTTAATACTAATTTTTAAAATCATATCATTATGAATAGCTTTTGTATCAATAAAAAACTGTTTTTATTTTTATTTTTTGTGTTTATCACTTTTGCGAGTGCCTATGCACATGCAGACGACGAAATCATTATTTATGTAGATGTTGATAAGCGCAAAAATATTGATTTTTTTGAGGTAGAAACCTATGGAACCATCTGGAATACTGCCTTTAGAAGCCTACACGATGCGCTTCGCTTTGGAGACCCCAATGCCACTCAAATTTGGATTGCTGCTGGAAACTATTATTTAGATGATGGTATAGGCTTAGAATCAATACTCAATACTACACCATTCGATTCTTACAGTAATCCTTTTTTTATTCAGAACCGAGATGTGACCATTTATGGGGGTTTTGCTGGCACAGAAACCAGTTTAGAGCAACGCAACATCCAAGCCAATCCCACCTATCTTGACGGAAATGTATATTATAGGAACATCCACGATTTCACTGATCCAGAGAACTTTTATTCTGATAAAATAGATTTGCCAACCGAATTATGCTGATCCACAATTCAACCGTAACTTTCGATGGGCTTACCTTTCAATATGTTGAAGGGGAAGGTACACTCGATAATGATAGAGAAGATAAAGCAAAAGGTGCTTTTATTACTGCAAACCGCTCTGCAGTGACCGTAAACAATTGCTTGTTTCAGTACGGAAAAGAGGCTTTTTATGGGATGATAGTGTATGCTAGAAATGAAACAGCTCCAGTGCAGATTAGCAATTCTGTGATTCGAAAAAGTGGAGATGCAACCGAGGGTTATTTTAATGCCGAGAGCGTTATTATTGACCGGAGTATTTTTCAAGAACTAGGGAATGAAAAAGAAGGCAATCTAATTATCTCTGCTGATGTTTTAAATGCAGAGTTCTCAAATTCTGTGATGTACAACAATACCGGAATTCGCATTGGAGCAGCTTCCATTGTGAATGACATCAATCATACATACCGTAACTTATTAGTATTAGATAACGATTTTAGCAGCAAGAGTTTCTATGTTGGAGGTAATTCTTTTGCAAACAATCTTTCTTGGTCGATTTCCTTGATCAATTCTACCTTTATAAACAATACCTATGAAGCTTGTGTAGATCTTACTGAATCTACTTCAATTTTTAAAGCAAATTACGCCTTCACCATGCACAACAATGTATTTTACAATAACAAAACCACTAATGAAGGAACTACAATTTCTCCAGAGCTTAAAAACGTTGCGCAAGAAGATGTTGTTTCTATAAGTAATAATGCTACAGACAAAAGCGATAGTGTGTTGCTCACAGACACAAACTTTAATACCGGGGCAGTAGATTTAAGCGCCATTACGGATTTAACAACACTTTTTGTAAGTCCTGATAATCCAAAAGGTGCAGATAATGAATGGCTTACATCCGATGATGGTTTTGTACCCGATAAAGGTAGTACGCTATTGATTGAAGCAGGGACTGCAACGGGAGCTCCTACCAAAGATATTATAGGAGCTACCAGACCAGCAATACCAAGTTTAGGAGCATATGAAGGAGCACCGGTGCTTAGAATTGGAAGGACCAAAAAGCTTGAAGATTCATTAGAGATCTATCCGAATCCTGTTGTAAAAGGAAGTACACTCTATATCAATAATCCAAATGCGCTGACACTGCATACTATAGAGATACATGATTTGACAGGAAGGCTGGTAAAAACGGTCGCGTTAGAAGATAGGAGCACCCATATCACCATAGACATTTCATCTTTAGCAAATGCTACATATACAGTCCGGATACCCAATGAACATGGAAATATATCCAAAAAGATCATCATCAATAATTAGATGTAAAAAAATAAAGAATACCTCCTAATTTTCATTAGGAGGTTTTTTTATAT
>JABJPX010000075.1 GCA_018663625.1 Polaribacter sp. | reverse complement strand
GACCGTATTTACAATCTTAACGAGTAATTCATTTTCTACTCCTGTTGGAACCCAGTAATCAATGTGTAATTTCTCCATAGAAGAAACATCGATACCTGTATCATAGTTTGTTACCATTCCTAAGAATTCTAAACCTGATAACTTCCAAACATTATCACTTGCTACTGTTGTTGCTTCAAATGTAGTTACATCTGACCAATCGGTAGGGAGTTCTGTTAATGTTACATCGGTATAAGCATCACTAAATAATGAAATAACATCTGCTGCTGCTCTTGCAGGTGGTGTTGGTGCTGCCTCTGTTGGCTCAGTAACTGGTGCTAATGAAACAGCAGTAATTTGAAAATTATCAATAAATAAGTCATTGTCTACGTTTGAGGTATCTGAAAATGCATAAAATGCAAATTGTACTTCAGCTCCGTAACCAGTAAGCTCAATTTCATCTATTGGATCTCCAGTATTACCGAGTGTACTATCTGAATCCCATCTTGTTAATTCTTGCCATGTAGCTCCAGCATCTTGTGTAACCAACAATGCTAAATAATCGTCTGCTCCTAAAGTAGCAGCAGTTGTTGCATTGTATGCAGTTAATGCAAGATCAAAATTTAAATAATGTGTTCCAGAAGATAAATCTAAAATTGGAGAAACTAAATATTCATCAGTAATAGTTCCATAAATATTTACTTTTGCCGATTTTCCATTTGCATTTTCAGTGTCATTCCCAAAATCACCTTGCGCAAAAGTAGAAGTTGTCCCTGCAGGCGAACCATATGCACCAGCAGCTTCAAACCAACCACTTGGGTAATTTTCAAAACTAGAGATGAAAGGTACTGAGGCACTTTGAGTAGTAAAACTTGATTCTGAACAATCCGCTGCTACAGAAATACCATTTTTAGAAACAACCTTCCAATAATAAGTAGTTGCATAATTTAAGTTAGTAATACTTACAGTAGTTGCTTCAGTATCTCCTAACGAATTTAAAGCCCCAGAAGTAGTTCCAAGGAAAACTTCATAACCAGTAGGAGCAACTCCCGTAGCAGGAGCATCCCAAGAAATAGAAATCACAGCTTGTGGAATTGCTACATTTGTAGCACCATCTGTTGGGCTTAAATTTTCAGCACAATTAGGTGTTTCTGGCATCGAAAACTCTTCCAAACAAAAAGCAACATCAGATACCGAAGTACCATAATCATAAATTTGAATGATTAAATCGTCTCCAATCGCCCATCCAGATAAAATTGAATCATCAGCAGCAAAAGTCTCTGCACATGAAATTTCATTTCCTGCTAAATCTCTAACTACAATCCCTGGATTACCAGGTTGCGCATCATTAAACAAAAGAGCATCGGTAGTAGCAGTCCAAGTAAAAAATTGATCTAAACCTGTATTTGAGTTATTACAGCTACCGTCCAATCCGCTGTCCGTTGTTCCGTCAGAAGAAAAATTCAATGTAAAACCAACTGTATCACAACCAGTTCCGGCAGCAGAAGGTGTAATAGGAACTGCAGTTACAATGTTATCTCCTTCAATTGGCATAGTAAAAGTAACCATGACCCATGTACTATCTTCTCCAGTACAATTTGCTTGTATATAAATATCATAAACAGATCCTTGAGTTAGTCCACTAATATCAACAGAAGTTGTTGATGTGGTTCCAGAAGTTCCATCTCCTTGGGTAAATCCTGTAACTCCATACTCATAAGACCATCCAGTCTCAGAATCACCCGCTGTCCATGCAATCGTAACATCTGTTCCAGAAACCGGTGCAACAGTTACTCCAGATACTTGAGAACATGAAGGAGGATCTGGCACCACAATCACAAAAGATGCTTCTAACTCATCAGCTGGCGTATCCCATGCAGAGCCAGTGTCTTCATCATTGTCATCATCTGGCGATACACCACCATTATCTCCAATGGTATTTGAAGAGGATGTAACAGCAATTAAAGTACCGTCCCAACCGTCATCATATCTATCATAACAATTTACATAATAAGTTCCAGGAGCTATTGAAATATCTTCATTTATAAGTCCTGCTTCATTCCCATAACTACCATCACCTTGACCCCAAACTTGAGTTCCAGCACCATCTGCTTCGGTAGTAATACTTACCCATTTTTCGGAACCATAACTTCCTCCGGAAGTAGTGATGTTAATTAATGATTGTGCATTTACACTCCATATCGAAGTAATAAATGCAAAAAAAAGTAAAGTAATTTTTTTCATAAAAAGGTAGTTTAGAGTTAATTAGTTAATTGGCTTTAAAATTACATTTATTTTAATAATAAAACTAATACTATCAGCATAATATTTAATCAATTATACTCATTACTAAGAAATTGACATATAAAAACGACTTTAAACTCTCTATTCATAGTCGTTTGAGTGAACTACTGAGAATTATTCATTCTACGGGATTCTTGACAGCATCACGAACTCTCATATTTGAAAAACCTCCATGGAAGAATAAATTTTGAAGCGTCACCTTTTTAGTCAAATCGGAGAACATAACAATGATATAATTTACACAGGCTACGGAGCATTTTCCAGGATGCTTGTTTAAAGCTCGAAAAATGATGCCTTATTTCCCTTTTTAATAAATTGTATCTGATAAAGTATAAATAGGTAATTATTTTTGCTGTTTTCTAATGCAACAACTCTTTTGCATGTGTAAGTGCGGAGTCTGAGATCTCTTTACCACTCAACATTTCTGCAATTTCAATGATTCTTTCTTCTGGAGAAAGTTGTTTTAAATTCGTCGTCGTTTTGCCGTTTACATCACTTTTAAAAACTTTGTAATGATGTGCTCCTTTTGCTGCTATTTGTGGCAAATGCGTAATCGTAATTACCTGCATGTGCTGACTCATCTGCTGCATGATTTGTGCTATTTTATTTGAAATTTCACCGGAAACACCCGTGTCTATTTCATCAAAAATAATAGTTGGCAATTGTGTATGTTCAGAGAGTATTTTCTTGACAGATAGCATAATTCGCGACAATTCTCCACCGGAAGCCACTTTTTTAAGTTCACCAAAATTACCTCCTTTATTTGCTGAAAATAAGAACTGTAATTCGTCTTTTCCATTGGTAAAGTAATTTTGAGAAGGTGAAATTTGAATTGAAAAACGAGCATTCTCCATTCCAAGTTCTGAGAGCAAATGTTCTAGTGATTTTTTTAATTTTGGAACCGTTTTTATACGAGCATCGGAAATACTAAGCGCAACTTTGTCTAACTTTTCTGAAATCGCTTCAATTTCTTTATTCTTTGCCGCAATGTTTTCCTCAGCATTTTCTTTCTGCAATAACTTTTCAGAGAGTGTTGTTTGAATACTGATTAAATCCGAGATCGAATTTACATAATGCTTTTTCTGTAAATTATAAATCAGCTGCAATCGATCATTAATTTTCTCGGCCTCATTGGGATTGAATTCCAAAAGCTCATTGGCATTTTCTAATTCACCCACAAGATCATCCAATTCAATTTTAAGACTCGAAAATCGGGTTGCTATTGCTTCGTATTCTTTTGAAAATGGTGCTACTTTTTGTAGGTTACTTGCCACAGATGACAATAGATTTTGAATTCCTATTTCATCACTAATCGTTAGCGACAATGCTGCTGACAAATGCAATTGAATTTCTTCTACATTATTCAGTTTGTCCAAAGAGACTTCTAAAGTTTCTTGTTCGTTTGCAACCAAATTTGCCGCCTCTAACTCTTCAAACAAATGAAGATTATAGTCATATTGTTGGTTCGCTTCTCGTTGAGTTTCTTTTATTTGAAGCAGTTCTTTTTTAAGTGTATTTAACTGCTTTAAACCTCTCTTATAGGAACCTATTTTTGTTTGATTCTTAGAAAGTGCATCAATCATGGTAAATTGAAAATTCACATCCGACAGTTCACTTGTTTGATGTTGCGAGTGCACATCCATCAATTTTACTTTAAGGGCATTTAACACAGATAATGTCACTGGCGTATCGTTTACAAACGCACGGGACTTCCCCGAAGGTAAAATCTCTCTACGAATAATCGTATCCTGTTCATAATCTAAATCCGCATTTTCAAAAAAGGATTGAAGTTCATAAGTGCCAATCGCAAGCTTTGCTTCTACAACACATTTTTTCGAATTGTCTTTTAAAGCAGACAAATCGGCTCTATTTCCAAGCACCAAACCTAAAGCACCTAACAAAATGGACTTTCCTGCTCCTGTTTCTCCTGTTATAATAGACAAACCAGATGAAAAATCAATGTGTAAATGATTGATTAATGCGTAATTATTTATGGAAATAGAACTCAACAATGGCTGATTATTTTAAAAATTAAAATTACTAAATCTTAATGAATATTTCTAATCTAACTTCCGCCATTTTGCGCTGTTATTTGGAGATATTTTACGAAGCGTTTTGGCCACTAATGAAACCTTTTGTGTTTTGCTTCCTCCAGAGTATAAATTCACAATTTCGTCGGATTTGGCATCTAAAAACAACCGAATGAGATAGTTTCCAACGGTTTTGTTATAAATTGATTCCAGGGAAATCAAACTATTCTCAACAGCTTGTTTTGCAGCGCGTTCGTTATTATGTAAATTATCAAATCCCTTTCGATGATAATCATACATAAGCGTTCGATAGTTTTTAAGTTTCGGAGATAAGAGGTTATCAATCAGTAAATAACGATTTTGCTTTCCTACTACATTTTGCCATGACTGAATGCCACTCTGCTGCGCTTGTAACATTACATTTTGTGCTTCTTTTAAATATTTTTCTCCACCGTACTTCATAAAAGTATCGGCATCTGCCCCTAAAATGATGTTGACATAAAAGACAATGGTAGAGATTAAATTGCTATCAAATGAATTTGGATTGTAGATAAACGGATCAAACTCGTTGTAAGTAAAAGAAAATTTCTCATCTCTTATATTTAAAATCGGTGAATCGTAAGTGGTCCCATAAACGGGTCTTGTAGACTGTACTTGAATGGATGCTTCAAAGGAATTGTTGTCTCTTGAAGTGATGATAATATTCATAGCACAGGTAATTCGCTCTTCCACCTCAACCTCATTATCGGTCCATTTTGTTTGATTGATAAACTCAGACAAAGAACTTTGTAGAGTTTTAAACACCTGTACATTCGAACCTTGCACTTGTGCTGAATTTACAGTCACCAAACAATTTAATTCTTGTGCACTAATACTAATGGTTGAAAAAAACAGGAAGAAAAGGGCGATTTTTTGTTGCATTTTTTTGGTTTTTTATCAAGTTTAAGAAGTGTTAGCATCTAAAACATAGGAGAATTCTCAACTACTCCAAAGACAATATCTTACACTTATAATTTGGCGACAATAGCCTTCATAATGTCTTCAGCTACTGCATCTTTAGACTTCAATCCGAATGTTTGCATGCTCAAATCTTTATCAATAATAGTAATTTTATTGGTATCTGTTGCAAAACCAGCTCCTTTATCTTGTAAGGAATTCAAAACAATGAGGTCTAAATTTTTCTTTTTCAACTTGCCTTTTGCATTTTCCGCTTCGTTATTTGTTTCCAATGCAAAACCTACTAATAATTGATGTTCTTTAATTTCACCTAAAGAAGCTAAAATGTCTTTTGTTTTTTCCAAAACAATTTCAATGGTAGCATCCTTCTTTTTTATTTTCTGAGCAGCCACATTTTTTGGTCGATAGTCTGCAACCGCTGCAGACAGTATGGCAATATCAGTATCTTTAAAATACAGATGCGCTTGGGTATACATTTCTTCGGCTGATTTCACATCAATTCTTTTCACAAATGAATGCTGAATGGTTTCCGCACTCGGACCAGCTATCAAAATGACTTCTGCACCTAAATTTGCAGCTGTTTTTGCAATTGCAAAGCCCATTTTCCCAGATGAATGATTTCCTATAAAACGTACAGGATCGATTGCTTCGTATGTAGGACCTGCAGTTAATAGTAGTTTTTTTCCTTTTAAAGGCTGTTTATTTAAAAGATCCTTTTCTATAAACGATACAATATCTTCGGGTTCAGCCATTCTTCCTTCTCCAACCAAACCACTAGCTAGTTCGCCGGAGGTTGCAGGAATCATGACATTGCCAAAATGTTGTAATTGATCTAAATTATTTTTTGTTGATGGATGAATGTACATATCCAAATCCATTGCTGGAGCAAAATAAACAGGGCATTTAGAAGACAAATAAGTTGCCAACAATAAGTTGTCGCAAACGCCATTTGTCATTTTTGAAAGGGTATTTGCAGTGGCTGGAGCAATGACCATAATGTCTGCCCAAAGCCCTAATTCTACATGATTATTCCAGAGTTCATTTTCTGCTTCTTTGTCATAAAAAGTAGAATGAACAGGGTTTTTGGAAAGTGTAGAAAGTGTAAGGGGGGTAATAAAATCTTTAGACGCAGGAGTCATAATTACTTGAACTTCTGCGCCTAGTTTTATAAATAAACGGACTAAACCTGCCGTTTTGTAAGCGGCAATTCCAGCAGTGATACCTAATAGCACTTTTTTACCGCTTAAAACAGACATATTATTCTGTTTCTGGTGTTCTGTGATATACTTTAGCATTCAACCATTCCTCAACGGCTAAAGCTGTTGGCTTTGGTAATCTTTCATAAAATTTAGAAACTTCAATCTGCTCCTTATTTTCAAAAACCTCTTCTAAACTATCATTGTAAGTTGCAAACTCTTCTAATTTATCAACCAATTCTGTCTTTAAATCGTTGTTGATTTGAGTCGCTCTTTTTGCTATAATTGAAATGGCTTCGTAGATATTTTCTGTCTGCGCTTCAATTTCTTTTTTGTCATAAGTAATAGTACTTACAGCAGCTTTAGTTTCTTTATAATCCATGATTGTTATTTACTTTTTTGTTTCAATTTGTATTTTCCCTCTTTGCACTAAATCCGATACTCTTGTTTGCTCTTTTTGTAAAGTGGCCAACATTTCATTAGCGTCTACTAGGTATTTAGAGTCCGGGAAGTTTCGTTTCAGTTTGTCATAAGCATTTACTGCATCTTTGATTCGTTCGAGCTTTCTTCTATCAAAGCTTTTTAGAACAAAATCGTGTGCCGCTTTTAAACGGTAATAAAGGGCTTCTTCTTTAAACTCAGAACCTAAATAATCTGATAATAAGTTATCGAAAGCCTGAATTGCCGCTTTGTAATTTCTTAAATCGTAATCGGCAGTCCTATAGTAGGTTTTTGCAATTTCAAAAGATTTTTCCTGCAATTTCATTCTCAACTCCGCATAATGTTTATTTGCTTCGGGAAGTTTTTCTGAATCTGGATATTCATTTATAAATCCTTGAAAAGCTTCTAATGCTTTGTTGGTATCTGTTGGATCTAAACTAAAAACTGGAGACGCTAATTTATAACTGTAGGCAGATAAAAAAGAAGCTTCTTCTTTCTTTGAACTTTTTGGATAATTGCTCGCAAATCGGTCAAAATAATATCCAGC
This sequence comes from Polaribacter sp., assembly GCA_018663625.1. GTDB lineage: Bacteria > Bacteroidota > Bacteroidia > Flavobacteriales > Flavobacteriaceae > Polaribacter. The sequence continues at coordinate 101,386 of JABJPX010000075.1, read as the reverse complement.
TGTTGTATAGTTTTTTTCATTGAAATTAGACTGCGCCACCATAAACTGGATTCTTTCCATTTGAGGCTTCCCTCTATAATATGGAGTTATTTTTTCAAACAAACGCAATGCCTTCGTATACTTTTGAGATTCGTATAATTTGACAGCCATTTTATATTGTTCCTCTTCAGAACCCTTATTAAGCACTTTTTGGTATTCTCCACAAGAGAATAACATTGCACAAAGCACGAAGAAACAAGCTAAATTTTTAATTTTTTGCATCGGGCAAAATTACTAATTAAATATGGATTAATAAAACGATTTTCAAACACTCTTATATAGTGTTTTGCAATAATGCGTAAAAAACAGCATAATAGCGCATCATTGGGTGCTAAAAGTTTGTTAATCTTATCATTTACAGGAAAGAAAATATGAAAGAATAAGCGCAGGTATTTTTAAAAATTATTGACAAATTCGGCAATCTTAGACTGCAATTCAGCACTTGCTTTTACCAACGGCAAACGAACTTCATTTGAAGTTATCTTTAATTCTTGTAAAACGGTCTTAATTCCCGCGGGATTGTTCTCCTCAAAAATATAATCAACAACATCCATTAATTGAAAATGCAATTGATAGGCTTCTTTGTTTTTCCCATCCAAACCTAACTGAATCATTTCTGAAAACACCTTTGGAAATGCTTGTCCAATTACAGAAATCACCCCCGATCCACCGGCTAAAGTAATTGCCAGAGCCAAATCATCATCTCCAGAGATGATTGAAAAACCAGCAGGCTTATTTTTTATCAACTCTAAATATTGTTGGGTGTTATTTCCTGCTTCTTTAACGGCGATAATATTTTTAAAATCATTTGCCAGTTTCAAAGTTGTTTCAACAGACATGTTTTTTGCAGTTCTTCCAGGAACATTGTATAAAATAACTGGAACTGGTGACGCTTCTGCGATGGCTTTAAAATGCTGATAAAATCCCTCCTGTGTTGGCTTACTATAGTAGGGCGCAACAGATAAAATCGCATCGATATTGGTAAAATCTCTTGTTGCTAATTCATGAACAACACTAGCAGTGTTATTACCTCCAACACCCAAAACCAATGGCAACCTTCCATTATTGGCAGTCACAATTACCTCAATTATTTTTAATTTTTCTTCAGATGTAATCGTAGCACTTTCGCCAGTGGTTCCATTAATCACAAGGTAATCCACACCGTTATCAATATTAAAATTCACTAACTTTATTAGTGACTCAAAATCGACACTTTGATCAGTTTTGAAAGGGGTTACTAAAGCAACTCCTGTTCCTACAAATTTTTGCATTCTTTTTTTGTGTTTATTTGGGGACAAAAATATTAAATTATTTATCGTAAAAAGCAATCAAAACTGCTAAACACGATAATTTTACAACATCCTCTTTTTTTGTTGAATTATGATGCTTCGATACTTCCGAGAATTTGAAGATATTTTTCAACCTCAGCATGAAAACTATCAATATTATCAATACGTTCTGAAATTTCTAAATCAAACAAAGATTGATTGACATTAGAAAAACCTATTTTAAAATTTGCCTGTGATTGTTTGACAAGGCTTTCTAGAAAAACATGATTTGTATCAAAATAACAAATTAAGAGATCAAATGGAGTATCTACAAAAATTTGCAAGCTCACATCATTAATTTTTCCTTTCCAATTAAAATCATTGTCAGAAAAATGATGAAACGATTTTTCGTCGCCCTTATGAAATTCTCTAAATAAATACCAGTTAACACTTCGATGTTTTGGAAATAATTTTTTAACTTTTTGTTCAAACTCATAGACATCATTCAACTCCATTGTCGATACAATACCAATGTTTTTCACTTTGTTATTGGCAACAACTCTTTTACTTGTTTTAGAAGATTGTTGGATTTCCTTTTGTAAAAAATATTTTTTAATTTTAGAAAAAATCATTTGCTGTAATTGATAATAGCTTAAATTAGCTGTAACAAATTTAATTAAAAAGAGCTTACCAAATCTATGAAAAAAGCACTTCTTGTTTTTAGCCTCCTAATATTGTTTGTTGGATGTGAAAAAAAAACAATTTCCTTAATAAAAACAACTGCTGAAATCATTACGATTGACAGTACTCTTAGCGAGAAAGCTGCATATAATAAACTAATAGCACCCTACAGAAACAAAATGATTGCAGAAATAAATACTGTAATTTCATATGCGCCAAAAAATATCAACCGATATGATGGAAAAATGCAAAGTTCGTTAGGAAATTTATTAGCGGATTTATGTTATGAAAGAGCAAATGTCATTTTCAAAGAGCGTACAGGAAAGGAAATCGATTTTTCAATGTTTAATTATGGCGGAATCAGAGCAAGTATTTCTCAAGGAGTCGTAACGAATAAAAATCCTTTTGAATTAATGCCTTTCGAAAACAGTCTAGTTGTTGTTGAACTTTCTGGAAAAAAAATAATGGAATTAATTGACTATTTTATAAAGAATAAAAGTGCGCATCCCCTTTCTAAAAATATTGAACTGCTTATTAACAACGATACATCCTATCAATTAAAAATAAACAATCAAAAATTTGACCTTTCAGAAAACTACTTCGTTTTAACTTCTGATTATTTGCAAAGTGGGGGTGATAAAATGGATTTTTTCAAAAATCCAATTTCGCTTTTCAAAACAGATTATAAAATGCGACATGCTATTATCGACGAATTTAAAAGCTTAGATACCTTGAGAACCTCGTTAGACAATCGCGTAATACTTCAATAAAATGGATAGAAGAAAATTTTTACATCAAACAGCTGCTGCTGCCGTACTAACTTCTGTTGGAGGCTTAACGTTGCCAAGTTTCACAAAAAAAAGAAAACACATTACCATTTTACACACCAACGATACCCACAGTAGAATTGAACCTTTTGAAACCTCGCATCACAGATATGCAAACAAAGGAGGGGTTGCTAGGAGAGCTACTTTAGTGGAACGTATTCGTACAGAAAATGCAAATACATTATTATTAGATGCTGGAGATATCTTCCAAGGAACCCCCTATTTTAATTATTTTGGTGGTGAATTGGAATTTAAGTTAATGAGTATGCTTAAATACGACGTTGCGACCATTGGAAATCACGATTTTGACAATTCAATCGAGGGTTTATACAAACAATTACCAAATGCAAATTTCGATTTTGTTGCTGCCAACTATAATTTTAAAAACACCGTCTTAGACACTCATGTAAAACCCTATAAAATTATCTTGAAAGATGGTGTTAAAATTGGAATTTTCGGCTTAGGAATACAATTAGAAGGTTTGGTGGACCCAAAAATGTACAAAGAGACGAAGTATCTTGACCCCCTAGAAATTGCGCAAGACATGAGTCGGATTTTAAAAGAAGACGAACAATGTGATTTGATTATTTGTCTTTCTCATTTAGGCTATTTCTACAAACGAAATCCTACTAAAATATCGGATTTGAATTTAGCCAAAAACACCAAAAACATTGATTTAATTATTGGTGGGCATACCCATACTTTTTTACCAAAACCAACAATTGTAAGAAACAGCGTCGACAAAAACGTACTCGTCAACCAAGTAGGTGCTTATGGAGTTAACTTAGGTAGAGTTGACTTCTATTTTGATGAAAACAATGAAAAGTCTTCAGAAGGAACTATGATTCTGGTCTAGTAAAGTACTTTCATTTAAAAAATCCTTCTAACCAATCATATCAATAAAATCTTGTTCCGAGATCATAGCAACCCCTAAATCTTGGGCTTTGGTCAATTTACTCGGTCCCATATTATCGCCAGCAATAATAAACGTTGTTTTTTTAGAAATCGATGAACTTACTTTTCCTCCATTATCTTCAATGGCTTTTTTGAGTTCGTTTCTAGACAATTGATGGAAAACACCTGAAACTACAAATATTTTTCCCTCCAATTTATTAGTTTGATTTTCTAAACTTGCTGCAGAAACTGCGAATTGTACACCATGAAATTTCAAACGATCAATAAGTTGGATATTACTTAAATTATTTGAAAAATCTAAGATACTTTGTGCGATTCTGTCACCAATTTCATCTACAGAAATTAACGTTTCGAAATCGGCAGCCATTAAATTATCAATCGATTTAAAATGTTTGGCCAATTTCTTTGCAACGGTTTCCCCTACAAACCGAATTCCGAGAGCAAACAACACTTTTTCAAAAGGTATTTCTTTTGATTTCTCAATTCCTGCAATCATATTTTGAGCAGATTTCGCGGCCATTCTTTCTAATGGAATTACTTGTGCTTCCGTTAAATCATACAAATCTGCATAACTAGAAATCAAGTTTTCTTTGCGCAATAAATCAACAGTCTCTCCTCCTAACCCATCAATATCCATTGCTTTTCTTGAAATAAAATGCTGGATTCTTCCTGTTATTTGTGGTGCACATCCAAACTCATTGGGACAATAATGTTTTGCGTCTCCTACTGCTCTGACTAATTCTGACTCACATTCTGGGCAGTTTGTAGAATACAAAGTGGGCTGAGAATCGGTTGGGCGTTTTGAAAAATCGACAGCAATGATTTTTGGAATAATCTCCCCTCCTTTTTCTACAAAAACAGTATCGTTGATTCGAATGTCTAATTTCTCTATTTGATCTGCATTGTGCAATGAAGCACGCTTTACAGTGGTTCCAGCCAACTGAACAGGCGCTAAATTTGCGACGGGAGTAATGGCACCTGTACGCCCCACTTGATAGGTGATTTCGTGTAAAATAGTTGAAACCTGTTCTGCCTTAAACTTATAGGCAATGGCCCATCTTGGGGCTTTTGCAGTATAACCTAACTCTTCTTGTTGTTGTAAATTATTCACTTTTATAACTATACCATCGGTTTCATAAGGTAAATTATGGCGTTCAGCATCCCAATGATTTACAAAGTCAAAAACAGCTGTGATTGATTTTGCAAGTGCCATTGTTTTTGGCACTTTAAACCCTACTTTTCGGGCATTTTCTAAACTTTCAAAATGGGTTTTGTATTTTCTTTCTTCGGTAACAACTTGGTATAACAAACAGTCCAATGGACGTTTAGCAACTTCAGCACTGTCTTGTAGTTTTAAACTTCCGCTTGCAGTATTTCTTGGGTTTTTATATTCTTCTTCTCCATTTGCTGCTCGTTCTTCGTTCATTTTATGAAACCCTTTTAGCGGCAAAATAATTTCGCCTCGCATTTCAAAATTAGAAACAAAATCTCCATTTGGTAATAGAGGAATGGAACGTATTGTTTTGATGTTTTTGGTTACATCATCTCCTTGAAAGCCATCTCCTCGGGTTACTGCTTTTATAAATTGTCCGTTTTCAAAAGTTAAATTTATAGAAGCACCATCGTATTTTAATTCACAAGTAAATTCGAGCGCATCGGTTCCTAAAACTTTTTGCACTCTTTTTTCCCAATCTAATAAATCTTCTTTGGAATAGGAATTGTCTAAAGAATACATTCTGTTCTTATGGGTAACGGTTTCAAAATTCTTAGTAATTCCGCCGCCAACTCTTTGGGTGGGTGAATTTGAATCAAAAAATGCTGGATTTTCAGCTTCTAAAGCTTCTAGTTCTTTTAATTTGATGTCAAACTCGTAATCTGAAATTGTAGCACTGTCCAAGACATAATAATCATGATTGTACTGGCGTAATTGATCGCGAAGTGCGGCTATTTTTTCTTGAATTGTCATTATTTTTATTCGCTTACAGTTCCTGAGAATTGATTGATTTTTGAATTGATTGGATTGCCAGAAGAACGTCTAAAACTTGCAACTTGTCCTGTATGCCAAATGGCATCGGCAATAGGGCCATTTATTAAATTATACAATGGAATTGTAATTTTTCCATCTTTTTTAGTGTCAAATTCCGATACATTTTCACTTGCTTTCATGCGATTGCTTACAGCTTGTAAATTCAATAATGTTTGGGCTCTCATTGCACTAAAAGACATTGTTGCCTTTTCCATTTTCTGGGGGAAATTGGTGGTTGTCAATCTGATTAAAACGGTTGACAAATCATATAAATGGGTAATGGTTTCTTGACAATTTCTTCCGGCTCCTTTTGGCTGATAGGCCAAGTCTTCTGGTCGCAAACCTTCTGTTGACCAATAGTAGCGAAAACCAAGACCGTCAATCATTCTTCCTAATACATTTTGAGGTGTATAGGTTTCTGCTGTTGCTGGAATTTCGTAAAAAGGTAATTTCTCTTGCGCACTTGTATTAAAAAGCATGAAAAATAATGATAGGGTTGACAAAAGTAATTTCATGTATTTTCTTTGAAGTGCTAATTTAAGGAAAAGTTTAATTTTATGACTGTCTTAGACGCAGAGAAAATTGAGTTTCCATCTCCCTTTCGATTTCTATAAATTGGCAAACAAGTTTAGCCCTGATTGAACGGCTTGTTTGAGCTCTCACACTTTTTTGTGTGAAGCGAGAAGTGAAAGCAGGAAATAGCTTCTAAAAACAAACCCCGAAACAAAATTGATTCGGGGTTTTATAATTCATCTAAGAAAATGTATAATTTAGGTCTAATAATAGGTATATCTTCTCACTTTTGCGATGTACTTTGCCAAACGAATTACTTGATGTGAATAGCCGTATTCATTGTCATACCAAACATAAATAACGATACTTTCTTTGTCTGTAATGGTTGCCTTACTATCAAAAATAGCCGGTGCTGTAGTACCAATAATATCGGAAGAAACCAGTTCTTTATCTAATGAGTATTTAATTTGTTCGACCAAATCTCCTTCTAATGCGTATTGCTTTATAATTGCGTTTAGGGTTTCTGTGGTTACTTCTGTTTTTAATTGGAGGCTCAAAATGGCTAATGATCCATTAGGAACTGGAACACGAATGGCATTGGAGGTTAATTTTCCTGCTAAAGCAGGTAGTGCTTTTGCGACCGCTTTTCCTGCACCTGTTTCTGTAATCACCATGTTTAATGCAGCAGCTCTACCTCTTCGGTATTTACTGTGCATATTGTCTACTAAATTTTGATCATTTGTATAGGCATGAATGGTTTCTAAATGTCCTTTTTTTATTCCAAAATTATCTTCTAAAACTTTTAAAACGGGGGTAATGGCATTGGTGGTACAAGAAGCTGCGGAAAAAATAGAGACCTTGTCTGGATGATGCGCTAAATGATTGACACCATGTACAATATTTGGAATTCCTTTTGCTGGAGCAGTTAGTAAAACTTTAGATGCTCCATTGGGAACTAAATGCCTGCTTAGAGCTTCTTTGTCTCTAAAAGCGCCTGTATTATCTATAATTAAGGCGTTGTTAATTCCGTATTGGGTATAATCAATGTCTTCGGGCTGTTTGGCAGCTATCATATAAACCGTCGTGCCATTAATAATTAAGGCATTGTTTTCAATATCGGTAGCTACAGTGCCTAAAAAATCGCCATGAACGGAATCGATACTCAATAGAGAAGCTCTCTTTTCTAAAACCGTTTGATTGATTTCGCCACGAGTAACAACAGCTCTCAATCTTAATTGCGATCCTTTGCCCATTTTCGTCATTAATTCGCGAGCCAACAAACGACCAATTCTACCAAAACCGTATAATACAACATCTCGAGGTGCTACATTTTCAGTCTCTTTTACAGCGCTTAATTGATGTTTTACAAAAGCGACTTTGTCTGTGTTTCTTTTTGGATTTAAATAATATTCATAAGCCAGTTTACCAATATCTAATTTTGATGCTGGTAAAGTTAATTGCTGAATTGCTTTTGCAATATCTAAAGCATCTAAGGTCGTAATTGGTTTACTAACAAACTCTTTTGCATAGTTGATTAAATTTAACACCTCTCCAGCTCTTTTATCGATCAAAGGATTCCTGAAAAAGACCAATTCAATGGCTTTGTCATACCACAAACTATTTACGATATTGATGAATTCTACGGTTGCTTTTCTGTTTTGTGCTTGCGACAAAACTTCTGTTTCATAATTAATTATTGTTGCCATCGGATACTGAAATTTATTATTTTTTTTGCAAAAGTATTTCTTTTATTTGAAAATACGAAATCGATTTCGTTAAAATTATTAAAACAAAAAAATCCTGACTTTCATCAGGACTTTAGACTTCAATTTATTGTGCACTTTATCGGTAAATATATTTTTCTGTTTCACCTTTTAAAGTAATCATTTCTACAATAATTCGGTACCTGTTACTTGCTAAGTTGTCTAGTAAACGAACTGTTTCTTCTGCATTACTTACATCTTGGTTATTAATTTTAGTAATAATGAAACCTTTTAAATTATTTTCGACGCCATCTTTACCAGTTCTAATAATTTGCACACCGTGTTGAATGGCTATTTTCTGCTTTTCCTTTTTTGTAATGTCTTTTAACTCCCATTGAAATACTGAGGAGATATGCCTTTCTATTGATTTAGATAATTTTACTTTTTTAATATATATTTCTCCGTCTCTGTCAATTGTTACGTTAACAAAATCACCTGGTCTTTTAGCTGTTAATTGTCCCTTTAAATCTGAAAATTTTGAGATTTTTACATCGTTTATTTTGATAATAACATCCCCTTTTTTTAGTCCAAAATTTTGACTTTTTTCAGTCAATTCTAAAACTCCTGAAACTTTTACGCCTTCCTCATCATAAGTAGTATCGACATTGATTCCTAAAATGGCTTGTTGTACAGTTCCAAATTCTAAGATATCATCAATAATTTTTTTTGCAATATTAGAAGGTACCGCAAAAGAATAGCCTACAAAAGAACCTGTTCTCGACGAAATAGCAGTATTAACACCAATCAACTCTCCTTTGGTATTTACCAATGCACCGCCACTATTCCCAGGATTCACTGCAGCATCCGTTTGAATGAAAGATTCAATATTTCGATTGCCTTCTAAATCTCTACCTTTCGCACTTACAATTCCAGCAGTTACTGTTGATGTTAGATTGTAAGGGTTTCCAACCGCCAATACCCACTCCCCTATTTGAACAGAATCTGAATTCGCAAAAGGAATGTATGGCAAATCCACATCCGAATTAATCTTTAACAAAGCAATGTCATTGCTTGGGTCTGTACCTATTAAAGATGCTTTGTATTTTTGCTTATTATTTAACGTAATTTCTAAGTCCGTAGCACCTTCTATCACATGATTGTTGGTAACAATATAACCGTCTTGAGAAATAATAACACCACTCCCAGTTCCAACTTGTTCATATCTCCTAGATCCGTTTCCATTTCCATAAAATAATTCTGCCCAAGGATTCTTTTGCGTCCTAACAGCCGTATTTTTAACATGAACTACAGCATGGACTGTGCTTTCTGCTGCTACAGTAAAATCTGTCGTATTTTCAATAGCAGCGGAAGTCATAACAATTGGACTAAAATTTGAATTGGAGGGTTTCATTGAGATTTCTGAAGTTTGATGCAGAACCTTCTCTTTTTCCATAAAAACTTTATAGCCACCTAAAGTAAGAATCCCACCTAAAATTGCCATTCCTAAAAAACTAAAAAAATGCTTCATTGTATTTGGTTTTAAATAAAGAAATCAAATATATAATTTTGATAATAATGAAAAATTTGTTTAACGTCATTTTAACGGACTTTAACCCATTTTTAACATCTATAAAATCCTATTGAAATTGCTATCTTTGTCTTCATGAAGATGCCATTTTATAAATACCAAGGAACCGGGAATGATTTTGTTATGATTGACAACAGATCAAAACGATTTCCAAAAGAGAATACAACCGCAATATTAAAAATTTGTGATCGCAATTTTGGGATTGGTGCTGATGGGATTATTTTAATTGAAAATGATACTGATTTCGACTTTAGAATGCTTTATTTTAATGCTGATGGTAGTCAAACTTTCTGTGGAAATGGAGGTAGATGTGCTGTTTCTTTTGCAAAGTATCTAGAAATTATTTCGTTAGAAACAAACTTTATTGCTTTTGATGGTGCCCATTTTGCTAAAATTGAAAATGATATTGTCTCTTTACAAATGATAGATGTAACTGAAGTAATCCTAAAAGAAAACAGTGTTTTTGCCTTCACAGGAACACAACACCATGTAGAATTGGTTGAAGATTTAGAGACCTACCCAGTAGTTAAAATGGGACGGAAAATTAGAAATTCCTATCCAGCTCCTGGGAGTAATGTGAATTTTGTGGAACAACTGAATCACAATACATTTCAAGTAAGAACCTATGAAAAAGGAGTTGAGAATGAAACATTAGCATGTGGTACAGGAGTAACTGCCGTTGCAATTGCTATGCATAAAACAAAAAAAACAGTAGATCAGGTTATTAAGTTACCAGTTATGGGAGGAGATTTACACGTTTCTTTTGATGAAAACCAAGGAAAATATACCAATGTATTTTTAAAAGGACCTGCAGAATTTGTTTTTAAAGGAAATATAGAAATTTAACTTTCAACCTAATTAAATACAAAGAAACATAGAAAAGAAATAGAGACTAAAATTAAGAGTAGATTTACTAATACAAGACTGTTTGGTCGTTGAATTAAAATCTGTAAAGGAAATTCAACCTATATTTGAAGCACAAATACTAACTTACATGCATTTACTGAAAGCGCCAAAAGGAATCATTATAAACTTTATTTGTTTAAATTTATTTAAAAAAGGTCAAAAAACTTTCGTGAATGATATTTTTAGAGAATTACCGGGATAAGCTATGAAACCTATGAATCTATGTGGTCAAAAAATGAATCTACGTGCTTTAGAACCAGAAGATTTAGAATTTCTATTTGAAATAGAAAACAATGAATCCTTTTGGGAAGTAAGCCACACACAAGTTCCATTTTCAAAATTTATTTTAAAGCAATATATAGAAAATGCACATTTAGATATATTTGAAACCAAACAACTACGGCTTTTAATTGAGGAAAAAAACACCAAAAAGCGAATAGGTATGGTTGATTTGTTTGATTTTAATCCACAACATCGAAGAGCTGGAATCGGAATTTTGGTACATCCTAAATTTCAAGATAAAGGAGTTGCCTCTATAGCATTGGAAATGATTATTAGGTATGCCTTTTCGCAATTGAATTTACATCAATTATATGCAAACATCCTCCCTGACAACAAACATAGTATCACATTATTCAAAAAGAATAATTTTATACTAGTAGGTGAGAAAAAAGATTGGATACTCTCAAATGGAGCGTTTAAAAATGAACTTTTATTTCAATTAATCAATGAATAAAAAAATAATTTTAATTGGTATTGCAGCAATTATATTAATAGGCGGGATGATTAGCCTTCAATATTACAATCGAATATTTGCAGATAACATTCGTAAAACAGGCAGCGTCTTTATTGAATCGAAAGATGACCTATTGGATTTAAAAAAGAAAATAGCTTCGTTTTTAAAAGATAAGAAGGCTTTTAATTGGGTGGCTGTTCAAAAAAAGTTCACCAATCCGAAAGCAGGAAAATACACTTTGAAGAAAGGAATGTCAAATAATGACATTGTCAATCTTTTAAGAAGTGGGAATCAAACCCCCGTAAAAGTAACATTCAACAATCAAGACACCCTAGAAAAATTGATCAATAGAATTGCAGCACAAGTGGAAACAGATACTACACATTTGATGCGCGCCTTCTTAGACCCAAACTTTTTAAAAGAAAACAACCTAAATAAAAAAACAGTTTTAGGTATTTTCATTCCGAATCGTTATGAAGTGTATTGGACCATATCTGCGGAAAAGTTTCGTGATAAAATGCTAAAAGAATACGCTCTTTTTTGGAATGCAAAAAGAGTAGAACAAGCAAAGAGTCTGAACTTATCAAAAAAAGAAGTCATTACATTGGCCTCTATTGTTCAAAAGGAAACAGCTCAGAAGATAGAAAGACCCATTGTTGCAGGCTTGTATTTAAATCGACTCAAAAAAGGATGGCCTTTGCAAGCAGATCCAACAATAATCTTTTGTATTCGTGAGAAAAAAGGACAAAACACGGTGATTAAAAGAGTACTAACCGCCGATTTAAAAATTGATTCCCCATACAACACATATTTAAATAAAGGTTTGCCTCCTGGATTGATTTCAATGCCAGACGTTTCCGCAATTGATGCAGTTTTAAATGCCAGCAAACACAACTATTACTATATGTGTGCAAATACAGATAAAATAGGTTTTCATACATTTGCAAAAACACTTTCTCAGCACAATAGAAATGCCGAAAAATACCATCGATGGCTTAACAAAAAAGGAATTAATCGATAACAGAAAAAAAAATTGCCTTTAAGCAAAAGAAACAATTAAACTCGAAATCTGTTTACAATCACAATACCAAAGAAGCTTTCAATGGTTTAAATCTATTTAAATAACATATTTTTTATAGAAATCCATTAAAAGCAATAAATGATAAAAAACCTTGTTTTTTATTATTAAATTCACAAAAAATATAGTTCTGTCCCAATAATTTGACAGCAAAAAAGAGCTAAATCCATATTATTTGTATTTATTTTCAAATTTAACACTCTGATAATCAGTAATATGATATTAGTACTTAAATTTGCAAACGCGAAACAGAAAGTTATTATTTATCAAAAATTTATTTTTATTAACCCTCACGCTATTTTTATTCGTCAATGCAACTCTTATAGAACCAGTTAACACCATTGAAGTCAAAGAAAACAATTCCCCAAAAAACAACTCATTAGAATTTCCTTATCTACAAAAAAACTTTGTAGGCTTTAAAGAAGCGCTTGCTTTTAAAGAATCCCAAGGAAGGTATGATGTGATAAACACCTTAGGGTATCTCGGAAAATATCAATTCGGAAGAACAACTTTAAAAAGATTTCGAATATACAACACAAAAGAATTTTTAAAAAATCCAGAATTACAAGAAAAAGCTTTTGCCGCTTACTGTTCTGTAAACAAATGGATTTTAAGAAAAGATATTAGACGCACTGTCGGAAAAACAATCAACGGAATAGAAATTACTGAATCTGGAATTTTAGCAGCTGCTCATTTGGGAGGTGCAGGAAATGTAAAAAAGTATCTGCGTAGCAACGGAAGAATCCGTTTCTCAGATGCTTACGGTTCTTCGATTCACTCTTATTTAAAAAAATTTGCTGGTTACAATGTTTCTAACATTAAAGCAAATAGAATGGCAAAGGTTTAAATAAATCAAGTGCAAAATAACTGGGCATGCGAATTTTAATGCTACTCTTATTTATGAATAATAAAAATCGCTGGCTTCTTATGTAAATCTGGAGACTGATGTTTCCAATCTTTTACAGCTAATGTTTTGATGTATTCGGAGGTAAGGGTAATATCTGCTGCAATACATAAATTGGTATTTGGTGACAATGCCGCTTTTAAATCTGCAAACATTTTTTCATTCCGATACGGAGTTTCAATAAAAATTTGTGATTGATTTTTATCGAGAGATAATTTCTCTAACTCTTTAATTGCTTTTTTTCGCTCTCCCTTGTCAATTGGTAAATATCCATTAAAAGCAAAGTTTTGCCCATTCATTCCAGAACTCATCATTGCCATTAATATCGATGAAGGCCCTACTAAGGGAACCACTTGAATTCCTTTTTCGTGTGCCAACTTAACAATCGTTGCACCTGGATCTGCTACAGCAGGCACTCCCGCTTCCGATAATAAGCCAACATGGGTACCGTTTTTACAAACATCCAAATAGGTGCGTGTTTCCAATTCTTCAGCATACTTATCTAACGACATTAGATGTAATGAAGACTGCGATTTTTTTGGAGTAATTTTTTTGATAAATCTTCTCGCAGTTTTTTCATTTTCAACAATAAAAAAATCAACTTCTTCAATTACCTTTTTCACAGATAAAGGCATCACTTCTAAAGGTTCTGTATCTCCTAACGTAGTTGGAATTAAATATAATTTACCGATCATTTTGTAATTTTTCTGCGATTATTGAACAAGCTTCTTGAAGCATCATATATACTTTTTCAAATCCCTGAGTACCCCCGTAATAAGGGTCTGGAACACTCTGATTTGAAAGTGGATTGACTTCATTTAAAATTAGTTTCACTTTAGAAATATGAGAATTATTTTTAGCTAATTTTATAATATTTTGATAATTGCTTTCATCCATTGCGTAAATAGTATCGAAACTCTCAAAATCGCTCACCGTAAACTTTCGTGCTTTTTGGTTTTTCAAATTTACGTTGTATTTTGATGCGATGTATATTGAACGTTTATCTGGAGCATTACCAACATGATACGCAGCAGTTCCAGCAGAATCAACAAAAACAAGGTCTGAATTTACTTTAGATTGCAAAACCCCTTCAGCAATTGGAGAACGACAAATGTTTCCCAAACAAACCATGAGTATTTTATGCACAAAAAAGAATTTAGAAAGTCAATTTCTTCGTTAAATCGTCAACGTATTTTTTAAATTGCTTGTCCGTTTCAGTTAAGTTATCAACGGTTTTACAAGCATGTAAAACAGTCGCATGGTCTCTTTGTCCAATTTGATTCCCAATACTTGCCAATGAAGTTTTTGTTAATCTTTTTGCAAAAAACATGGCCAATTGTCTTGCTTGAACAATATGACGCTTTCGTGTTTTGGATTGTAATGTAGCAACATCCATATCGAAATACTTAGAAACTTCCTTTTGAATATAATCGATAGAAACTTCTTTTTGGGTATTTTTTACAAACTTATCGACAATTTGTTTTGCCAATTCGATAGAAAATTCTCGTCTATTAAACGAAGCTTGTGCAATCATAGAAATAATCACCCCCTCTAATTCTCGAACATTTGATTTGACATTCTTAGCAATATATTCTACAATCTCTTCTGGCATTTCAACACCATCTCTAAAAAGTTTATTGTGAAGAATAGAAACTCTAGTTTCGTAATCTGGTGCTTGTAATTCTGCAGACAACCCCCATTTAAAACGAGATAACAAACGCTGTTCTATGTCTTGCATATCTACAGGTGCTTTGTCTGAAGTTAAAATTACTTGCTTTCCATTTTGATGTAAGTGATTAAATATGTGGAAAAAAACATCTTGTGTTCCTGCCTTACCCGATAAAAACTGAACATCATCAATCAATAAAACATCGATCATTTGATAAAAATGAATAAAATCATTTCTAGTATTCGATTTTACAGAGTCTATAAATTGTTGTGTAAATTTTTCTGAAGAAATATACAAAACGGTTTTGTCTGGATACTTGTCTTTGATGTCTACACCAATAGCATGTGCTAAATGTGTTTTCCCTAAACCAACACCACCATAAATTAACAATGGGTTGAAGGAAGTTCCACCTGGTTTATTGGCAACCGCCATACCTGCAGAACGAGCCAATCTATTAGAATCTCCTTCAACAAAATTATTAAAATTGTAATTCGGATTTAATTGAGATTCTATTTTTACTTTTTGTAGTCCTGGAATTATAAATGGATTCCTCAATTCTCTTTTACTAGCATCCAAAGGCATTGTTACCTTTTGTGGTTTTAAAGGGTCTCTATTAGAACTTGGAATTTTCACTATTTGGGGCCTATTACTACTATACGTATTTTCCATACGAACGTCATAAACCAACTTTGCATCATTCCCCAATTGACGCACTAAAGCAACTCTTAATAATTTAATATAATGTTCCTCCAACCATTCATAAAAAAACTTACTAGGTACCTGAATCGTTAAAGCTTCTCCGGATAATTTTACTGGTTTGATGGGCTCAAACCAAGTTTTGTATGCTTGTGGCTTTATATTGTCCTTTATAAAAGACAAACACTCAGTCCAAACGGAATCGGCAGTTAATGTCATTTAGGGTAATTTGTGTTTTAAGTTAATGGTTGTTTTATGCGGAATTTTATTGCTCTCCCATAAGCACTACAAAAGTGTGAATAAAATTCAGTATAAAAAAATCTATTTGCTATTGATTATTAACTTTTTTTTACGTACACTCGTTAGCATAATTTAAATTTCATTTTTTTGAAAAAAAATACCACAAAAATTAGAGTTCGCTACGCTGAAACCGATCAGATGGGCGTTGTATATCATGGAAATTACGCACAGTTTTTTGAAATTGGCAGAACTGAATGGCTTAGAAAAATGGGGGTTACGTATAAAAAAATGGAAACCACAGGCATTATACTACCCGTTATTTCTTTGCAATGCAACTTCATTAAATCGGCGCTCTATGATGATGTTTTAACAATTGATACCTTACTCAAAAAAAAACCAACAGTTAAAATTGAATTTGATTATGAAATAAAAAATCAAAACAACGATTTAATATGTACAGGAAGCTCCGTTCTAGCATTTATGAATATGGAAACTATGAAACCTACACGATGCCCAAAATACCTACTGAATCTGATTGATTTTAAAAGTGAGCTAAATATTATTCCTCCTTTGTAATTAGAACTTTGTGCAAGGCTTCAAAAATTTGAAAAATACGATTTGCGTCACTTTTTCTAACTGAAATTATATAGGTGCAATCCATTTCTAATTTCTGATGAACGATTTCAATTTGTTTCTCCTTGATGATTCTCATCACAGGATTCATTAAATCATAATTAAAAGTCAACTTAAACTGAACATTAATTGTTTTTTCGATAATTTCGGAAGCAGTTAATGCCAATTGTGCCGATTTTTTATAGGCTGAAATCAAACCTCCAACGCCCAATTTGGTACCTCCAAAATAACGCACAGAAACAATAAGAGTATTGGTAACTTCAAAAGATTGAATTTGCCCATAAATTGGCAACCCTGCAGAATTATTTGGCTCTCCATCATCATTTGCTCTGTATTGGGTGTGTTCCACTCCTATTTGATAGGCATAGCAGAAATGGCGTGCTGAATGATGTTTCTTTTTCAATACTTCAAGACAATCTTTTACATCATCTTCAGATAAAACAGGAAAAGCATACCCAAAAAACTTACTCCCCTTTTCTTTAAAAAGAGTTTCCTCGGAAGCGATATCAATTGTTTTATAGGAGTCCTCTTTCATTTACGCAATGGTAACTAGTATAATTCCTAAAACGGCTAAAACCACGCCTATTTTGTTTTTCAAACTAAATGTTTCTTTAAAAATAAGCAATCCAACAAAAGTAGATAAAATTACAATTCCAACATTATTGACAGTAAACAATACAGAACTTTCAAAATCTTCATTCTGTAAAGCTTTTATTAAAAATATGATGGAAAAATAGTTTGGAACTCCTAAAACAAAACCTGCAATGATATTTTTAACCCCAAAAGACGATTTTTTTCTAATTTGTTGAATGAATAAAATTATGGCTGCAAAAACTGCTGCAATCCCAAACAAGCTTCCAGAAAACAAAGACACATCTTCTTTAGGGACAAAATTTACCTCAACATACTTGAGCGTCGTATCAATAATCCCCGATCCAAAAAACAATAAAACAGGGAATAGCATTCCACCAGATTTTGTATTTTTTTCATCTTTAACAGACGCCAAATAAACAGCAATTAAAGCAATTAAAATTCCAATTACTTTTAAGAAAGTAACCGACTCATTGTATAAAAAAGTACCAAACAACACAGGAACTACCACTGACATTTTACCTGCAACAGATGCAACTGAAACACCATTTCGTTGCGCTGTTGTGGCCATGACAAAAAAGATAGAAACAAACAAAGCGCCTAAAAAGAGAGCCCCAAAGAACCATGATTGCTGAGGCAATTCTGTAAGAGAAACCGTTCCTTCTGCCAGTCCAATTCCCATAGCAAAGGCTACAATGTAGTTCACAAAAATTGCTTTTAAAGTATCTATTTTATAGATTCCAAAATATTTAAAAATAACAAATAAGCCTGTAGAAAAAAGGATACTCAATAATAGGTAGATCAATTTGAAAATTGTTTTTGGTTGAATAAATGAATAATGTCGTCTTGCCCAGGAATTAAGTTCCAAGTTTGTATTCCTAGTAACTTTGCTGCGTCTGTATTTTCCTTTGTATCATCTATAAAAAGTGTTTCTAGAGGCACTAAAGAATGCTCCTTTAAAATATATTCGTAGATAATTGCATTGGGTTTTCTCATTTTCATTTCATGGGATAGGTAAAAATATCCAAAACAATTTTTAAAGGTATTGTAGAGGTGCATTCCCCAGTTTTCTTGAATCCAAGAAATATGTAACTCATTGGTATTGCTTAATAAAAATAAGTTGTAGTTTGCATTTTTTGCCAACTCTTGAATGAACTTTAATCGATGTGCTGGAAAATCTAATAAAATAGTATTCCAAGCTGTTATTAATTTTTCAGAAGGGACTTGAAACTTCGTTTCAAAAAAATCAATAAAACTTGTTGTGGACAACAAGCCCATTTCGTACTGTTGACAAATCATTAATGTTTCTTCAGAAATCTCAGTAATCCCTAATTGAGCAAGTGCCTTCGCCGTTGCTTCTTTATCTAAATTGATAAAAATATCGCCAAAATCGAAAATGATATTTTTAATCATTCATGTATATTTTTAAAAAGTCGGTATCTATATGATCAGCTGTCATTCTTTTAGAAACTAAACGAGGTGCTTTTACACCCTGATTAAAACAAACATCTCCTACATAAACGTGCGCTTCATCCCAAATTCTGGCATCAATGAACGTCTGTAAAGTTTGAGCCCCCCCTTCAACAACGACCGATTGGATTTTATGTTTATGAAGTACATCGCAAATCTGAGAGGCGATATTTTTAGAAAAATCAATCAATTCAAAATGTATTTCTGGACTGCAATCAAAAGAATACTTTTGTTTTTCAGTACACACAATCGTTTGGGAGCTTCCATCCAAAACAGCAGCCGTTGCGGAAATTCTTGCTTTTCGATCCAGTACAATTCGAACTGGATTAGTACCCGACCAACTCCGTAAATTTAATTTCGGATTGTCATCAATAACCGTATTAGTGCCTACCAAAATTGCATGCTCTTTACTTCGCAACTTATGGACCGTTTGTTGTGAAAATGGATTCGAAATCCAAACAGGTTTTTGGGCTGGTCTAGATAGCGGTGCTACAAAACCATCTTTCGTTTCCGCCCATTTCAAAATCACATACGGTCTCTTTTTATTTTGAACTGTAAAAAACCTTTTGTGATGTGCTTTACACGCAGCTTCTAACACCCCAACTACAACATTTATTCCCGCTGCTTCAAGGTGAGCGATCCCTTTACCCGCAACAAGTATATTTGAATCTACACATCCAATGACGACCTTTTTAAGCTGGTGTTTTACAATCAAATCGGCACAAGGCGGTGTTTTACCAAAATGCGCACAAGGCTCCAAAGTAACATAGAGAGTCGCTTGTTTTAACATCGCTTTGTTCGCCACGGCATTGATTGCATTTACTTCAGCATGATTGCCGCCATGGGGAGATGTAAAACCTTCTCCAATGATTTTATCATTGAGTACAATAACTGCACCTACAGACGGATTTGGACGTGTATTTCCAATTCCATTTTTAGCAATTTGCAAGCAGCGGTGTATGTAAAATTCGTAACTCAATAAAATTTAAAGTTTAATTTCTTGTATTTTATCAATAAGATAGGTGTTAGAAAACCCAAATACTTTGTATTTTAAATTCCCTTTGAACCTTAATTTGATCGATTTATTTAAAAAAGAATTGATCAACCCTCCAAGAATACCATTCTTATTATTTTGAAAAACTTTTTTAGTTGGAATCACTGCCATTAACGGAACTGAAAAGGAAGCTCTCGCTGGCACTTTAAATTCATCTACATAAACGGATGCAATAGATGCACCCTTTACAATTATTTGAATTTTATCACTAGAAATAGTTCCGCCAACCCCATTTGGATTCTCAAAAAATGCAGCTGCTTTTAATCGAATTGTGTCCATAGTAACCGATACAATCTTCACATCATCTACTTTGATTAAAATGGGTTTTTTATTGACTGCACAACTGCTCATCAACAAAAATAAAACGAGAAAATATAGTCGATTTTTCATGAAAGTTATTTAAAAAAATTGATACCTTGCTCTTGCAAAAATAAGGGAATAAATGACAACAGAAGATTTTATCATTAGAGAAATTCAAGCCAAAGACAATGCGCAGGTTGCAAAGCTAATCCGTGGTGTTTTAATTGAGTTGGGTGTTCCGAAAGTAGGGACTGCTTATGAAGATAAAGCTACAGATGAAATGTTTGAACATTTTCAAAAAAAAACTTCCGAATACTATCTACTTGAGTACAAAAACAAAATTGTTGGCGGTGTTGGAATTGCAAAATTAGATAATTTTGAAGGCAATATTTGCGAGCTTCAGAAAATGTACTTTGCCCCTATTGCAAGAGGAAAAGGACTGGGATCAAAATTGATAGAAAAGTGCCTTGAAAAAGCAAAGGCTCTAAATTTTGAAAGTTGTTACTTGGAAACAATGCCTTATATGGATGCTGCAAGAGCACTGTATCTAAAAAACGGGTTTAAAAACCTTGACAAACCGATGGGGAATACCGGGCATTATTCGTGTAATGTTTGGATGTTAAAAAAATTATGATTTTAAAAGAATATAAAACCTACTTTACAGAAGTATTGGCGAATCTATACCCACAAACAGAAATTGACACGTTCTTTTTTTACTTGATGGGAGCCTACTTAGATTTCCGACGAATTGATCTTGTTTTAAAAGCTGATTTTGAACTCTCAACCGAAGTAGATATGCAATTTAAAAAGGCTTTAGAGGCCCTTAAAAAAGAAATCCCCATTCAATATATTTTAGGGGAAACTGAGTTTTATGGCCTTCCTTTTATTGTAAATAGACACACCTTAATACCAAGACCAGAAACAGAATCATTGGTAGCGTGGATTTTAGAAACAGCAGATACTACAGCACCTTTACAAATTATTGATATTGGCACAGGAACTGGCTGTATTCCCATTACATTAGCAAAACACCTGCCCAAAGCAAAACTCTTTGCGATTGACGTTTCTAAAGAAGCTTTAAGAATTGCAAAACAAAATACCACACTAAACAAAGTAAAAATTCACTTTACTGAAAAAAACATTTTAGAAACCACAGTACTTCCTCAAAAATTTGATGTTATTGTCTCGAATCCACCCTACGTGAGAGCACTGGAAAAAGTAGATATTAAAAAAAATGTTTTAGAAAACGAACCGCATTTAGCATTGTTTGTAGAAGATGACAACCCGTTGCTTTTTTATGATAAAATAGCTGACATAGCTAAAGAACACCTTACTATAAATGGATTGCTTTTTTTTGAAATCAATCAATATCTAGGGACTGAAACTGTTGAAATGCTACATAAAAAAGGGTTTAAAAACATCGAACTGAGGAAAGATCTATTCGGAAAGGATCGAATGATACAATGTTCTTTTTTTGAATCAGAATCAAAAGATTAGCCGCTAAGAATCACTTGAAAAAACGATTGAATATATTCAATTTTAAATCTTTTTATTTCCATACTTTTGCAAAATGATTAAAGAGATTCAACTCCGAGTAAATTTAATAGAAGAACGCAAAGAAAATATCCTTTTATATAAGGCAGCCAAGCAATTGGGTGTTGATAAAAATGAGATTTCTGCTGTAAAAGTATTGCGTAAATCGATTGATGCTCGTAAAAAAGACATCATCTTTAATTATAAAGTTGCTGTATATATTTCGGAAAATATTCCTGAAAAATCAGACTATATTTTTGATTATAAAGATGTTTCTAATGCTAAAGAAGTGCATATTGTTGGTTTTGGACCTGCTGGAATGTATGCTGCTTTACGTTGCATCGAATTAGGTTTCAAGCCTATTGTGCTAGAACGTGGAAAAAATGTACAAAACAGAAGGCGTGATATCAAAGCCATTAACCAGGATCATATTGTAAATGACGATTCGAACTATTGTTATGGTGAAGGGGGAGCTGGTACCTATTCTGACGGAAAACTCTACACCCGTTCTTTAAAACGTGGAGACGTAAGACGAATTTTTGAAAACTTAGTTTTTCATGGTGCAACCGAACAAATTTTAATAGACGCGCATCCACATATTGGAACAAACAAGCTTCCAAAAATCATACAAAATATTCGAGAAAACATCCTCAAATATGGTGGTGAGGTTCATTTTGAAACGCGCGTCGAAGATTTTGTAATCAAAAACAACAAAATACAAGCACTTCACCTTCAAAACGGTCAAGAAATGGCAGTAAATTCTGTGATTTTAGCAACTGGCCATTCTGCAAGAGATATTTACCAATTACTACACAAAAAGAACATTGCCTTAAAAGCGAAGTCTTTTGCAATGGGTGTTCGAGTAGAGCATCCACAAGAAATTATTGACCAAATTCAATATAGCTGTTCTGGTGAAAGAGATGAGTTATTACCTGCTGCTGCCTATAGTTTGGTGCAACAAGTAAACAACAGAGGAGTATACTCCTTCTGCATGTGTCCTGGTGGATTTATTGTTCCAGCAGCGACAGCATCAGGGGAAGTCGTAGTAAATGGAATGTCGCCTTCACGTAGAAACAATAAGTTTGCAAACTCTGGAATTGTAGTTGAATTAGATATTGACCGAGATTTTAAAAAATACGAAAAATTTGGCGCCTTAAAAGGACTGGAATTCCAGAAAGATTTGGAAAAAATTTCCTTTTTTGCTGGTGGACGTACACAAACAGCTCCCGCACAAAGATTGGTGGATTTTGTGGATGGAAGACTATCTACAAATTTAAACGAAACCTCCTATCAACCTGGACTAAATTCGGCACCACTACACTCTCTATTACCAAAAATTATTGGAAGTAGATTGCGCAAAGGTTTTGAAGGTTTTGGAAAAAAAATGCACGGATATTATACCAATGAAGCAAACATTGTTGGTGTAGAATCGCGTACCTCATCACCTGTAAACATCCCAAGGAAAGAAGATTTAGAACATACAGAAATTGAAGGATTGTTTCCTTGTGGCGAGGGTGGCGGTTATGCTGGAGGAATTGTTTCTGCCGCAATGGACGGAGAACGTTGTGCTGAAGCTGCAATTGCAAAAATATAAACAACTTGATAATCAAACTAAAAACCAAGGATAGATGAAAATAACTATTGGACGTTCAGACAAAGCTGATTTTCCAGAATTATCGCTTTTAGATATCGACTTAAAAGTAGACTCCGGTGCTTATACATCCTCTATTCATTGTACAAACATTCAAGAAATTATCTTAAAAGATGAATTGCATGTTCAATTCACCCTATTGGACCCAACACATCCATTATTTAACAACACAGTTTTTAAAACAAAAAAATATACTTCAAAAGCTGTAAAAAGCTCGAATGGAATTACAGAAATACGTTTTTTAATAGCTACAGAAATCATTATTTTTGGCCAACAATTCCCTATAGAATTAACATTAACTGAAAGAAAAGAAATGAAATTCCCTATCTTACTAGGAAGGAAATTTTTAAAAAATAAGTTCATCATCGATACCACGAAAAAGAATTTATCCTACAAATTAAAAAACAAGAACGAATGCGCATTGTAATTTTATCAAGAAACCCCAAATTGTATTCTACTAGAAGACTCGTAGAAACAGCAGAACAAAGAGGCCATGAAGTCTTAGTTGTAGATCATTTGAAATGTAATATTGAGATTGAAAAAAAGTCTCCAAAAATTCACTATAAAGGGGAATATTTAGAAAATATTGATGCAATTATCCCAAGAATTGGTGCTTCTGTTACTTTTTATGGAACAGCAGTAATCCGTCAATTTGAAATGATGAAAGTTTTTACTTCTGTATCATCTCAAGCATTGACAAGATCTAGAGATAAATTAAGCAGTTTACAAATTTTAGCAAGAGCTGGAGTAGGCTTACCAAAAACAGTTTTTACAAACTACACCAAAGATGTAGAACATGTTGTTAAGTCTGTAGGAGGCGCACCTTTGGTCTTAAAATTACTTGAAGGTACACAAGGATTAGGAGTTGTTTTAGCAGAAACTAAAAATGCTGCAACATCCGTTCTTGAGGCATTTAATGGATTGGGGGCAAGAGTGATAGCGCAAGAGTTCATTAAAGAAGCTGGAGGTGCAGATATCAGAGTATTTGTAGTTGATGGAAAAGTAATTGGCGCAATAAAGCGTCAAGGAAAAGAAGGAGAGTTTCGCTCAAATTTACACAGAGGCGGAAACGCAACCATCATCGAATTAACAGATGAGGAAGAAAAAACAGCCTTAAAAGCAACCAAGGCACTAGGTTTGGGAGTAGCTGGCGTAGACATGCTGCAGTCATCTAAAGGGCCATTGGTATTAGAAGTAAACTCTTCACCAGGTTTAGAGGGAATAGAAACTGCTACCGGAAAAAACATTGCGAAAGAGATTATCAGATATTTAGAAATTCATGCTGAATAAACCTTTTGTTATTTTAGGAAAAGAAATTCCTGAAGGAACCCGTACCATTTTAGACCTAGAAGTGGCCAAATTGCATACTAGAACAACGGTAAAAATTCCAGTGATTATAGAACGTTCTAAAAACCCTGGACCTGTTGTTTTATTGTTAGCAGGAATTCATGGTGATGAGATTAATGGCGTTGGAATTATCAGAGAAATAATTAGTCAGAAAATAAACAAACCAATATCAGGTACTATTATCTGTATTCCTGTTTTTAATATTTTTGGCTATCTAATCCAAACAAGAGAGTTTCCTGATGGACGAGATTTGAATCGAATGTTTCCAGGCTCTTTGAATGGGTCTTTAGCGAGTCAGTTTGCCCATCAGTTTACCAAAGAAATTGCTCCCCATGTAGATTATGTCATTGATTTCCATACAGGAGGAGGAGAACGAGATAATATTGCTCAAATTAGATGTAGCAAAGAGGACCAAAAAGGATTGGAGCTTGCAAAAATATTCAATCCGCCAATGATTGTTTTTTCAGAGACTATTTCTAAATCTCTAAGAGATACACTGCTAAAGATGGGAAAGACCAGCTTATTGTTTGAAGGAGGAAAATCAAAGGAATTAGATGCCTCTATTATAAGTGAAGGTGTAAACGGAACCAGAAATATCTTAACCCATTTAGGATTGCTTGAAGGTGAGATTACTGTCAGAAAAACACCCATCTTTGTGGAAAAAGCAAAATGGCTAAGAGCTTCTTATTCTGGAATGTTTAAAATTATGGTCAAAAATGGAACTTTTGTAAAGAAAAAAGAAATTCTTGGCATTATTCAAGATCCTTTTGGTGAATTTAAAAAGAACGTATATGCTCCTTTTGATGGTCATATTTTCTGTATTAATAAAACACCTATTGTAAACAAAGGAGATGCATTATTCCACTTAAGCATTGAAAAATAAAAAATATTAGATCTCATAAAATGCCAAAAAAAGGAAAAGGAAAAGCAAAAAACACTACTACCAAAGCGAAGTACAATCGATTGATGCTTCAGAAGGTGAATAAAGTTAAGCTAGAAAAAAAACAGCATAAAGAGCGTATCAAAGCACTCATGAGAAAAATAAACGAAGAAAAACAACATCCATAAAAAAACCCAAGCTTTCACTTGGGTTTTTAATTTTTATATTGAAAATACTACTTATCTATAGCTCCTAAAACACGTTTCATAAAAGCATTTAAAGCTTCTTTTTTGGGTGTTCCATCTTTGATCATTTTATCAACTTCAACAGCTCCGTAAAGATTGGAAATCAATTCGCCAATAACGTCTAATTCTTCATCTTTTAAGGACGGGACTTCTGTGAGTGCCTCTAGTGTTTCAATCGTTTCTAAAACGTAATCTTGATCGTTTTCTTCGATAAAATTGGTCAAGTGTTTTATAATAGGTAACTTCATTCTATAAAATTTCTGATAAGAATTCTTTCAAAACATCAAACTTATTGGTTTGTGTCTGACCTGCAAATTTACCATCTACAAAAGTAGCAAAAGTTGGAAGGTTACTAACATCTGCCAATTTCCTGCTCTCTGGAAATTTCTCCGCGTCAACAATTACGAAAGTTGCTGCTTCGTTTTCTGTAGATAATTTCTTAAATTTTGGTTTCATAATTCTGCAATTACCACACCATCCTGCAGAATATTGTACAATAACCGTTTGGTTATCGGCAACAATTTCTGCTAAATTATCTTGATTTAACTCTTCTACCATATAAATCGAATATTAGTTTGATGCTAAATAAGCAGCAGTTCCTTTTGCATTTGGCGCCATCGCTGTTTTCCCTTCTTCCCAGTTTGCTGGACATACTTCACCGTTCGTTTGAACATGTGCATACGCATCTACCAAACGTAAAAATTCATTTACATTTCTACCCACTGGCATGTGGTTTACTCCTTCATGAAATACCGTTCCTTCTTCATCAATTAAATAAGTAGCTCTGTAAGTTACATTATCTCCTTCTACTTGAATGGTCTGTGTGGCTTCATCAAAAGTTTCATTCGTAATATCTAAAATACCCAATACTGAAGATAAATTACGGTTACTATCTGCTAAAATTGGGTAAGTTACACCTTCTATACCTCCGTTATCTTTTGCAGTACTTAACCATGCAAAATGCACTTCTGGAGTATCACAAGAGGCACCAATTACGATCGTGTTTCTTTTTTCAAACTCACCTAAAGCTGCTTGAAATGCGTGCAATTCTGTAGGACATACAAATGTAAAATCTTTCGGATACCAAAATAACAACACTTTTTTGTTGTTTTTCTTAGCTTCTTCTAATACATTTATTTTAAATGTATCTCCCATTTCATTCATTGCATCTACGCTTAAATCTGGAAATTGTTTCCCTACTAATGTTGGCATTTTTTTATGTTTTTTGTTGATTAATATTTATTTATCCGAGTGCGAATATAGAAAAGGTGAAACCTTAAATCGAAAAAAGTTGATGGGAAGTTTTTATATTCTCATCAACTTTATTGATACTAATTACTGTTGTAAATAGTTTTATACTATTTAGAAGCAAAAAGGGTAACATCCTTTTCTGAAACTTCATTTTCACCCAAGATAATAAGTCGTTCAACAACATTTCTTAGTTCTCTAATATTTCCAGTCCAGTCGTATGCTTGTAACTTTTTAAGGGCATTTTTTGAAAAGGTTTTCAGAGGTGTTCCTTGTTCTTTGGCAATTTTTGAAGAAAAGAAAGCAACCAATAAGGGGATATCATCTCTTCTATCATTCAGTGCAGGAACCTTTATTAAAATAACCGCCAATCTGTGGAATAAATCCTCTCTAAAACGACCTGCTTCAATTTCTTTCTTCAAATCTTTGTTTGTAGCTGCCACCACTCGAACATTTACTTTAATGTCTCTGTCGGAACCTACTCGTGATATTTTACTTTCTTGAAGTGCTCGCAATACTTTGGCTTGTGCAGATAAACTCATATCTCCTATTTCATCCAAAAAAATCGTTCCGCCAGTAGCGGCTTCAAACTTCCCTGCTCGGTCTTTATTAGCGCCTGTATACGACCCTTTAACGTGGCCAAAGAGTTCACTTTCAATTAATTCTGAAGGAATTGCTGCACAATTCACTTCAATCATTGGCGCTTTTGAACGGTCAGATTTTTCATGCAACCAATGAGCCACTAATTCTTTTCCAGTTCCATTTGGCCCAGTAATTAAAACCCTTGCATCTGTTATAGCAACTTTTTCGATGATCTCTTTGATGTGCTTAATTTCTGAGCTCTCACCAATCATTTCATAGTTTTTACTGACTTTCTTTTTCAAGCGTTTATTCTCTACAATCAGCTCTTTTTTATCCAATGCATTTCGAACGGTGTTTAGCAATCGGTTTAAATCTGGTGGCTTTGAAATATAGTCGAAAGCTCCCAAACGCATCGTATTTACTGCGGTGTCTAAATCGCCATGACCCGAAATCATCAAAATCGGAATTTCAGGTTTTACCTTTTTTACCTTCTCTAATACCTCAACACCATCCATTTTAGGCATTTTAATATCGCATAAAACCAAATCATAGTCGTTGTTTAAAATCATTTCAAGACCTTGCAAACCGTCTGCTGCTTCTTCAACTTCGTATCCCTCATTTTCTTCAGAAATAATTTTTTTCAAAACTCTTCTAATGGCTGCTTCGTCTTCTATGATTAGTATTTTTCTCATGTTTTTTTTCTAAACTTATTTTTGTTGATACAAGTGTACATCCCTTTGAGGAAAAGGTATTGAAATCTTATTTTCTCGAAATAAAGCATCAATTTCAAAACGAATATCACTTTGAATTATTGTGGCCTCAAAACTATTGCTTAAGGTAAAAACAACTTTAAAATCCAAAGAACTTTCACCGAAATTGGTAAAAAATACAGTAGGTTCCGGTGTAGTAAGAACCTTTGAATTTGAGCTTACTGCTTTTAATAATAAAGTTTTTACCAGCTGCACATCCGTCCCATATGCAACACCTACGCTCACAGACTCTCTTGTTTCGTTCCCGTTTTCGGTCCAATTATACAAACTGTTCGTAAGATACAAATGATTGGGAATGACCAAGACTTTGTTATGGATGGTCACCGCTCGAGTAGTTCTTAATCTTATTTCTACTACCCGTCCTACTTTCCCATCCAACTCAATGATATCTCCTACATGCACAGATTGATCTATCAAAATAAAAACACCGGATATAATGTCTTGAAAAAGTGTTTGCAATGCCAAACCTACGCCAATGAGCAACGCTGCTGATGCCGCAAAGATCGCGGTAACATTTACCCCGGACGATTGAAGCGTTACCAAAAAAATGATACTGAAAACCAGCCATCTTAAATACCCAAAAACAGCAACAAATTTCTCTTTGTCATTTTGAGGTAATTTTCTTGTGATTAATTTCATTGAAAACCGCAAAAGATAAGAGGCTAAAATTAAAACGAGAATGACTACTATAATTGTTTGAACAGAAATGTGTACATCTGCTCCAAAGTTGAAGCTATAATTTAAAAATGCTTTTATTTTATCCATATATTGAAGTTTTTAACCCTTATATTTTATCCATTTATACAAATCTTTGTAAGTTGGTTTTTTGCCATACATTAAGATTCCAACCCTATAAATCTTCGCAGCTAACCAAACCATAAAGACAAAGGTAACAATTAATAATGCCATCGAAATCGCGAGTTCAAACCAAGAGACCCCAAAGGGCACTCTCATTAACATGACGATTGGACTGGTAAAAGGGAGGATCGAAAAAATTGTTGCGATGGGGCCATGTGGGTCATTCATTACGGTTGCAAAACCTACATAAAGCCCTAAAACTAGAGGCGCCATAATTGGCAACATAAACTGTTGAGTATCTGTTTCATTATCTACCGCTGCCCCCACAGCTGCAAATAGCGAACTGTATAGAAAGAAACCTCCTAAGAAGTAAAAAATGAATAGTACAAATAATTTTAAAATAGGAAGTCTCGAAATTTCTTGTAAAATTAACTGTAACTTATCAGGATTTACGGCTTCTTTTGCTGCATTCAATTGGTCTTGTGGGATTTTAGATGCTTGCATTTCTACCATATCTATGCCAAAAACGGCAGATGCGATAATACTTATTACAAATAATAGGATTCCCCAAATAAAGAATTGCAAGAGTCCTGCTGAAGCGTTTCCAATAATTTTACCTAACATTAACTGAAAGGGTTTTACAGATGAAACAATGATTTCTATAATTCTACTTGTTTTTTCTTCAATGACACTTCGCATGACAGAAGTTCCATAAATCATTACAAACATCATTAATAAATATCCAGCGATTGCTCCTACTGCTATTTTTAAACCATTGATTAGTTTGGAAGATTCTTCACCCGAAAAATTAAACATTTTAATATTTGAAGCGATTTCTGATGCTTTTATTTGCATTAAATCAATTTCAAAATGAGTGAGTTTTAAGTTTCTTAAATGGGTTTCTATCCGAGTCTCTAGCCCCCCCATAAGTGACATTCCTGGAGAATCTGACGAATAAAACTCGATAGATTTGGCCAACAATTCTAAACTGTCTTTTTTAGGAATATAAAGTACACCATAAAAATCACCATTTTCTACTTTTTTCTTTGTTTCCGTTAGTCCAAGTGCTGTATAATCTTGGTATTTTACAGTTTTAGAATCTTTAAAATTTTCCTTTGTAAACAAACCTGAAGCGTCTACATAAACGATTTCTTTTACTTTTTCATCGTTCTTTTTCATTAAAAACACGACCAAAGCCCCCATTACAACTATTAAAACAGGACTTAAAAAAGTCATTATTAAAAAGGATTTGTTCCTAACTTTTGCGATAAACTCTCTGTGAATAATTAATTTTAACTTGCTCATCTTAACTATTTTTATTTACAGCCTGCATAAATATTTCATTCGCGTCAGGAACCAATTCTACAAAATGTTGTACTTGCCCTTGTGAGGTTAAAAAGGATAATAAGTCATTTGGATTTTCTCCTTCTTTTAAAGTGATGTTTAATTTCAACCCTTCATTTATAATTCTAAAATCTGCGGGAGAAACTGTATACAATTGTCTCAATCTCGCTTCTACCTCTTTAGGATTTGAAGTCGCTACACCTACTTGAAATGTATTGGTGCGAAAAGCGCGCTTTATGTCATCTAGTTTCCCTTCTAAAATTTTATTCGATTGATATATTAAGGCAATATAATCACACATTTCTTCTACCGACTCCATTCGATGTGTAGAAAAAATAATGGTAGCGCCTTCATCTCTCAATTGCAAGATTTCTTTTGCAATTAACTGTGCGTTTATAGGATCAAAACCAGAGAAAGGTTCATCAAAAATCAACAACTTTGGCTTGTGCATTACAGTCACTATAAATTGAACTTTTTGCGCCATTCCTTTAGAAAGCTCTTCTATTTTCTTATCCCACCAAGCAGAAATATCAAATTTATCAAACCAATATTTCAATCGTTTTTTTGCTTCCGATTTGCTCAACCCTTTCAATTGTGCTAAATACAACGCTTGCTCTCCTACCTTCATGCTCTTATACAAACCGCGTTCTTCTGGCATATAACCAATGTGTTCTACGTCATTTGGTGCTAATAATTTTCCATCAAAATAAACATCACCTGCATCTTGCATAGTGATCTGATTGATAATTCTAATTAATGAGGTTTTTCCAGCTCCGTTTGGACCCAATAAACCAAAGACACTTCCTTTGGGTATGGTCAGTGAAACGTTATTTAATGCGGTAAAATCCCCATAGGTTTTTACTACATTTTTTATTTCTAACAAGTTATCCATTCTTTTTTCATTTGATTTTTCAAAAACATATTTTCCATACAAAACTACATTTTTTACAACGAATAAGACCCATATATCCCTCTATTGTTACAGGTTAAAAAAATATATTTACTATGCATGCATAACTTTTTTATAATTTACTATGCATGCATAATAAATTTGTATATCTTTGGACCAATGAAGAAACAGAAGTCAATAGATCATGAGTTAAGAGCCACTTGGCAAGCAGTTGCTAAGATGTACAATGAGCAAGCCGTTAAACATGAAAGTACCATGTCTACAGCATTTGTTCTTTTAAACATAGATGCTGAAAAAGGAACCCCATCTACAGCATTGGGTCCACTAATGGGAATGGAACCAACGAGCCTATCGCGTATATTAAAGAACATGGAAGACAAAGGAGCCATTGCTCGAGAGAAAAATCCAGATGATGGTAGAAGCGTCATTATAAAACTAACCCCCTATGGAAAAGAAATGCGTTCGATTTCTAAAGGCCACGTATACCAGTTTAATAATAAAGTAAAAGAACACATTACGGAGGAAGAGTTAGAAAACTTCTTTAAAGTGACCTCCACAATAAATAAATTAATAGCAAATAAGAACGTCTTTGAAGACCTTCAATTAAAATCTATTTAAATAAAACTACAAACAAATGACAAGAAGAATTAAAAAAGTAGCAATCATCGGTTCTGGAATTATGGGAAGCGGAATTGCATGTCATTTTGCCAACATTGGCGTTGAAGTTCTTTTATTGGACATTGTACCAAGAGAACTAAATGACAAAGAAAAAGCAAAAGGACTCACATTAGAAAGTAAAGTTGTTCGTAATCGTTTAGTAAATGACGCTTTAAGAACGTCTTTAAAGTCTAAACCCTCACCAATTTACAATCAGAAGTTTGCCAGCAGAATAACAACTGGTAATATTGATGATGATTTGCATTTAATTAAGGATGTAGACTGGATAATGGAAGTTGTAGTAGAGCGATTGGATATCAAAAAGATGGTTTTCGAGAAAATTGAAAAACATAGAACAGCAGGAACATTGATTACATCAAACACTTCTGGAATTCCAATCAAATTTATGAATGAAGGACGTAGTGAAGACTTTCAAAAACACTTTGCAGTAACTCACTTTTTTAATCCTCCAAGATATTTAAAGTTATTTGAGGTTGTTCCAGGACCGAACTGTGATCAGGCAGTAACCGATTTCTTAATGATGTATGGTGATAAGTTCTTAGGAAAAACTTCGGTTTTAGCAAAAGACACTCCAGCCTTTATTGGAAACAGAATAGGGATTTTTAGCATTATGAATTTATTTCATATTGTAAAAGAAATGGGCTTAACGATTGAAGAAGTAGACAAGTTAACAGGTCCAGTTATTGGTCGTCCAAAATCGGCTACTTTCAGAACTATTGATGTTGTTGGATTAGACACCTTAGTGCATACTGCAAACGGTGTAAAAGACAACTGTCCTGAAGACGAAATGAGAGCTCAGTTTGAAATCCCTGCATTTGTAAATCAAATGATGGAGAACAAATGGTTGGGAAGTAAAACAAAACAAGGATTCTATAAAAAATCTGTAAATGCAGATGGTAAAAAAGAAATTTTATCATTAGACTTGAACACCTTAGAATACCGTTCTAAAAAACGCGCATCATTTGCAACGTTAGAATTAACGAAAACAATAGATAATGTAGGCGATCGTTTTAAAGTATTGGTCAAAGGAAAAGACAGAGCAGGAGAATTTTATAGAAAATGCTTGTCGGCCTTATTTGCATACGTACAAAACAGAGTGCCCGAAATTTCAGATGAAATTTATAGAATTGATGACGGTTTAAGAGCCGGATTTGGTTGGGAACACGGACCATTTCAAATTTGGAATGAAATCGGTGTTGCTGCTGGAGTCGAACTCATGAAAGCAGAAGGTAAAGAACCTGCTGCATGGGTTACCGAAATGTTAGAAAAAGGAGAAACTTCTTTTTACACTGTAAAAGAGGGTGCAACTTATTATTATGACATTCCTGCAAAAGCACAGGTAAAAAAACCAGGACAAGATTCCTTTATCATTTTAGACAATATTAGAAAATCGACTGAAGTCTTCAAAAACTCAGGAGTTTCTCTACAAGACATTGGAGATGGAATTTTAAACTTAGAATTCCGTTCTAAAATGAACACTATTGGTGGTGATGTTTTAACAGGACTGAACAGAGCGATTGATATTGCCGAAAAAGACTTTCAAGGATTGGTTGTTGGAAATCAGGCCCCCAACTTTTCTGTAGGTGCCAATATCGGAATGATCTTTATGATGGCTGCAGAACAGGAATATGATGAGCTAAACATGGCGATTAAATACTTCCAAGACTCTATGATGCGCATGCGTTATTCATCGATCCCAACAATTTCTGCTCCTCATGGAATGGCTTTAGGGGGTGGTTGTGAAATTTCATTACATGCAGACAAAGTAGTTGCAGCAGCAGAAACCTATATGGGATTGGTTGAATTTGGTGTAGGTGTTATTCCAGGTGGTGGTGGTTCTAAAGAAATGGCTTTAAGAGCATCCGACGCCTTTCAAAAAGGAGATGTTGAGCTCAATCTTTTACAAGAAAATTTCTTAACCATAGGGATGGCAAAAGTATCTACTTCTGCCTATGAAGCCTTCGACTTAGGATTACTTCAAAAAGGGAAAGACATTGTTGTTGTCAATAAAGAAAGACAAATTGCAACGGCTAAAGCACACGCAAAATTGATGGCAGAAAGTGGGTATACGCAACCAGTTACTCGAAAAGATGTAAAGGTGTTAGGAAAACAAGCCTTGGGAATGTTCTTAGTAGGAACCGATTCTATGGAACACTCCAAATACATTTCTGCACACGATCAAAAAATTGCAAACAAATTAGCAAATGTAATGGCAGGTGGAGATTTATCAGAGCCTACACTCGTAAGCGAACAATACCTATTGGATCTTGAAAGAGAAGCCTTTTTATCGCTTTGTACTGAAAGAAAGACCTTAGAACGTATTCAACACATGTTAAAAACTGGGAAACCATTAAGAAACTAAAATTATGAAAACAGCATATATAGTAAAAGCATATAGAACTGCAGTTGGTAAAGCGCCAAAAGGTGTTTTCCGTTTTAAACGTGCAGACGAATTGGGTGCAGAAACCATCCAACATATGATGAAAGAATTGCCAAATTTAGACGTAAAACGAATTGATGATGTTATTGTTGGTAATGCAATGCCTGAGGGTGCTCAAGGTTTAAACATGGCACGTTTTATTTCATTAATCGGATTGGATTCTGTGGATGTTCCAGGAGTTACCGTAAATCGTTTTTGTTCTTCAGGAATTGAGACCATTGGAATGGCAGCTGCAAAAATTCAAGCAGGAATGGCAGATTGTATCATTGCTGGTGGAGCAGAAAGCATGAGCTCGGTACCCATGACTGGATTTAAACCAGAATTGAACTACAACACCATTCATGCAGGTCACGCAGATTATTATTGGGGAATGGGAAACACAGCAGAAGCAGTTGCCAACCAATTCAAAGTATCTCGAGAAGATCAAGATGAATTTGCTTTTAACTCGCACATGAAAGCTTTAAGAGCACAAGCAGAAAATCGTTTTCAAGATCAAATTGCACCCATCGAAGTTGAAGAAACCTATTTGGATGACAATGGTAAAAAAGCAACCCGAAAATATACCGTAACCAAAGATGAAGGGCCTAGAAAAGGAACTTCTACCGCAGTTTTAAACAAATTGCGCCCAGTATTTGCTGCAGGTGGTAGTGTTACCGCAGGAAATTCGTCTCAAATGAGTGACGGTGCAGCTTTTGTAATGGTCATGAGTGAAGAAATGGTAAAGGAATTAAACATCGAACCGATTGCAAGAATGGTCAACTATGCTGCAGCAGGTGTTGAACCAAGAATTATGGGAATTGGTCCTGTAGCTGCAATTCCAAAAGTTTTAAGACAAGCTGGATTGCAACAAAATGACATCGATTTAATTGAATTGAATGAAGCATTTGCATCTCAATCATTAGCTGTGATGCGTGAATTGGATTTAAACCAAGACATCGTAAACGTAAATGGTGGAGCCATAGCACTAGGGCATCCATTAGGATGTACAGGTGCAAAATTATCGGTACAGTTGTTTGATGAAATGCGTAAAAGAGACATGAAAGGAAAATATGGAATGGTCACCATGTGTGTTGGAACTGGACAAGGTGCAGCAGGTGTATTTGAATTCTTAAATTAATAAATAAAGATTAAAAAAAAATAAAATGGCAGAGTTATTAAGAGGTGGTCAATTTCTTGTAAAAGAAACAAAATGTGAGGATATATTTACTCCAGAAGATTTTTCTGAAGAGCAAATAATGATGAAAGAAGCCGTTAAAGAATTTAACGAAAGAGAGATTATTGCGCACAGAGATCGTTTTGAAGCAAAAGACTACAAGCTTACTGAAGAAGTAATGAAAAAAGCTGGAGAACTTGGTTTCTTAGGGGTTGCTGTTCCAGAAGCCTATGGAGGAATGGGCATGGGCTTTGTTTCTACAATGCTTACTTGTGAATACATTTCAAGTGGAAATGGATCTTTAAGTACTGCTTTTGGTGCGCATACTGGAATTGGTACTATGCCAATTACTTTATATGGTACCGAAGAACAAAAGCAAAAATATGTTACGAAATTAGCAACTGGTGAGTGGATGGGTGCCTATTGTTTGACTGAGCCAGGAGCTGGATCGGATGCAAACTCTGGTAAGACAACTGCTGAACTTTCTGCGGATGGAAAATCATACAAAATAAACGGTCAAAAAATGTGGATTTCTAATGCAGGGTTCTGTAATATGATGATTGTTTTTGCTCGTATTGAAGATGATAAAAACATTACAGGTTTTATTGTTGAATATGATCCTGCAAACCCAAACGGAATTACCTTAGGAGAAGAAGAACACAAATTAGGAATTCGTGCAAGTTCTACTCGACAGGTATTTTTTAGTGACACCGAAGTCCCAGCAGAAAATATGTTATCTGTGCGTGGAGGTGGATTTAAAATCGCTGTAAATGCATTGAACGTTGGTCGTATTAAATTGGCAGCAGCCTGTATTGATTCTCAAAGAAGAGTTACAGAAACCGCTTTAAAATATGCCACTGAACGAAGACAATTCAAAACACCTATTGCAGATTTTGGCGCTATCAAAGCAAAATTAGCTGAGATGGCAACAAACACCTATGCGGGGGAAGCTGCAAGTTATAGAGCAGCAAAAGATATTGAAGATCGTATTGCAATGCGTCTGGAAAGTGGAAACACACACCAAGAAGCAGAATTAAAAGGAGTTGAGGAATACGCTATAGAATGTTCTATTTTAAAAGTGACGGTTTCCGAAGATGTACAAGCATGTGCAGATGAAGGGATTCAAATTTTTGGTGGAATGGGATTCTCTGAAGAAACACCAATGGAAGCTGCTTGGAGAGATTCAAGAATTTCTCGTATTTACGAAGGAACCAATGAGATCAACAAAATGCTTTCTGTAGGAATGTTGATAAAAAAAGCAATGAAAGGACATGTAGACTTATTAGGACCAGCAACCGCGGTTGCAGATGAGTTAATGGGCATTCCTTCTTTTGACACACCAGACTATTCTGAATTGTTTGCGGAAGAAAAAGAAATGATTGGAAAATTAAAAAAAGTTTTCTTAATGGTTGCGGGAGCTGCTATCCAAAAATTTGGAACAGAATTGGATCAACACCAACAATTATTGATGGCCGCTGCTAATATTTTGAACGAGGTATACATGGCAGAATCTACCATACTACGTGCAGAAAAGAATGCAAAACGCTTTGGTGAAGACACACAAGAAGGACAAATTGCTATGGCAAAATTGTATTTATATAATGCCGTAGAAATTGTTACACAAAATGGTAAAGAAGGAATTATTTCTTTTGCAGAAGGCGATGAACAACGCATGATGTTAATGGGATTAAAACGATTTACCAAATACACCAATTACCCGAATGTAATTGCGTTGCGTAATGAAATTGCCGAAAAATTAAAAGCAGCAAATAAATATTGCTTCTAAAATATTTAAAGTTTCATAGAAGTTTATAGGTCTATGATGTATTGATTGTTTGAAAGATCACCTTTAATTAGGTGGTCTTTTTTTAGACAAAAAAATAAGTTGCAAATTATTAGTAATTGATTGTATCTTAAATTGATATTTTACTGTTTAATTAATTTAATATCAATACTTTTGCACGCAATTTGAAAACAGTACATATGAAGCGTATAAAAGAATATAAAAAACTTTTTAAAGTAGAAGGTCCAATAGATTTGAAAGAATTAAAAAAAGCCTATAGAGGATTGGTAAAAGAATGGCATCCTGACAAGTTTTTAGAAGAGGATCAAAAAGCCGAAGCTGAAATAAAAAGTACACAAATTATAGATGGATACCACTTTTTAGTAAGCATAGCTCCAGAAACAAAAGAAGCAAATTTAGAAGCCTATAAAAAAACAATTACAGAATTTCAAGTAGCTGATTGGCATCATAAAAGTATGCTTTTAGAAGTTACTTTTACCGATGGTAATTCTTATGAATACTTTGGTGTAAGCAAAATTTTGTTTGGGAAATTTGTCAATGCAAAGTCTATGAATAATTTTGGGAAAAGAAATATTTTCAATTCTTTTATCTATAGAAAATCAATGAAAGCCTCTGCGACAGCATAAATCATTGTTATTTCTTAAATCCTAAGAAAACAAAATACAACCATAAAAAAAGAGATTACTGATTCAGTAATCTCTTTTTCTGATTTATATAACTTCTATTTTAAATTGTTGATTAATAAATGTCATTTAAAATTTTAGCCAAACGAATTCCACCTCGCTGTAACTGATTTCTAACAGTACCAAAATGATCGTAAGAATAACGATACCGTAGATTCTCTCCTTCTTTTACTGAACTGTAGAGTTCTTTAGTAATTTCATGTACTTCGTTCACCCAATCTTCTACCGAACCTTTTTCGATGGCTTTCAATTGCGCTTTAGAAAGATCTTTGGCATTGTTTGCCAACTCTATATAACTCATATTCCAAGCTTCTATCATTTTCGTATCCCAAACAGAATGTAAGTTGGTTCCTTGTCCAAACCACTCTACTTTTATTCGATTTCCTCCACGATCTTCTTTCTGACCTATATGCATTGGCTGATGTAAGTCTCCTACAAAATGAACCAACATTTTCAAATAAAACACCTTGTCTTCCTCTTTACTCTTCGGGTCTTTTAAAACCGAAACACACTTTGCAATAGCAGTGACCAAATCTCCTTTTGGATTTTTTTCTGCCGCTTCATAGCTTTCATCTATCCCCATATTTACATAATGCCATGCAGAAAATTCACGGTATTTCCGATCTGACTTAATTTCGTCAGCAAAAGTAGAAACAAAGGCCAAACTTTGTCCTTTCAATAATTTATCAATCTTCCTTTTAGCTCTTTTTGTCAAATGCTGAGTTGCAATTTCACCTGTTGCTCGGTGCCCGTTTTGTCCCCAAAAAACAGATTCATCCGCATTAGGAGTCGCTACGAAGAAGATAGAAATAAATAGAAGTATGGACGCTTTCATTATAAATTTTTAAAATTAATTTTCAGCTAAATTATAAAAATAAAGATGAAAATAATTGTAAAAACAAAAAAATATATCATATCTTCGTGATATCAATTTAATATCAATCATAAATTTATGAAAGAAGAAAAAATAATCAAGCCCGCAAATGGCTACTTAATGCTATTCATACTTATCGCATTATTTTTTGGAAGTATTACAACAGCGATACGCTCGGAAGACCCACGTTTTTTAATCGTCACTTTTATTGGTTTCTTTGGACTGTTTGGCTTTATTTTAGTAAACCCAAACACCTCTAAAGTGATCTTACTTTTCGGAAAGTATATCGGAACGATTAAAGACAACGGTCTTTATTGGGCAAACCCTTTATTCAGAAAAAAAACCATTTCATTAAGAGCGAGTAATTTTGATAGTGAACGCTTGAAAGTAAATGACAAATTAGGAAATCCAATTATGATTTCTACCATTTTAGTTTGGCGGGTTACCAATACCTACAAAGCTGCATTTGATGTCGATAATTATGAAAATTTTGTACGCGTTCAAACCGATGCTGCAGTTCGAAAATTGGCAAGTATGTATCCATACGATAATTTTGCTGATGAAGGACATGACGAAGACATTACCTTACGTTCTAGTGTAAATGAGGTATCTGAAGCTTTAGAAAAAGAAATTGACGAGCGCCTATCCATTGCCGGAATTGAAGTTTTAGAAGCTCGAATTGGCTACTTGGCATATGCCCAAGAAATTGCAAGCGCCATGCTAAAAAGACAACAAGCAACTGCAATTGTTGCCGCTAGACACAAAATCGTACAAGGAGCCGTAGAGATGGTAGAAATGGCCTTGGAAGAATTAGATAAAAAGGAAATTGTTGTACTAGATGACGAACGAAAAGCAGCGATGGTGAGTAACTTATTGGTGATCTTATGTGGAGATAAAGAGGCCTCTCCTGTGGTGAATACAGGAACTTTGAATCATTAGTAGACAGTAAAAAAATGAAAAGATGAAAGAATATAAAGTAGTAACATTAAAATTGGGCTTTAGAAATAGAACTCAAAACTTTGAGGACCTTTTAAATCAATATGCAAGAGAAGGTTGGACTTTAAAAGAGGTGCCTGTCAATGGGAATTCAATAATATTAGAAAGAGATAAGAATAGGTAACCATGAAAGTTTTCAAGGAAGAACAACGATTTAGACAGGTTTGGCTCATGGTACTTTTAGGGTTTAGCCTCCTGGTTCCAGTTAGTTTGATTATCAATGAATATATAAAAGACAACACCAGCATGACTACCAATGAATTCCTAGGATCAATTGGAATCATTGCCTCTGTTTTGTTGATTTTCATATTCAAATTATCTACAAGAATCGATGAAAAAGGGATTCATTATCAATTTTTTCCATTCCATTTTTCAATGAAAACACTTTTATGGTCAGAAATCACCAAAGCAGAAGTAAGAACTTACGACCCCATAGGAGAATATGGAGGTTGGGGTTTGCGTTACAGTTTCAACGAAAAGAAAGGTAATGCCGTGAATGTCTCTGGTGATATTGGTATCCAATTAACACTAAAAAACGGTAAAAAATTACTGATTGGAACCCAAAAAAAAGAAGCTGTAAGCAGAGTTTTAAAAGCGTATAATTTGATACAATCATGATGCGATCACGCTACTTTTTGATAGTTGTTTTACTAGGAATCACAAACGGATTTTCACAAATAACAATAGAAGAAATTACAATTCAAAACCAAGCAATTCAATTGCCAGGTACGTTAAGCTATCCCGAAGAAAAAAGCCCCCTCATTATCTGGGTTCATGGATCTGGTGGCGTAGACAGAGATGGGAATCAACCCCAATACATCAAACAATTTAGGGCTGCAGTAAACAAAGAAAACATCGCTTTCTTTAGCTATGATAAGCGAACCGCAAATCCCAAAAATAGTACATTCTTAAAAGACGGTGTTTTTTTTAAAGATTTCATTTTTGATGTTGAGGAAGTCGTAAATCATTTTAAAAACGAGACCCGTTTTAGCAGCATTATTTTAGCAGGTCATAGTCAAGGTTCTTTGATTGCCATGATGGCTTTGAATAATGTAGACAAATACATTTCTATTGCAGGTGCAGGAGAAACGATTGACAAAATTCTGATAAAACAACTCAATGCACAGAGTCCTGAATTCGGCAAAATAGCAAAAGCACATTTTAAAGAACTCAAAGAAACAGGAAGTATTAAAGAAGTAAATCCAAATTTGATGGCAATTTTCGCAAAGCCGAACCAAGAGTTTTGGACTTCTTGGATAGTCATAGATCCCATAACAGAAATTAAAAAAATAACAATTCCCACACTTATTGTAAACGGTGACAAAGACATTCAAGTAGGGATTGAAAATGCTTCAAATCTTAAAGAAGCAAAACCAACTGCATCTTATACGATCATCCAAAACATGAACCACATTTTAAAGGATATTGAAAACGAGGAAGACAATATCAAATCTTATAGTTCTCCAGAGTTCCCAATCTCAAAAAAACTGATTGATACGATTGTTTCATTTATAAAAAAGACACCTTAAAATGTCAAAGAAAAAAGCCTTTGCATTGCGCGTTAATGAAGATATGATGAAAGCCATTGAAAAATGGGCTGCAGATGAATTTCGCTCTACAAACGGTCAGATAGAATGGATGCTAACACAAGCTTTAAAAGAGGCAAAAAGAACCCCCATAAAAAAAGAGAAATTATAAAAAAGCGCCTTTTTGAAGGCGCTTTTTTAGGTATTAGTTTTAAGTATTAATACCTTTTAATAGTCTTAGCAGTATAATTTCTAACATGCTCAACTTTTCCTCGATTTTTATAATACTTTTTCCAAGGTTTTGTAATTTTTTTCATCGCTCTTCGAGTTGAAATCAAATCAGACCAATCATTTGCTGTGATTGCAACCCAATGCGTCGCTCCTTGAAATCCAGCGATTTCATAACTTCCAAAACCAACTTCTCCTTTTCTGTAAGGAGTCATTTCACTAACGATTTCATCATGAGCTGCTTTAAAAGCTGCTGGATCGCTCGCTTTAAATTCAAAAATCTGAACATAATTATACGCTTCATTGTCACCAACCCAACTCATTACATTTCCAGAAGAACTATGCGTCCATTTGTCAATATGATTGTTTAATTTCTGAATAAAAACACCCCATTTATTTGCCGCTGATATCGAGTCATTTCTTCCCCAATTTCCAGGATCACCGTACAAAACAATTCTATGGGTAGATCCCTCATTACCAATACTAAAAGACTCAATATTAATCCCTCCAGATTTGAATTTTGCATCTCCCCAAATATCATCTGTTAGGGCTAAAATTGCACTTTCAGTTCCTCTTTTAGCAGAAAATTGGTACTCCATAAAAGCGTTTTGAGAATATGAAATCGTACTAACAAACAATAATAAATAAACTAATTTTTTCATAAATATATGATTTTATTAGCAACAAACTTACCAATATTAATTGTGTAAAGCAATTAATAATACTATTATTAATATTGACCTTTTAGCGATAAGAAAAAAAATCTATTTTGTATCTTGTTGCCTGTTATTTTATATTAATAAAAACCATAATGAAAAAACTACTCACGCTATTATTTTTATGTACTGCCCCCCTATCATTCTCTCAAGAGTTTTCGATGGACATGGTAAAAAATATGAAACCCAGAAACATTGGCCCTGGAGGAATGTCTGGTCGTGTGACTGCTATTGATGTTGTAGAATCGAATCCTGAAATAATGTATGTGGGTACTGCTTCTGGCGGAATTTGGAAATCTA
The DNA here is from genome assembly GCA_018663625.1 of Polaribacter sp. GTDB lineage: Bacteria > Bacteroidota > Bacteroidia > Flavobacteriales > Flavobacteriaceae > Polaribacter. Next base: position 58,843 of record JABJPX010000075.1, on the reverse strand, counting down.
CTTCTGGCGGAATAAAATGGGCACCTATATTCGAAAATGAATTAACAGCTTCTATTGGCGCCATTGCCATTCAACAATCAAACCCAAGTGTTCTTTGGGCAGGTACTGGTGAAGGAAACCCAAGAAATAGTCTGAATGGTGGATTTGGAATTTATAAATCTTTAAATGCTGGAAAAACATGGAAACCCATGGGATTGGAAAAGACACGACACATACACCGAGTTCTTATTCACCCAACAAACCCAGACATAGTCTATGTAGGTGCTATTGGATCTCCTTGGGGAGAACACAAAGAACGTGGGATATATAAAACAATCGATGGAGGTAAAACTTGGAAACAGATTTTATATACAAATAATAAGTCTGGGGCTGCTGATTTAATTATGAACCCTACCAATCCAAATAAAATCATTGCAGCAATGTGGGAACACAAACGCGACCCTTGGTTTTTTAAATCTGGTGGTGAAGGAAGTGGTTTATACATTACCCATGACGGTGGAGAAAACTGGAAAAAAATCACAGAAAAAGAAGGTTTACCAAAAGGGGAACTGGGAAGAATTGGTGTGGCCATAGCCCCCAACAATCCAGAAGTTATCTATGCCTTGATAGAAGCGAAAAAAAACGCACTCTATAAAAGTGAAGATGGCGGTTTTAAATGGAAAAAAATTAATGACAAACCTGGAATTGGAAATCGTCCTTTTTATTATTCAGAAATTTATGTAGATCCACAAAATGAAAACAAATTATATACTGTTTTTACTTACATCAACGTTTCGAAAGATGGTGGAGAATCATTTAAACAATTAATGCCTGCCTATGGTGTGGACAATGGCGTTCACCCAGACCATCATGCTTGGTGGATACACCCTACCAATGGGAAATTTATGATTGATGGAAATGACGGTGGTTTAAACATCACAAAAGATGGTGGAAAAACCTGGCGTTTTATCGGAAACATTCCAGTTGCACAATTCTATCATATCAATATAGACAATGAGTTTCCTTACAATGTCTATGGCGGAATGCAAGACAATGGCTCTTGGAGAGGCCCTGCATATGTTTGGAAAAGTCAAGGAATTCGAAATTCATATTGGCAAGAAATAAGCTTTGGGGATGGTTTTGATGTCGTACCTGACAAAGAGGATGCGCGGTATGGATGGACAATGAGTCAACAAGGATCCGTTTCAAGATATGATTATCTAACAGGAAATAACTACGGAGTAAAACCGACACATAAAGACGCAGCAGTAAAATTACGTTTCAATTGGAACGCTGCAATAAATATAGATCCTTTTGATAGTTCAACACTGTATTTTGGAAGTCAATTTGTACACAAATCAACCGATAAAGGATTAACCTGGAATACGATTTCACCAGATCTATCTACCAATGATCCAGAAAAATTGAAACAAGCCGAAAGTGGTGGTTTAACGATGGATGCAACTGGTGCAGAAAACCATTGTACAATTTTAGTTATTGAACCCACCGTTGTAGAGAAAGATATTTTATGGGCAGCAACAGATGATGGACAAGTACACATTACTAAAAATGGTGGTAAAAGTTGGACCAATGTCGCAAAAAACATCAAAGGGTTGCCAAAAAATTCTTGGATTACACAAATAAAAGCATCCAACAAAAACAAAGGAGAAGCACTCTTAATTGCAAATGATTATCGTCGATTTAACTATACGCCCTATGCTTACAGAACCAAAAACTATGGTAAATCATGGACCCGAATCGTTGATGAAAATGACGTACAAAGTTATACTTTATGTATTGTAGAAGATCCTGAAAATGAAAACTTATTATTTTTAGGAACAGATGATGGATTGTACATTTCGATCAATGCTGGAAAAAAGTGGACAAAATGGACTGCTGGTTTTCCTACAGTACCTGTTAAAGATTTGGTCATTCAAGAAAGGGAACACGATTTAGTGATTGGAACTTTCGGAAGAGCTGCATGGGTTTTAGATGACATTCGTCCCTTAAGAGCCATGGCAAATAGCAATATCACCAAAGAAAAACTCGTCTTATTTTCACCACCAACAGCCTATCAGGCTGCATATCAACAACCCACAGGAAGTCGATTTGGAGCCGATGCGATCTATCAAGGTGAAAATAGAAAAAGGGGAGCAATTATTTCTTATTACATCAATAAACCTGTTGAAGAAAAAAAGGAGGTATCTAAAGATAATAAGAAAGAAATTCGTCACGATTCCATAAAATTAGAAATTTTTGACGGTAGTAAAAAAATAAGAACACTGCAATTTAAAACACCGAAAGAAAGTGGTATTCACAAAACCACTTGGTACCTGAGAGAAAAAGGAGTTGCAAGAGCTTCCAGAAAAATAAGTAAATCGAAAAGAGAACCGGCAGGGGTTGCTGTAAAACCCGGGGTTTATCATTTAAAAATGACTTTTGGGACAGCAGTTTCCGAACAAGACATTACGGTTTCTTTTGACCCAAGACTAGAAATTTCTCAAGACGCCATCCATCAAAAATATGATGCAAGCAAAGAACTAGAAGGTTATCAAGCAAAAATTGCAGCGATGGTAAAGCAATTGGTTGAAAGTAAAAATACGGCAACCACTTTGAAAGTAAAATTAGAAAAAGAGGATGCTAAAAAATATAAAAGTGAAATTACTACATCCAAAGAAATTATTAAAAAGGTAGACGGATTGATCGCAATGTATTTGGGAACAATTGATAAAAGACAAGGAATTACTAGAAACCCAGAAGTGACCGTAAATCAACGTTTGGGACTCGCTAGTAGATACATTCGATCTCGTTTTGGCGAGCAAACGGATACAGAAAAAACACTCATGAATCAATTTAAAGAAACATTTAAAAAAACGGTCTCTAAAACAAACTCTTTTTTTAAGGAGGATTGGTTCGCCTATATGGCTTCTATAGAAAAAATAGAAATCTCACCTTTTAAGGACTTCAAAATTTTTACTACAAATTAAAGTTTATCTATGAAAAAAATCATTTTATTATGTTGTTTGAGCTTGCTTTTCACAAAAGTGCAGGCACAAGAATCTCCAGAAAATAAATTAGGCGCATGGTTTATGTACAACGGTTCGCATAAAGTATCCAATCAATTCTCACTAAAAACAATGGCACACTATCGTTATTTTGAAACAACGAGTGAATTTCAACAATCAATCTACCGATTGGGTTTAAATTATAAGGCAAATAAAAACTTTAATTTCACATTTGGAATCAGTCCCGTAAAAACGGATACACAATATCAAGAACCTTCGGAATTTGCAACAGAGTTTAGATTGTATGAAGACATCAATTGGAATACTAATTTAACAAAATTAAAAATAAGACATCGTTTTCGATTCGAACATCGTTTTATAGAATTTCAAGGAGAAAAATCGACTGAAAACTGGGTTCGTTATGATTTGAATGCCACCTATCCACTTTCAAAAACTTGGAGTATTTATGCTTTCAATGAAATTTTTATCAATTTTAAAGGAGAAACCATTCCTCAAAATTGGACCGGTGGTGGATTACTATATACACTTAATTCTCACTTGAAATTGAAGGCAGGATATTTCAATCAACAATTTAAGAACAGGGATTTTGACAGGCTTCAATTAGGCATCCTTTTAAATACTGATTTTAGAAAAAAAGCCATTCAATAAAAATTTAGAAAATGACAGCACCCACTTTTACAAATGACGCAATCGTGTTTGGAATTTTAATGGTTTCATTAGGTTTCGTTTTTTATACTGAAAATTTAAAAACCGGCTTTTGGGCAAAATTCTATAAAATTGTACCTGGGTTATTTATGGCCTATTTCATCCCTGCAATATTTACAACGTTTGGTTTGATTTCTCCAGAATGGGAAACAACGAATGCAATGGGAGAAAATGTAGCAATAAAGTCTCAACTGTACTATGTTTCTAGTCGGTTCTTACTCCCAGCTGCATTGGTTTTAATGACTTTAAGCATCGATTTAAAAGCCATTTTTAACTTGGGATCGAAGGCTTTGATAATGTTTTTTACAGGTACCGTTGGTATTATAATTGGTGGTCCCTTGGCCATTTTGTTGATTGCTGTTTTTTCACCAGAAACTGTTGGAGCGGAAGGTTTTGACGCTGTATGGCGTGGACTTTCTACCTTGGCAGGAAGTTGGATTGGTGGGGGTGCCAACCAAACGGCCATGTTCGAAATCTACCAATACAATCCGTCCAAATATGGCGGAATGGTCATTGTAGATATTGTCGTGGCAAATGTATGGATGGCTATTTTATTGATTGGAATTGGTAAAAAAGATAGGATTAATAAATGGCTAAAAGCAGATACTTCCGCCATTGAGAAACTAAAAGAAAAAGTCATTGACTTCACGGAAAAAGTAAAAAGAAACCCATCATTAGCGGACATTATGATTATGTTGGCAATTGCATTTGGAACGGTTGGTTTTGGGCATTTTTCATCAAAATACCTCAGCCTCTTTTTTACAAATATTGTGGGTTCAATGGATTCACAGACTGGGAGGAATATTTTTTCTTTCCTAGGATCTAGTTTCTTTTGGTTGATTAGTATTTCTACAATTATCGCCATTATTTTATCCTATACAAAGGTAAAAAATTATGAAGGTGCTGGCGCGAGTAAGTTAGGTAGTGTCTTTATCTATATTCTAGTAGCAACAATTGGTATGAAAATGGATTTAAATCAGGCATTTGAAAACCCAGGTTTAATTGCAATTGGTTTTGTATGGATGGGGATTCATGCCGGTTTGCTCATTTTTGTTGCAAAAATGATTCGCGCTCCTTATTTCTTTTTGGCGGTTGGTAGTCAGGCAAATGTTGGCGGCGCAGCTTCTGCTCCTATTGTAGCGCAAGCGTTTCATCCATCATTGGCCACTGTTGGCGTTTTATTGGCAGTATTTGGGTATGCAATTGGTACTGTTGGTGCTATTTTATGTACCATTTTAATGGAATTATCAGCACCCATTTAAATAAAATTCAGCATATTTGCATTCGAAAAACACAGATAAAATGAAGAAAATTATTACAGTGATTGTATTTGCTATTTTAATCGTTGCTTGCGCTACTGAGAAAAATGGAAACATGGTTGTTCAAGGTAAAATTGAAGGTCTTAAAAAAGGAACTTTATACCTACAAAAAATGAAAGATACAGTATTGATTTCTGTAGACTCTGTTGCTATTCTAGGAGATAACACCTATAGACTTGTAGACAATATAGATGCACCAGAATTATTTTTCTTAACTTTTGAAGGATCAAATGCTAAAGAAAGAATTTTGTTTTTTGGAGAAGAAGGTGTGATTACAATTAATGATAAGATTGAGAAATTTGGTTTAAGTCCAGAGATTAGTGGCTCTAAAAACCAAGTTGTTTTAGATAAATTCAACAAAATAAACAGACGCTTTGTGAACCAGCGTTTGGATTTCATTCAAAAAGATTTTGAAGCAAAAAAATCTGGAGACGAAGCAGTCATGAAAAAGTTAGATGCCGACTACAATAAATTGACAAGACGTAGGGTTTTATTTGTTGCCAATTATGCGATTTCAAATGCTGATTTTGAAGCAGCTCCTTATATTGGACTTACCGAACTCTACAATGCAAGCACTCAGATGTTAGATACCGTTAATAATTCTTTTTCTGAAAAAATAAAAAATTCAGTATATGGAAAGCGCTTTAATGAATATGTAACAAACATTAAGAAAAATGAATCGGTAGTAAAGCAATAAGAAGGTTATTATATTACTTCCAAAATACTAAAAAAGCAAATTTAATTTCGAATGGCAATCGCTTCGGAAATTAAATTTGCTTTTTCATTGGTTGCTTCAGCAGATAATGTTGTTCCTATTAAATTACGATTCTCGTAAGGATCCTGTACTAAGTTGTACAATTCCTCATCTCCATTGTCATACTTTATTAATTTATAGGTTGCATTTCGAATTGCATATCCATCTACTATTTCGGTATACACAAACGATCTACCATCATTGGTAGCAGAAGTTAATTGTGGGTAAAAACTCTTGCTATTTTGAATTTCTGATACAGAAACTCCTGTAATATTTGCTATTGTTGCAAACAAGTCAGTCGTATGAACCAAAGCATCTTCTCTTTCTCCAAGTCGCCTTACATCAACTCCTGAAACGATCATCGGAACATTTTCACCTCCTTGATATAAAGTCACAGTCAATCTAGAATAAGGGTTTTGCGCAACCTTTCCTGGTGTTCCATTATCGCCAATAAAATAATGAATACTGTTTCATATATTATGAAATTTGAATTTAAACGAATTATACAATAAAAAGTTAAATTTTGAAAAAAAGTAACATAAATACAGGTGCAAACGTCTTATAAAACAAAATACAAAGCGAAGAAATGAGAAAATATTCCTACCTACTATTATTTCTGGTAACATTGGCAAACTGTACCTCTCAAAAAAACTCCGATGACTTTATAAAAGAAACTACTGGGCGGTATTTATTTAATGTCAATGAAGTTTTAGAAGTTTATTTTAAAGAGAAAGTCTTGTATGTAAAATGGAGAGGAAACGAACGTATTTCTCCACTAAAGGTAAATGATAGTTCTTTTTATATGAAAGAATTGAATGAGAAAATAGTTTTTGTAAGTCTTCCAAAAACACATATTGAATTAGCATCAAAAAAGGAACATAAAAACATTAGGTATCATTTTAAAAAGATGAATTCGGGTGAGAAAACACCTAATGAATATTTAGCTTTAAAAGATTTTAAAAATGCCTTAAAAGCGTTTATAGCAATCCAAAAAAAAGACGCATTAAATCCCGTAATCCGAGAACGCCAATTAAATAAATTGGGCTATGCACATCTCAATCAAAAAGAAGTTGACATAGCTATCGAAGTCTTCAAAATAAATTCGGTACTGTATCCTAAAAGCTCAAATACTTTTGACAGTTTAGCGGATGCATTTTTAAAGAAAGGGGATACTGTAAATGCGATTGATCATCTCAAAAAAGCATTGGCAATTAATCCTGAAAAACGAGTGTCAAAAAATAAATTAAAAAAAATCACTCAAAAATAAATGGACTTAGAAAACTTACGATTCCCGATTGGACGAGCTTCAATTCCAAAAGAAATAGAACAAAAAGACCTTGCACATTGGATTAGCACTATTGAAAAATTTCCTCAAAAATTAGACGCACTTACAGTAAATCTTAATCCACAACAACTTGACACGCCTTACAGAGAAAACGGATGGACTGTGAGACAGGTTGTCCATCATTGCTATGACAGTCATCATAATTCTTACACACGTTTTAAATGGGGGCTTACAGAAGATTCCCCCATTATAAAAGCTTATTTTGAAGGGCATTGGGCAACACTACATGATTCAAAATCAGCGCCTATTTCACTTTCTATCAATGGATTAAAAGCGTTGCATGCAAAATGGGTTTATCTTTTAAAAGGGCTTTCTAAAACTGATTTTGAAAAATCCTTTATTCATCCATCAAACAATGAAAAAGTTACACTTAAAGAAAATACAGGAATTTATGCTTGGCACTGTCAGCATCATTTTGCACACATAGAACAGCTTTTAATTCGTAAGAACTGGGTCTAATTCATATCTAAAATGTACAGAAAAAAAATCTAATCTTACTTTTCATTCCTTCTATAGTTTTTTTTCTAAAAAATATCAATATCTTTAAAATATATTTTAAAGAAATGAAAACAGCAAAACAATGGTTTGACGAGTATGCCGTTAGCCACCAAAATGAAACCAACCAAAAGGTACACTATATCTGTGTTCCTTTAATTTTCTTTAGTGTTTTTGGATTATTAATGAGCATTCCAACTACTTTTCTAGAAAATACATTTCACATATACAATCCGATTGTAGAAAACTGGGGACTTGTTTTTGGACTGTTGGTTTCTCTTTTTTACCTCAGGTTGGGCTTTTGGTATTTCATAGAGATGCTCTTTATAATGCTATTAGCGATTGTTGGTAATTTTTGGTTAGGGAACAATGTCAATTTATTATACACTTCCATCATCATTTTTGTTTTGGCGTGGATTGGTCAATTTTGGGGACATAATGTAGAAGGTTTAAAACCTTCCTTTGCCAAAGATTTACAGTTTCTGTTGATTGGACCACTTTGGGTGATTCAGAAATTAGGAAAGAAAAAAGAATAATCCCTCCGAATAAAATTCTTACTCCTCTTGTTACTTAAAAAAAACAAGCACCTTAAAAATAATTCTATGAAACCAGAAATAAATTTTGAAGACTTTTTAAAAGTAGATCTTCGTGTTGGTACTATTATCGAAGTCAACGATTTCCCAAAAGCAAGAAAACCTGCCTATCAATTGAAAATAGATTTTGGAGAATTGGGTATCAAAAAATCGAGTGCACAAATCACCGATTTGTATACGAAAGAAGCATTGCTAAACAAACAGGTTTCTGCAATTTTAAATTTCAAACCGAGGCAAATTGCAAATTTCATGAGTGAATGTCTGGTATTGGGAATTTACAATACCCATGGAGAAGTTGTCTTATTACAAGCTAGTAAACCTGTTAAAAACGGCGAGCAAATTAATTAATTTTTAGGATTGTTTAAAATAACCAAAGCGGCTATGACCCCGGGAATCCATCCGCAAAGGGTTAACAAAAAAGTAATTACAAAAGAACCACATCCTTTATCTATGACAGAAAATGGAGGAAACAATATGGCGAGTAATACTCTAAAAATATGCATTATTTAAAAATTTGTTGTACTCATTTGACGAGTATCTATGAACTTTGTTACACTAAAAATAGTTTGACAATCGCTGTTTAGCAATCGTTAGAACTTACATCTGATTCCCAAAGAAGATCGCATTCATTAAAAGTTTATTGGTACCATACCAAAAAGCTCTAAAATTCGTATTATCCGTAAAAACAATAACACGTCCTTTCCCCATTTTTTGCACTTGAAAAGGCACAGAATTTTTCAAAACAGCAAGATTTGGAGCTGAAATATAACCGCTTAAAAGCGGATTTTCTGTATACTGAATCGGATTATTATAACTTCTTTTATTAGGTTTTATAAAAATAGTCGTATTTCTAAACAGGGCCAATTTGTCATTTTTATAACCAAAATTAATAGGATGAGAACGATCCAATGTCGCCTCAAATATAGCACCTCCAATTACCTGTGCTCCTGAATTTAATGATTTTTCTTCGAAAGAAACCCCTTTAGTCATCTCTCTTTTTACGGTATCAAATGCTAAGCTGATAAATTTATTTTTAGCCAACATTTTAACGGCACTTCGATAGCCAATTAATGTCCCTCCATTTTTCACCCATGTCTTTAGTTTGTCTTGAGAAGTGCTATCTAAAGAAGAAAGATTCGGAATGATGATGGTGGTATATTTTTGGATGTCTGTTCGTGAAAAATAACTTAGATCTAACTTGGTTAACAACATATCAAAACGTTGATCTAACAAGTGCCAAACTTCGCCAGCATCATTTCCAAAAACTCGCCCTCCAACTAACATCGCTACTTTTTGTTTTTTTATCGTTCGGAAATTATTACTTCCCAAATCAATTCCGTCATTCAACCCAGTTGTAACTCCTTTCATATTTAAATGATTTTCTTTAGCCACTTCTTCTAAAAAGGCAAACAAATCGGTCTTCTTTAGTAGCTGATTTTGCGCGGGAATAAAAATAGTTCCGTAGTCATAATCGATTCCGTCATTTTTAAAATTCTTCATAGAAACCTTAGCGCGAATTCCCTTTTGAAGGATTGTATTCAATGCCTTGGGTGCATAATATTCATTCCATGGCATTAAATAACCAACAGAACTTAATAAACGATTGCCACCCTTTTTCATTGCTAAATTGACAATTTCATTCCCTGCATTAGATAACGAAATATTCTTTGCAAAATCGACACCAAAAGAGTGATTAAAAGTCCATGCAGAAACATCATAAAACAAGCTGTCTTTAAATTGAGTTCGAACATCAAACATTGCTTTTACAAAACGTTGATTCTTCTGATTCATTGGAACCAGATAGCTATATCCTTTTTTAAAGGTTTTTCCATTTTTCGTAAAATCCGCTTTTACTTCGTGAATTTTTATTTGATGTCTTTTTAAAACCTCAGCCAAATGATAACTTTTTGCGGCATCTTTTTCATCTCCAAAAACAAAGGCCTTCTTCTCCCCTGTTCTTCTTGCTTCTTTATAAAAATCTTGTTGATATTCTAAGATTTTTACACGCATTTTATTGGCGGCTTCTAAAGTGGACAAAGCTGCGGTAAATTGATTTCTAATCGTAAAAGGAAAAGTCAATACACCATTTGCCGTTTCTTGTGCATGGCCTCTAGAACTTCCTTGTTCAAAGAGAATCCCAATACTTCCATTGATATCTGGAAACGTGGAGCCTTTTCCGTAATAAAAATCATCAAAACTTTCTTCAGAATAATAGGTAGACCCTAATTTATCAAATGCTTTTGCATGATAGGTTCCAATTTCCTTAGTAAGTTCTTGATTTAATTTTGGCGTCAAAGGATGGGTTCTACTCTGTATTCCAGGTTGAAAAAAGAAGGTCGAATTACTGCCCATTTCATGATGATCTGTTAAAATATTTGGCAACCACTCATGAAAACTCGAAATTCTTGCGCGACTTTCTGGCAATTGCACTGGCAACCAATCTCGGTTCATATCAAACCAATAATGATTGGTTCTTCCACGTGGCCATATCTCAGTATATTCCCGATCATTAGGGTCTGGATTGATATTTTTACTCCGATTCGTGTTCGCCCAATAAGCAAAACGCTGCAATCCATCTGGATTGTAGGAAGGGTCAAAAAGAATCACGGTGTTGTCTAAGAGATTGTCAATATCATTTGCCGCAGCTAAATAATACGCTACTGCCAAAGCCGCATTAGAACCGCTAGGTTCATTCCCATGTATCGAAAAACCTTGGTAGACAACGATGGGGTCTTTGGAAACATCTTTGTCACTATTATCGGTACCATGAATATGATTTTCTTGAATCCTAGTAATGTTCTTATGATTTTCAGGGGATGTAATGGTCAATAAAAGTAAAGGTCTTCCTTCAAAAGTAGTGCCTCTGTTTTCAAGAGAAATCCGGTCAGATGCTTTTGCCAAGGCCTTCATGTATTCAACCAATTTATCATGAGTAATGTGCCATTCACCTACCTCATGACCAATGATGCTTTTAGGCGTTGGAATGTTTTGATTGTAGGTTGCCTCTTTGGGAAGATAATACGATAAGTCTACTTCTTGTGATGAAATGGTGAAAGAAATACAGAAGAAAAATAAAAATAAGTTTTTCATTTGAATACATATTTGAATGTGAAACAAATATAGGGATTCGAAAATATCTCTCTAACAGAACCTCAATCGATTTGTAAATCAACCATAAAAAAAATATTTTTGAGCAAAAAAAATCTTAATTTCTTAGAAATATACATTAGAAAACATCAAATTAACAAAAATGTTGAAACTAATTGGGAATCTTCTTATTATGACTTTTTTTATTCAGATATTTGTAAAAGACGAATATTTTAGGACTATCTATGATTCCAAATGCAACTTTAGAAAAATTACACCAATCACTTTCTGGTACCGTTTTATTTGACGAATTACATAAAACCATCTATGCGACAGATGCTTCTGTGTATCGAAAAATTCCAATGGCAGTTGCCTTTCCAAAAGATGAAAAAGACCTAAAAACACTCATCGATTTTGCAACCGAGTATCAAATTACATTGATCCCAAGAACCGCAGGAACCTCTTTAGCAGGACAGTGTGTTGGAGATGGAATTGTAGTGGATGTTGCAAAACACTTTACGTCCATTTTAGAATTTGATGAATTGGCAAAAACAATTACGGTACAACCCGGAATTGTAAGAGATGAACTCAATGTTTTCTTAAAACCCTTCGGATTGTTTTTTGGTCCAAACACCTCAACATCCAACCGTTGTATGATTGGTGGAATGGTAGGAAACAATTCTTCAGGAAGTACCTCCATAAAGTATGGCGTAACTCGGGATAAAGTGTTGCAGATAGACACCATTTTAAGTGATGGAACAACAGCAATATTTAATGAAATTTCCTCGGCAGATTTCAACCAAAAAAAACGAGAAAACACATTAGAGGGAAGTATTTATCGATCAATTTATACGGAGCTTTCTTCGGAAGAAAACCAACAAGAAATTAAAGCACAGTTTCCTAAAGAAACAATTCACCGAAGAAATACTGGATATGCGGTTGACGAATTTTTAACTTCTGATTTATTTGGTGGAAAAGACCCTACTATAAATGTTGCGAAATTTTTATCTGGAAGTGAAGGCACCTTGGCTTTTTCTACTGCAATTACCCTACAATTAGATGTCTTGCCTCCTACCGAAAGCATTATGGTAACGGCTCATTTTACAAGTATCAATGAAAGTTTAATTGCTACCGTGACAGCCATGAACCACAATTTGTACAATTGTGAATTAATGGACAAAACTATTTTAGATTGTACAAAGAGTAACCGAGAACAAGTTAAAAACAGGTTTTTCTTACAAGGAGACCCTGAAGCTGTATTAATGTTGGAAGTTGCTGCAAATACGCTTGAAGAAACAGAAGTATTGGCAGACAACTTAATTGCCGATTTGAAAGAAAACAACTTTGGATACCATCATCCTAAGGTGTATGGAAAAGACATTGCCAAAGTACACCATTTAAGAAAAGCAGGTTTGGGCTTACTAGGGAATATGGTAGGAGACAAAAAAGCAGTGGCGTGTATTGAAGATACTGCAGTAGCATTGGAAGACTTGCCAACCTATATTGAAGAGTTTACGCAAATAATGGACAAATACCAGCAAGAAGCGGTGTATTATGCACATGCTGGTGCTGGAGAATTGCATTTGCGTCCGATTTTAAATTTAAAGAAGAAAGAAGATGTTGTTTTATTTCGAAAAATAACAACTGAAACTGCAGAATTAGTAAAAAAGTATAAAGGTTCTTTTAGTGGTGAACATGGCGACGGAATTGTTCGTGCCGAATTTATTCCACTCATGATTGGTGAACAAAATTACCAGTTGTTAAGACGTATCAAAAAAGCTTTTGACCCCAACAATATTTTCAATAAAGGAAAAATTACCGATGCCTTTTCTATGGACGAAAGTCTGCGTTATGAAATTGATCGGATTGAACCCAAAATTGAAACCATTCAAGATTTTTCTGATAGTGAAGGGATTCTAAAACTCGCTGAAAAATGTAATGGTTCTGGAGACTGTAGAAAACCTGCTTCTGCTGGTGGTACCATGTGTCCTAGTTACAGAGCTACTAAAAACGAGAAAGACACCACTCGTGCCAGGGCAAATATGTTGCGTGAAGTATTGACAAACAACGAAGCAAAAAACAAATTTGATTCCGCTGAATTGAAAGAAGTGTTTGACCTTTGTTTGAGCTGTAAAGCATGTGCTTCTGAATGCCCAAGTAATGTAGACATTGCTACTTTAAAAGCAGAATTCTTATACCAGTACCAAGAAACCAATGGGTATTCTTTTAGGAGTAAGTTATTTGCAAATAATGTAAAGTACAATAAATTGGGAAGCATTGCCCCTGCACTTACCAATGCGATTCTAAATACCCCTTTTGCAAAAGCTGCCATGGGCGTTGCGCAGCAACGAAGTGTTCCGAAATTAGCTCCAAAAACCTTGAGAAAGTGGGTAAAAAAGCAACCCAAAACTTCACATGCAAAAACGGTCTATTTCTTTTGTGATGAGTTTACTAATTTTTATGATGTCACAATTGGAAAAGATGCCTTTTACCTATTTGATAAATTAGGCTATAATTTAAAATTGATCGCTCATGAAGAATCTGGAAGAAGTTTTATTTCTAAAGGATTTTTAAAACAAGCCAAAGCAATTTGTAATTTGAATGTTGCAATTTTTAAAGACCTTATTACCGAAGAAACGCCTTTAATCGGAATTGAACCTTCAGCTATTTTAACCTTTAGAGACGAGTACATCCGTTTGGCAGATGATACCGCTTCAGCAGAAAGGATTGCTAAAAATGCATTTACTTTTGAAGAGTTTTTAGCAAAAGAGTTTGAAAAGGGCGCATTCAATGCGGACTTATTTACCTCAGCAACAAAGACCTTAAAAATCCATGGGCATTGTCATCAAAAGGCATTGTCTGGAACACATTCAAGTTTTCAAATATTAAATATTCCGAAAAATTATGGCGTCACTATTATGAATACAGGCTGTTGCGGAATGGCAGGTTCTTTTGGGTACGAAAAAGAGCATTATGCAATTTCAATGCAAGTAGGTGAAGACACGTTGTTTCCAAAAATAAGAAACACGTCCTTAGAGACAGAAATTGTTGCGGCTGGAACAAGTTGTAGACATCAAATTTATGATGGAACAGAGCGACTTGCTAAACACCCAATAACCATTTTAAAAGAAGCATTAAAATAAGATTTATAACGCATAAAAAAAAGCGAAGTATATACTTCGCTTTTTTTTGTTCTTTAAGTTATGTTTTAGTCTTTATAAACACCCATAGCTGAGTATTTGTCCATTCTTTTCGCAACTAAATCTTCTTTTGTCAAGTCTTTTAATTCGTCAAAAGCCATTGTAATTTGTTCTTCTACTGCTAAAAAAGCACTTTCTCTATCGTAGTGAGCACCTCCTAAAGGTTCTTTGATAATCCCATCAATTAGCTTCAACTTTTTCATATCGGTTCCCGTCAATTTAAGTGCTTCTGCTGCCTGTTCTTTATACTCCCAACTTCTCCATAAGATCGAAGAACAAGATTCTGGTGAAATTACGGTATACCAAGTGTTTTCCATCATGTATACTTTGTCTCCAACACCAATTCCTAAAGCACCCCCTGAAGCTCCTTCACCAATAACAATGGTAATAATAGGCGTCTTTAAACGAGTCATTTCTAAGATATTTCTAGCAATTGCCTCTCCTTGTCCGCGTTCTTCTGCTTCTAGTCCCGGGTATGCTCCAGGAGTATCTAATAAAGTAACAACAGGAATGTTAAATTTCTCTGCCATTTTCATAAGACGCAACGCTTTTCGGTACCCTTCAGGATTTGCCATCCCAAAATTACGATACTGACGTGTTTTTGTATTGTATCCTTTTTGTTGGCCAATAAACATGTACGATTGGTTACCAATTTTACCCAAACCACCAATCATTGCTTTGTCGTCCTTTACATTTCTGTCTCCATGAAGCTCCATAAATGTATCTCCACACAAGGCTTTGATATAATCTAACGTATATGGTCTGTTTGGGTGACGAGACAATTGAACACGTTGCCAAGGGGTTAAGTTCTTATAGATATCTTTCTTAGCTTTTACAAGCTTTTGTTCTATTTTCTTACAGGTTGCAGTAACATCAACTTCGTTGTCTGCACCAATTTCATGACACTTAACGAGCTGTTGTCTAAGCTCTTTAATAGGCATTTCAAAATCTAAATATTCCATTTAGTAATTATTTGAGTTGAGTTTATTCCTAAAGACAAACATACTATAAAATTTACTTTTTAATGTAAATTAGGATTAATTTTTGCGAATAGTTTTAAGAAAAAACTTCACTTTTAAAGTTGTCTTGTTTTTTAATATTCCGTTTAATAGCACTACGAAAAGGACTACGAAGGCTCCATAATAAAATTCGGGATTCATTTTTTCTTTTTCACCAAAAATAAGCAAGGCCAATAGAATCGCATAAATAGGCTCTAAATTAATGGTTAACATAACCGTATAAGGCGAAATATATTTCATTACTTCAACAGAAGCGATAAATGCATAGGCTGTACAAATACTACTTAAAATAAAAAGATAGACCCAATCCAATTGTGGCAATTGAAAAAAGGCGGCATTGAAACTGCCGAGATAGAAAAGGTAAATTGTAACAAAAAGCACTCCAAATAAAAGTTGGTACAACGAAATGACATCTGCTTCATAGTCTTTAATGTACAATCCATTTAAAACAGCAAAAAGGGCTCCCAAAAAGGAAGCAATAGACGCATAGATGATTCCGGTTTTATAGTGTGCTACTTCAAAATTATCAAAAATAATATAGAGCCCAAAAACGACCATTAAACCTAAAATTATTTCAATGGGCTTTATCTTTCTTTTAAAGAAAAAAGGCTCAATCAAAGCAGTAAAAAATGCGCCTGTACCCATGGTTACAAGTGCAACGGAAACGTTGGAAATTTTTATGGCTTTAAAAAAGAAAATCCAATGCAAAGCGATAATGATTCCAGTAAATAAAAATTTTAGAATTCCTTTCCGATCGAGTTTAAATGATTTTTTTTTCAGCAAAAAATAAATGGTAATGATAAGGACTGCCAATCCCATACGAAACCAAACCAACGGCACTGCATCAATGGTAATTAAAGCGCCTAAAATTGCAGTAAACCCCCAAATAAAAACAATTAGATGAAGAAGCGCATAATTCTTTAATTTATTTTCTTGCATTGAGATATAAATAGAGGGCTAAACAGCCAAAAATGACGTTTGGAATCCAAACATATAAAAGAGAATTCACCCCTGCTACGGCACCTAAAACCTCTGCAATTTTCAACAAAAAGACATACACAAACATCACCGAAATACCAATGGCAAGGTTGATACCTGTACCGCCTCTTTTCTTTCTAAAAGCCAACGCTACCGCTATAATTGTTAAAATATAAGACGCAATCGGCAAACTGGTTCTTTTGTAATACTCAACATAATAAGCATTTAGATTTTTGATCCCTCTTTTTTTAGACAATGCAATAAAAGCACTCAGTTCATTGGAGGGCATTTCTTGTGACAAGGCCGATTTATAAATTAAATCTCTCGGGGTAAACGCAAAAACAGTGTCGCGTCTACGAGCTTGAGAAATACTGTCTTTATTAGGGTGTAAAATTCGTAACTTCCAATTTAACAGCGTAAAAGTGCTGTCGGATTCTTTCCAATTAATATTATCTGCAACCAGCTTTGACTTTAATTTTAGACCATCATAGACTTCTGAAGAAAAATTAAATCCTGAATTGGATTTTGTATCAAAATTTTGAATAAAAATATAAGTACTATCTGTTAGTTGCAAGCTAAAATTCTTTACATATTTTGCTTGGTAATCTTTTTGTTTGAAATACGTGTTTTCAAACTTCTTTCTTTCTTTACTACTGCTTGGCACTACAAAATGATTCATTAACAGCGCCATAATCGTAACCAAGGTTGCGCCAATAAAATAAGGATACAAAAACCGTGTGAAAGAAACTTTGGCATTGTTAATGGCAATAATCTCTGTATTGTTTGAGAGTTTTGAAGTAAATAAAATTACAGCAATAAATAACGCCAAGGGCATAAAGGTATTGGTATAATAAATAATGAAATTGCTGTAGTACTCGTCTATAACTTGATAAAAAGAAAGGTTGTGATTTATAAATTTATCGATCTTTTCTGAGATATCTATTGCAATTGCAATAGGAATCAAAATTAATAAGGTAAAAAAGAAAGTTACCAAATAACGTTTTAATATGTACCAATCTAAAATCTTCAAAAGCGTGCTTTATAGTGTTTCTGTTTTTGTGATTTACTTACAAACGTTTGTCCATTTGTTTGACCATTTTATCTTTCCATTCTCGAAAGTCTCCCGCTAAAATATGTTTTCTTGCCTCTCTGGTAAGCCAAACATAAAAACCAAGATTGTGAATCGATGCAATTTGTTTTCCTAGCATTTCTTTGGCTGCAAACAAATGGCGTAAATAGGCTTTTGAGTACATGGTATCTACCCAAGTTATGCCCATTTCATCTATCGGAGAAAAGTCATCTGCCCACTTTTTATTTTTTATGTTAATACTTCCATGTGCAGTAAACAACATGCCGTTTCTAGCATTTCTAGTCGGCATTACACAGTCAAACATATCAACTCCAAGTCCAATGTTTTCTAAAATATTGATGGGAGTTCCCACCCCCATTAAATAACGAGGTTTGTCTTCGGGTAAAATTTCGGTAACAACTTCTGTCATTGCATACAACTCTTCTGCAGGTTCTCCTACGGAAAGGCCTCCAATTGCATTTCCTTGCGCTCCTACATTGGCAATGTATTCTGCTGATTGTCTTCTTAAGTCTTTATAGGTACTTCCTTGAACAATTGGAAAAAAGGTCTGCTCATATCCATACTTAAACGGTAATTTCTCAAGATGATTTATACAACGATTCAACCATCGATGGGTCATATGCATCGAACGTTTTGCATAATTATAATCACATGGATATGGAGTACATTCATCAAAAGCCATAATAATATCGGCTCCAATAGTACGCTGAATTTCCATCACATTCTCTGGTGAAAAGAAATGCACCGAACCGTCAATATGACTTTTAAAGTTAACACCTTCTTCCTTTATTTTTCTTCTCCCTGAAAGAGAATATACTTGATATCCTCCCGAATCGGTTAGAATATTACGATCCCAATTCATAAATTTATGCAGACCTCCTGCTTTTTCTAGAATATCGGTACCTGGACGTAAATATAAGTGGTAGGTATTTCCTAAAATAATATCCGGATTTATCTCGTTTTTAAGTTCTGTTTGATGCACACCCTTTACAGTACCAACGGTACCAACAGGCATAAAAATAGGCGTTTCTATCGTTCCGTGATCGGTGGTGATCACTCCTGCTCTTGCCTTACTTTTGGGGTCGGTTATTTTTAAATCAAATTTCATTGCGGCAAAGATACTATTATTTAAGAAGTGAAAAATTAAAAGACTCTTAAAGGTTTCCCTTTAGAACCTGCGTTTCTTTTTTGATGAAAAACTTGTATTCGTTTTTTTAGATTTTGATGAAGATTTTCGAAAACTTGCGCTCTTCTTATTAAAATTGTCTTTGGCGGGTACAGTTCTTTTCTTGGAGGTAGTTTTTTTTGCTTGCAGTTTTTTCGGAGATGCTTCTGCGGTTTTTGAGGAAGTGGAAATCATTTTATTGATTTCATTCATTTCTTCGTCTGTAAGCTCTCTCCAATCTCCCGATTGTAAATAGCCCAACTCCACATTCATAATTCGAGTACGCTTTAACTTTGTTACTTCGTACTCTAAATATTCGCACATGCGTCGTATTTGACGATTGAGGCCTTGCTTTAAAATAATTTTAAACACTTTATCGCTTACTTTTTCTACGAAACACTTTTTGGTAACTGCACCTAAAATAGGAATTCCGTTCCCCATTTTTTGAACAAAATCTTCAGTGACCGTTTTATTCACAGACACATAATACTCTTTCTCGTGGTTGTTTCCTGCGCGTAAAATTTTATTGACAATATCTCCATCATTGGTTAAGAAAATTAACCCTTCCGAGGGTTTGTCTAAACGTCCAATCGGAAATAATCGATCTGGGTAATTGATGTGTTGTATGATGTTGTTTGGTTCTCGTTCATCCGTCGTAGAGACAATTCCAACAGGCTTGTTGAGTGCAATGTATAAGGTCGTATTTTGAGGAACAACAAGCCGACCGTCTAATTTGACTACATCTCTTTTTGCAACTCTATTCCCTAATTGTGTCGGTTTTCCATTAATAGTAACCCTGCCTTCACTGATAAATTTCTCGGCCTCTCTTCTAGAACAAATTCCTGAGGAGCTGATGTATTTATTTAAGTTTGTAGTTGCTTGTATCTTAGAATCCAATTGAGATATGTTTCTGCAAAAGTAATTGAATCTTTACAATTCAATGGTTCTAAATGTTAAATTTATTCTGGGTGAATTCACTTTTTTTGTGGGCGGCAATCGGTGCAACCAATGCGTTTGTGTGGTATCTTTCATCACCAAAAGACTTCCACTTTCTAGAAGCACATCTACTTTTTGCTTTGTTTCTTTATGTTTGAAAGAAAATTTTCGGGCTGCACCTAAAGTTACAGACGCAATTTCGCCATTCTTTTTAAGCATTTTTTCATCATCTGAATGCCAAGCCATTCCTTCTTCTCCGGTATGATATAAATTCAACAAACAAGAATTGTAGGTAGCGTTGCTTTCCTTTTCTATAATTTTCTTTAAATTCAGTAATTCTTCGGTGAATAACATGGCCCTTTTCGTCACTTTAGAATAGGTATATGAAAATTCCGATTCGCCATACCAAGCCACTTTTCGCTTTGTGATAATGTGTTTTCCAAAAATAAAGGCTTCGTCGTTTTTCCAATGAATGGTGCGCATAAAAGCCTCATAAAAAAAAGCACATTGTTGGCTGTTTAATATTTTACCATGGTAATTGGTGATTCCATCAAAAGGTAAAATGTTGTTTATAAGTGAAGTATTGAATAAATCCATAAGATTCTCAAAAATAGTAAATATAAACTACAAAAAATAGTTTTTGAATCTTATATTTGTAGTATTATGAATCACATTTCACAAAACATTCGCCATTTAAGAAAATTAAGAAAACTTACACAAGAAGAGTTTTCAAAGGAATTAAACATGACCAAATCTCGGATTGGTTCTTATGAGGAAGGACGTTCTGAACCCTCTATTGAAACTTTAATTGAGCTTTCTAACTTCTTTAAATTGCCTGTGGATGTATTGATTAAGAACAACTTATCATACGCGACAGATGCTTCCTTTATGGAAATCGGAAACCAACGCGTATTGTTTCCTATTATGGTAGAAGCAGATGATGATCATCTAATTGAAGTAGTTCCTGTAAAAGCTTCTGCGGGGTATTTACTTGGCTATAACGATCCTGAATATATTGAACAATTACAGAAAATAAAATTGCCTTTTTTACCTACCGGAAAACACCGTGCCTTTCCTATAAAAGGAGATTCTATGCTCCCGATGAAAGACGGTGCCTATGTGGTTGCCAAATTTGTAGACGATTTTAATGATATTAAAAACGGGAGCTCTTATGTGGTCGTTACCGCCAATGATGGAATGACCTATAAGCGTATCTATAACAAGGTGGAAGAAAAAGGAGCACTCCTATTGTCTCCAGACAACACTTCCTATCAATCTTATCATGTGCCAATTTCCGAAGTGTTAGAGTTGTGGGAATTTACCTGTAGTATTAATACCCAAGAATATGACGAGCGCGATTTAAAGTTGAGCAGTATCATTAAGATGTTCAATGATTTGAAAGTAGAATTGGAAACCTTTGTTAGAAACTAAAGTATGACGGTACAAGAAATTGTTGGCAGGTATGCAATTCTCGGAAACAATCAAGATGCGCAAGGCACTGAATACACCGGAATTCTTACACTTACTTTAGATGCCCATCAAAAAATTATTGCTGAGTGGACGATCTATGAAGATCAGCAACAGTTTGGTACTGGTTTTTTTAAAGACAATCTACTGGTTATCAATTTTAGGTATACCGGTGAAGACGCAAAAATCTATAAAGGAACTGTGATTTATAAATTCTTCGACAAAGAAACTTTTGAAGGCTTTTGGTCAGAAAAACATGCAAATCAACAATTTTTAGGCTTGGAAAGAGGTACTAAAATTGAAAAAAAACTCCTTCAAAATTAATACTTATTGGGTATTATAAAAAAAAGTAACCTTTGGGCCGCTTTCTTTTTACTTCAATAGCCTTCTAACAAAGAGGCAATTAATTCATTTTTACAAATTTGTTTCCTTTCGAATTGTTTACCGAAAGAAAATACACTCCTGTACTTAATTGAGACAGGTCGATATTCACAGTCGTATCGCTACCCTCAAATAATTTCGTTTTTAATAACTGTCCTCGAACGCTGTACACTTTTACCGATTTTACAATGGTTGTATTTTAAAAGCTTGCGCTTGCTTATTCATAAAATAACATATGTTATTTTTTTATTATATTTAACAACTATTAAACTGCAAGATATTGCTTTTAAAAAACAAAACGAGAGGAGAAGAAAAAGACTCACAAAACCAATTGATAAACGCATTTTAAAACCTTGGGCTACGAACTATGAGCAAGAATAAGAAACAAAATATAATTGAAGTAAAAGGTACTACCATAAATGTATTCCATTCAAAAGAGAATGAATTTATTTCGCTAACTGATATAGCAAAAACCAAAGAAAACGACTCAAGAGCTGCTGACGTTATTAAAAATTGGATTAGAACCAGAAGCACCATCGAATTAATTGTTGTTTTGAGCCAATTTACAAAAGTCCTCACAGATTTTTTATTCGGTTTCTATTTACTAACTTAGTTCCTGCTAAAGCAACAAGCCAAACATGAAGACGTTGGCATTCATTTAAAAAAATCAGAAATGAAAAAAATACTTTTACTAATAGTACTAATTTCAAGTTTACATCTAACGGCTCAAAATGACGGATGGCGCATAAGCACAAATGACCGTTCAGATTATACAGGAATTGCTATTGCAAATGGTAGAATTGGAATGTTATCATCTTCAAAACCTCTAAAAATAAAGCACATTGTACTAAATAATGTTTACGATGTTGACCCAAATCTGAAAGTAAGTCAAATTCTTCACGGTATGAATTTTGGAAGCCTTGATTTATATATTGATGGGGAAAAAATTACAGAAAGTAATATTACGAATTGGCAGCAAACAATGGATATGAAAAATGCTGCTCTAACTACAAGTTTTGACTTTCAAAATAAAGCGACCGTTTCTTATACAGTCTACGCTCTTCGGAATATACAATATACAGGTTATATGGATATCAGTATTGAGGCTTCCAAAGAAATTGATATAAAAGTTACAGGAAAAATACTTGTTCCAAAAGAATATCAGACCCCAAAAAACAAGTTTCAAATATTAAAAGATTTAGAAACAACAATGCCTATTTTACAATCTGTTGCGAAGAGTCCCTTTGGCAAACACCTTGTAAGCACATCGGGAACGTTCATCTGGCACCACATCAACTCTTCAAGAGAGCGTCAAAGACCTGAATTGAGCCACCAAATTGTTTCAGATTATGAAAACACTTTATCCTTCAATTATAAAATCAAGAAAAATCAAAACTTAAATTTTGCTTGGACAGGCGCTCAATGCACAACCAAAAACTTTGCGGACCCAAAATCTGAATCTGAAAGAATGGTAATTTTCAATTTACTAAACTCTCGTGATGTACTTTTAGCGGGTCATAAGGCTTTATGGGAGAAACTTTGGCAAGGAGATATCATTATTGAGGGCGATTTACAATCTCAGCAAGATGTTCGATTAGCACTGTATCATTTGTATGCATTTGGTCGTGGAGATTCAGATTTGAGTATTGCACCAATGGGACTTTCGTTGCAAACACCTTATAATGGGCATATATTTTGGGATACAGAACTTTGGATGTTTCCTCCACTACTACTGCTAAACCAAGATATTGCTCGCTCTCTTGCTAATTATCGCTCGAACAGATTGGAACCTGCTAAAAAACGAGCAATTAATTATGGTTACAAAGGTGCTATGTTTCCTTGGGAAAGTGACGATACTGGTGAAGAAGCTACTCCACCTTTTGCTTTGACAGGACCTTTTGAACATCACATCACCGCAGATATAGGAATTGCATTTTGGAACTATTATCGGGTAACAAAAAACAATAAATGGCTAAAGGAAAAAGGCTATCCAGTGTTAAAAGAAGTCGCTGACTTTTGGGTAAGTAGAGTAACAAAAAATAATGACGGAAGCTATTCAATCAACAATGTGGTCGGAGCAAATGAATTTGCTCCTAATGTCAATGACAATGCATTCACCAATGGAGCTGCTAAAACTGCTTTGCAATATGCTACCAAAGCAGCGAAAGAATTAAGTATTTCTCCCAATTCAAAATGGGAAGAAGTTGCTACACATCTCAAAATATTAAAATTTCCAGATGGTACAACTAAAGAACATGCAGAATACAATGGTGATCGAATTAAACAAGCAGATGTAAATTTGTTATCCTACCCTCTAAATATCGTTAGCGATAAAGAAACAATTTTAAAAGACTTAAAATATTATGAACCTAAATTAGCAAAAGAAGGACCTGCTATGGGGAAATCTATTTTTTCAATATTATACGCAAGACAAGGAGATGTAGATAATGCATACCGACTTTTCAAGGAAAGTTATGTGCCCAATCAACAAGCTCCTTTTGGTGCTTTATCAGAAGTGGCAATTTCAAACTTTTCATATTTTGCAACTGGTGCTGGTGGAATGTTGCAAAGTGTACTGTTTGGTTTTGGTGGACTAGAATTTACAGATGAAGGAATCATCCAAAAGAACCCAATTCTTCCAAAACAATGGAAATCATTAACCATAAAAGGTGTTGGAGTAAATAATAAAACGTACAGAGTAGACAGATGATTGAATTGATGAATGTCTATATGTAACCAAAAAGTTATCGCTTTAAAATTCGCTAGGATTCTGATTCGAGACCGTTGTACACACCCAGCATCAAAAAACATAAAAAAAAGACAACTAAAATTGAAGGTGAATGCAGTTAGCCATCGCATTGATTATAAAGCACAAGAGATCCGCTTGTACTATTGAAAAGCAACACCACAAAACAAAAATTGAAATTCAAAATTTAGCACAAAAAAAAACCTTACAATCATAAAGAATGTAAGGTTTTTGCGGAGAGAACAGGATTCGAACCTGCAACGGTTTAACCCGCGATAGTTTTCAAGACTACTTGACGACCACTGTCCATCTCTCCAGTTTTCGTATCAGATATGCTCTGAATTCGGATGCAAATATAGAAAGTTTTTTACTTTTTGGAAATTAATTAACCATTATTTTTAATCTTTTTTGAATATCGTAAAAAGGATTTTCTATTCCCTTAAAAACCAACCCTTTTAGTTGAATTCTCAATTATGAATATTGGCAACAAAATTAAAAAAAAGAAGCACTGTCGATAAGACTTTAGTATCTTTACCACTTACGTTATAAAATTATTCGATATGTCTTTCAATTCATTTGGAAATCTAATAAAATTAACCACCTATGGAGAATCTCACGGAGTCGCTATTGGAGGAGTTATTGACGGATTCCCTGCAGGTTT
Source organism: Polaribacter sp. (assembly GCA_018663625.1). Classification (GTDB taxonomy): domain Bacteria; phylum Bacteroidota; class Bacteroidia; order Flavobacteriales; family Flavobacteriaceae; genus Polaribacter. The sequence goes on along the minus strand of JABJPX010000075.1, from coordinate 33,897 downwards.
ACAGGTAGATTTTGATGCCATTCAAGAAGAATTAAACCGAAGAAAACCAGGGCAATCCAAAATAGTCACCCAAAGAAAAGAGCCAGATACTGTTCAATTTTTATCGGGAATTTTTGAAGGAAAAACCACAGGAACTTCCATCGGTTTCACCATTCAAAATACCAATCAGAAATCAAAAGACTACAATCACAATACCAATATTTACAGACCTTCTCATGCAGATTATACCTATGACAAAAAATTTGGTGAGCGCGACTATAGAGGTGGCGGAAGAAGCTCTGCTAGAGAAACAGCAAATTGGGTGGTTGCAGGCGCACTTGCGAAACAATTAATTGCTGATATTTCTATCAACGCATTTACCTCCTCTGTAGGAGAAATTTTCCTTGACAAGCCTTATCAAGAGTTGGATTTTTCTAAAACAGAAGACAATATCATTCGCTGTCCAGATGAAGTTTCTGCACAGAAAATGATTGATAAAGTAAAAGAAATTAGAAAAGCAGGAGACACCATTGGCGGCACCATTACTTGTGTTGCTCAAAATGTTCCGGTAGGTTTGGGAGAACCAATTTTTCACAAATTGCATGCTGAATTAGGAAAAGCAATGCTGTCGATCAATGCCGTCAAAGGATTTGAATTTGGAAGCGGTTTTTGTGGTGCAAAAATGAAAGGTTCAGAGCACAACGATATTTTCAACCAAGATGGCTCTACTCAATCAAATCTTTCAGGAGGAATTCAAGGAGGAATTAGCAATGGAATGGACATCTATTTTAGAGTGGCCTTCAAACCTGTTGCTACAATTATGAGTTCGCAACAAACCATTAATTCTGAAAATGAAATTGCAGAAATCACAGGTAAAGGAAGACACGATCCTTGTGTGGTTCCAAGAGCAGTGCCAATTGTTGAGGCTATGACCGCTTTGGTACTTGCAGATTACTACTTATTAAACAGAACGAGAACGGTCTAAAACCATTACTTAATATACAAACAAAAAGAGCGTACATTTCTGTACGCTCTTTTTGTTTATATATGGTTTCAAAAACTATTCCAAAGCACCTAAATAACGTTCTGCATCTAAGGCGGCCATACATCCCGTTCCAGCTGCAGTAACTGCTTGTCTGTATTCTTTATCTTGAATGTCTCCAGCGGCAAAAACACCCGGTCTGTTTGTTTTGGTTGATTTTCCCTCAGTAATTATGTATCCAGTATCGTCCATGTCTAAAACACCTTTAAACAAATTGGAATTTGGCGTATGTCCAATAGCAATAAAAACTCCCGTTACCGGAATGTCATGCTTCTCTTTTGTTTGGTTGTTTATGGCTCTTACTCCTTCAACAACACTTTCACCTAAAACCTCATCGATTTCTGTGTTGTACAAAACTTCAATATTTTCTGTTTTATTAACTCGGTGTTGCATTGCTTTTGAAGCTCTCATAAAATCTTTACGAACCAATATGGTTACTTTGCTACAAATGTTTGACAAATAGGTTGCTTCTTCTGCAGCAGTATCTCCTGCACCAACAACCACAACATCTTGACCTTTGTAGAAAAATCCATCACAAGTAGCACAGGCAGAAACACCTCCACCAATTAAACGTTGTTCACTTTCGATACCTAAATATTTGGCGGTAGCTCCTGTAGAAATAATGATGGTTTCCGCTTCAATATGTTTCGACTCATCCACAATTACCTTATGGATTCCACCAACTTCCTCACTCAAATTAACTTCAGTCACCATACCAAAACGAACTTCGGTACCAAAACGCTCTGCTTGATTTTTTAAATCTTCCATCATAGCAGTTCCATCGGTTCCATTTGCATATCCTGGAAAATTATCAACTTCTGTAGTGGTTGTCAACTGACCTCCCATTTGTAATCCAGTATACATTACAGGTTTCATATCTGCTCTAGCAGCATAAATTGCAGCAGTATAACCTGCAGGTCCAGAACCAATAATTAAACATTTTATTTTCTCTATATTTTCTGACATTGTTTTCTTCTTTTTAAAAGCGTAAATGTATCGAATTTTACAACTTTTTAAAACCAATGTTTATAAGTTTTAATAATGTGTACATAAATCTTTACAATCAAATTGATGAAATAAAAAACTCTAAGAAGGATTGTTTATTAAGAAAAGAGCGTATATTTGCCGTCCATAAATGAGCAATCATTTATCGGGGTGTAGCGTAGCCCGGTCATCGCGCCTCGTTTGGGACGAGGAGGTCGCAGGTTCGAATCCTGCCACCCCGACTTAAACCAGTAACTTTTTGTTACTGGTTTTTTTTGTTTTATAATTAAGACCGAACAATATAGCGTCACGCTGAAAGCGGGAAAGCAGTAAACTCAACCCCAGTCACCTTTGAAAAATCGTTTCAAAATTAACAAAACATTTTGTTTATACTTAATCGTAAATCGTTAAACATTATGTATTTTTGTAGGTATAAATATCATTCATTATGGCAAGAAAAAAAACCGTTAAAAAGCAAGATTTAATATCAATGTTTATGGAATTCGTTTTAGAAAACGACCATCCACCAAAATCTGTATTTAGTTTCGCAAAAGAGAATAATTTTGAAGAGGCTAGTTTTTATGAATTTTTCGGTTCGTTTGAAGCACTCGAAGGAGCTGTGTTTGAAGCTTTTTTTGAAAATACATTGCAATTACTTTCTAAAAGCGAAGCGTATCAAGATTATGATGCCAGAAACAAATTACTGAGTTTCTATTTTACATTTTTCGAACTACTAACTGCAAACAGAAGCTATGTTGTTTACGCTTTCAATAAAAAAAACAACCTTAAAAGTTTACAAAGCTTAAAAGGTTTTCACAAACACTTCAAAGAGTTTATTGATCATTTAGATATTGAAACATTGGACATCCAACAAGATCAGATAGAAAAATTTCAGCACAAAGCTTTGCAAGAATCAGCATGGGTTCAGCTTTTAGTGACCATGAAATTCTGGTTGGACGATACTTCTTCTTCATTTGAAAAAACAGACATATTTATTGAAAAATCGGTCAACACAAGTTTCGATTTACTAAACATTAAACCATTGAAAAGCATTATTGACTTTGGAAAATTCTTATTCAAAGAAAAAATGATGCAAAAATAAAAACGATGAAAACATTAGACTCAATACCAACATCAAAAATCCAACGTGCTTCAAAACTAGTAACAACGGGTGCAAAGGTTGGTGTGAACTATTTAAAATATTACGGTGACAAACTTGTTAATAACGAAGTAGATGCTAAATCAAGACTTAATGAAAACAATGCTGAAGACATCTATGACGGCCTAAAGCAATTAAAAGGAAGTGCATTGAAGGTTGCGCAGATGCTAAGTATGGAAAAGAGCATTCTTCCTGCTGCTTATGTAGAAAAATTTTCTTTGGCACAATTCTCTGTACCCCCACTTTCTCCTCCATTGGTAACTAAAACATTCAAAAAATACTTTGGAAAAAACCCGAATGATATCTTTGATAAATTTAATTTAACCTCAGTAAATGCAGCCAGTATTGGTCAGGTACACAAAGCTGAAAAGGACGGTAAGACACTTGCGGTTAAAATTCAATACCCAGGCGTTGCTGAAAGTGTTGCATCAGATTTGGCATTGGTAAAACCGATTGCGATAAAGATGTTTAACATTCGAGGAAAAGACTCTGACAAATATTTTAAAGAGGTTGAAGACAAACTAACGGAAGAAACTAACTACATCTTAGAAATTGAGCAAAGCAAGGAGATTGTTGAAAAATGCAAGCACATTCCAAGTTTAAAATTTCCTAACTATTATTCAGAATATTCTTCTGACAGAATCATTACAATGGATTGGATGAAAGGAGATCACCTTTCAGAATTTTCAGCGCACAACGAGGATCCTGAAGTTTCAACTAAATTAGGCCAAGCCTTGTGGGATTTTTACATGCATCAAATTCACAATCTACGAAAAGTACATGCAGATCCACATCCAGGGAATTTTTTAGTTTCTAAGGATACTGATTTGATTGCCCTCGATTTTGGTTGCATGAAAACAATTCCTGAAAAATTTTACATTCCTTATTTCGAATTAGCGAAACCCGAAAGCATTGCAGATCCTGTTATTTTTGAAAAAAAATTATACGAATTAGAAATTCTTAGAGCAGACGATTCGAAAGAGGAGTTGGTGTTTTTTAGAGCAATGTTTCACGAAATGTTGAGTTTATTTACACAACCATTTCATGGAGAAGAATTCGATTTTTCTGATGATACTTTCTTTGGACGAATTTCTGACTTAGGTGCAAAATATGCCAAAAGCTCTGAATTGAAAAACATGAACGGAAACAGAGGATCCAAACATTTTATTTATATTAACAGAACCTTTTTTGGCTTGTATAACTTAATGCATGACTTGAAAGCAACGAATGTGAAAATTAACAATTTTAATAACTATTAATGGCTTTTTATCAAAGAGAGGACATCGACAACTTAGAGAAGATTTTTAAAATAAATTTAATTAACAGTTGTTCTGGATTTAAATCTGCGAATCTTTTAGGTACAATTTCTGATGAAGGAGTTTCCAATGTTGCAGTTTTTAGCTCCGTGATTCACTTAGGCTCTAACCCCCCAACATTGGGTTTTATCCTGAGACCTACAACGGTTCCTAGAGACACCTATAAAAACATAAAAGAAAGTGGTGTATTTACCATCAATCATATTTATGAAGAAATTATAGAAGACGCACATCATACTTCGGCGAAATATCCAGAAAACGTTTCTGAATTTGATATTACGAGTTTAGAGGAAGAATTTAAAGGGGCCTTTAAAGCACCTTTTGTAAAGGGATCTCCAGTTCAAATGAGCATGAAATTTATTGAAGAAATACCAGTACCTTCAAACAATGTAATGCTAATTGTTGCACAAATTGAGGAACTCTATATTCAGGATGCACTTTTACAAGATGATGGATTGATCGATCTTTCTATCGGGAAAGTTGCCGCAATTAACGGATTGGATACCTATGCGATTCCAACATTTAAAAAACAATTATCTTACCAAAGACCAAAAAAATAAACTAAAAATGTCATGAAAATTCTCGTTACAGGAGCAACAGGCTATATTGGCAAACGGTTAATTCCGTTGTTGCTAAACGACGGCCATACCGTTGTTTGTGCTGTACGAGACAAGGCAAGAGCTAAAAATTATTTTAGAGATCGTAAAAATATTGTTCTTGTTGAAATTGATTTTTTAGACTACAAAAGCTTAGACAAAATTCCAAAGGATATTGATAGCGCCTATTACCTAATTCATTCCATGTCAAATTCTGCAAAGGAGTTTCATGTATTGGAAGAGAAATGTGCCTTTAACTTTAAACGTTTTGCTGAAAAAACTGCCTTGAAGCAGGTTATTTATTTAAGCGGAATTACCAATGACACCAAGTTATCGAAACATTTACTTTCGAGAAAAAATGTAGAAAAAACCTTGTCTTCCGAAGTCTATGCTTTAACTACTTTTAAGGCGGGTATTATTGTCGGATCTGGAAGTTCATCCTTTGAAATTATTAGAGATCTTGTTGAGAAACTACCAATAATGGTCGCACCAAAGTGGCTGAATACGAAAACTCAACCTCTTGGCATCCGTGATGTATTGTCTTTTTTACACAAAGCATTGAACAAGAAAGAATTGTACAATCAATCCTTTGATGTTTTTGGCCCAGAAGTCATGACCTACAAAGAAATGCTTTTGCAATTTGCAGAAGTTCGAGGATTGAAAAGATGGATTTTAACAGTGCCGGTAATGACTCCAAAACTTTCTTCCTATTGGTTGTATTTTGTTACCTCCACCTCCTACAAATTAGCCAATTCGTTGGTAAATTCGATGGGAGTAGAAGTGATTGGAAACCGAAGTACTATTAATAAAGTATTAGAAGTAAATCCAATGACCTACAAACAGGCAGTTGAATTTGCATTCGTTAAAATAAAACAAAATAGTATTATTTCCAGTTGGAAAGATTCTTACATCAGTAGTGGAAAACTAAAGAACTATGTCCATGAATTCATTAATGTACCAAAGTACGGTTGTTTTCGAGATTTAAAACGTCGGAAAATTGTAGATGGAGAAAAATCATTGGATAAAATTTGGGCAATTGGCGGAGAAACAGGTTGGTATTATGGCACTTTTCTGTGGAAAGTAAGAGGGTTTATGGATCAATTTTTTGGGGGTGCTGGTTTGCGAAGAGGAAGAAGACATCCAACAGAATTAAATGCAGGAGATGCTTTGGATTTTTGGCGTGTAATTTATGCCGATAAAGCAAATCAGAAATTACTTCTATATGCAGAAATGGTATTGCCCGGAGAAGCATGGTTGGAATTTAAAATTGAAGACGGAATCTTATATCAAACAGCAACATTTCGACCAAAGGGATTGCCAGGAAGGCTATACTGGTATTCGGTAGCCCCTTTTCATTGGTTTATTTTTAACGGAATGATTGATAAAATTTCTAAACCATAACTTTTGAAAAAACAACATTTACCCGAAAAAATATGTACGGTCTGCGAAAAACCTTACAGCTGGAGAAAAAAATGGGAAAAAAACTGGGAAAACGTAAAATATTGTAGTGAAAGATGCAGAAGAAACAAAAATCAACAGGATTAATATGGTTTACAAATAACCTAAGAGTTCAAGACAATAAATCCATCGAATTGGCATTTGAAAAACACGAGCAAGTAATTGCTATTTATGTTTTTGACAAACATATATTTGAAAGAAATCTTTTTGGTTTTAAAAAAATTGAACGTTATAGAGCAAATTTTTTAGTTGAAACGGTGCGCGATTTAAAAGAACACTTAGCACAAAAAAACATCACACTCCTTACCTATTTTGATTTTCCAGAAGTGGTCATTCCTAAGATTTGTGAAACGCATCTCGTAAAAGAGATTTTCACCCAAAAAGAATGGACTTCAGAGGAAGTAGGTACCTTTAAAAAAGTAGCCTCTAAACTCACGGATGAATGTACAATCACCGATTCCTATGATCAGTTTTTATACCATCCTGAAGACATCAATATGGATCTTAAATCGATACCCGCTGTCTTTACAAACTTCAGGAAAAAGGTAGAAAAATATGCATCAATACGATCAGAAAGTAACAGTGTACACAAAGAAGTATCGAACCGCATTGTAAACAACACGAAGCTTCCAGACCTACAGGAATTGGGGTATTCAGAAGTAAAGACAGATCCCAGATCAGCTTTTCCATTTCATGGAGGAGAAAGTGAGGCGTTAAAAAGAATGGACTATTACTTTTTTGAATCTAAAAAACTAAGCGTTTACAAACAGACCCGGAATGGATTGATTGGCACCGATTATAGTTCAAAGCTTTCTCCATGGTTAGCAAATGGAAGTATTTCGGCGAAAACTATTTATTGGAAGATTAAAGAATATGAAACTGAAAATGGAGCAAATGATTCTACATATTGGTTGATTTTTGAGTTGATTTGGAGAGACTACTTCAAATTCATTTCATTGAAACATGGGAATGCTTTATTTAAGATTGATGGAATTTTAGAAAAACACTATGAATGGAAGTCGGAGGAAAAGTTGGTTCAGAAATGGATCCACGGTCAAACCAATGCACCGTTTGTAAACGCGAATATGATTGAATTGAAAGCAACTGGATTTATGAGCAATCGAGGTAGGCAAAATGTTGCATCCTACTTTTCAAAAGAACTCTTATTAGATTGGCGCATCGGTGCCGCTTACTTTGAATCGATGCTGATTGATTATGATGTGCATTCAAACTACGGAAACTGGCTGTATATATCGGGAGTTGGCAACGACCCTAGAGATCGTAAATTCAATATAGAACGTCAAGCAGAACGCTATGACCCAGACAATCAGTATCAAAATAAATGGTTACAAAATCACCTTTTTTAGCATATGAAAATAGTTCGATTAGTTCTTGGAGATCAATTAAACAGCTCGCATTCTTGGTTTCAAGAAAAAGACGATAACATCTTATATTGTTTGTTTGAAATGCGTCAAGAAACAGACTACATAACGCACCACATTCAAAAAGTTGCAGGTTTTTTTGCTGCCATGAGAAATTTTGCTGACGGTTTAATTAAAGATGGACATAGGGTGAAGTATCTAAACATATTAGCTCCCGAAAACACACACGCTTTAACCAAAAACCTGACACAACAAATCGAACAGTTTAATGCTGATAAATTTGAATACTTACTACCCGATGAATATCGTTTAGACAAACAACTAAAAGACTTCTGCGGCACGTTAACGATAGAAAACGCGGTTACTGACACTGAGCACTTTTATACAAAAAGAGAAGATTTAGGAGTGTTTTTTGAAGGTAAAAAGCAATTTTTGATGGAAAATTTTTATAGAAATATGAGAAAAAAACATCAAATATTAACTGTCAATGCGCAACCAGAAGGCGGGCAATGGAACTATGACAAAAACAATCGAAAAAAATGGAAGGAAAATACATTGGTCCCTCCTTTTAAAAGTTTTGATAATAATGTAGTCATTATTTGTGAAGAGATCCAGAAAGCAGGCATAAAAACCATTGGAAAAATCAACCCAAAATATTTTGAATATCCCATAAGCAGAGAGCAAGCACTTGAACAATTGGAATATTTTTGCGAACATTTATTGGTCCATTTTGGTGACTACCAAGATGCAATGCACACGAATCAAATCTATTTGTATCATGCAAGAATTTCGTTTGCTATGAATATCAAATTAATTTCTCCCAAGGAAGTAATTGCTAAAACTTTGGCAACGTATCGAGACCCAAAAGCTACCATTGAAATTTCACAAGTAGAAGGTTTTATTCGGCAAATTTTAGGCTGGAGAGAATACATGCGAGGGATGTATTGGGCATTAATGCCCAACTATAAAACACTAAACGCTTTAAACAATACCAATAAATTGCCTGATTTTTATTGGACAGGGAATACCAAGATGAATTGTTTAAAAAATGCAATCAACAATTCGCTAGACAACAGTTATGCGCATCATATACAACGTTTAATGATTACTGGGAATTATGCATTGCTAACACAAACCAATCCAGATGAAGTAGACGCCTGGTATTTGGGCATTTATGCCGATGCAGTAGAATGGGTACAACTCCCAAATACACGAGGAATGAGTCAATTTGCTGATGGCGGAAAAATAGCAACAAAACCTTATATTTCTAGTGGAAGTTATGTACATAAAATGGGGAATTATTGCGATAGCTGTCATTATAACAAAAAAGAAAAGACGACCAAAGATGCATGTCCATTTAATAGCTTGTATTGGAATTTTTTAGACGACAAAAAGGAAGAACTTTCTGGAAATTTTAGAATGGGAATGATGTACAGTTTGCTGCGAAAGATTCCTGCAGAAAAATTATTTGAAATAAAAGAAAAAGCAGCGCACATAATTGCAAATCCAAATGAATACTAATAAAGAAACCATACAAGTTGTTTGGCTCAAACGAGATTTACGGTTGGATGACAACGAGGCCATCACCAATTCACTGGCATCGGAAAATCGTGTACTGTTTGCTTATATTTTCGAAGACTCTCTGAGAAACGACAGGCATTATGATGAGCGACACTGGATTTTTATAAAACAATCTTTAGAAAACCTAAACGTCCGATTAAAAAAACACAACACGCAGGTTTTATCGGTAAATTCAGAAGTAATTCCGTTTTTTAACCAGTTGCAGAATTCTTTTCAAATAGCGCATGTTTATTCGCATCAAGAAACGGGACTTTTAATCACCTACAATAGAGACAAATATTTTAAAAGGTATTGCAAAAACAACTCGATTGAATGGACTGAAAGCACTAACAATGGGGTCTTAAGAGGTTTATTAAATAGAGACGAATGGTTTGAAAACTGGAATCGATACATGCATAATGAAAGATGCTCTTTTGAACCGAAAAAAAATCAATTGATAACGGTTGCTGAAATAGCGGAAATATCAAAGGTTTTTAATTGTACGGATTTAAAAACAAAAACATCACAAATCTTTCAAAAAGGAGGAACTACTACCGCTTGGAAATATGCAAATTCTTTCTTTGAGGAAAGACATAAAGCGTATTTATTTAATATTTCTAAACCCGAAAAATCAAGAACGAGTTCGAGTAGATTATCTCCTTATATTGCTTGGGGAAATGTATCGATCAGAGAGGTTTTTCAAAAAGCGACACAGCTAAAATCTGAAAAAAAAGGGGATAAACATTTGGGAGCATTTATTTCAAGATTGCGATGGCAAGCACATTTTATTCAGAAATTTGAAATGGAACATACCATGGAAGAAGCGAGTATTAACAAAGGCTATCACAAGCTTAAAAAGAGTATCTCCGAATCCTATAAAACTGCATGGGAAAAAGGAAATACAGGGTTTCCTTTGGTAGACGCGAGTATGCGCTGTTTAAATGAAACTGGTTTTTTAAATTTTAGAATGCGTGCCATGCTCGTTTCCTTCTTTACGCACATCCTATGGCAACCTTGGCAAGAAGCAACTTCGCATTTATCAAAAATGTTTTTAGATTTTGAACCTGGAATTCATTTTCCACAAATACAAATGCAAGCTGGAGAAACTGGTATCAATAATTTAAGAATTTATAGTCCTGTAAAAAACAGTATTGAGCATGATACGAATGCCGTTTTCATAAAAAAATGGTGTCCCGAATTGGCAAATTTGCCAATTAACTTTATTCATGAGCCTTACCTAATGACTCCTTTGGATATGCAGTTTAACAATTTTGAATTGGGCATCGACTATCCGAAACCGATTGTTGATATTAAAGAGAATAGAAAAAAAGCAAGTGATATTCTCTGGAATTTGAAAAAGAATCCACAAGTACGATCAGAAAGTTTTAGAATTCTCAAAAAACACACCATAACCGACCGAAACAAGCTACTCCAAAGCGATTAAACAAATGTTCAGTTATGATGTAGTACAATTTTAATGTTTTTGTCTAATCATTATCGTAAAACGTTAAACATTTTGTACCTTTGAATAGAATCTAACAGCAATGATTGTAAATACAACATACACAAACAAAGAGACCGCAAGGATTATCAATGATCTAATAGGCCCTTCATATTCTTTTTTTGAAGCGATCAGACGAAAGGGTGTTGGATCTAAGAGAATGATTGTATCTAGCGTGAGTGAAGGCTTTCAAAAGGTGATGAATACTGTATCTGACATTAATTATGCAAATATTGAATTGCGCGAAAAAGGAATTTTAGTACATATCAATAAGGGGCTAAATGCGTATAGTTGGGCAATTCCATATTACCAACTTCACACCTACAAAACAAATGGTTACAGCATTTATGCACAAGGTAATTTTGTAAAGTTTGCGAATAACAAATTGCTAAAGGAAAACAAATCATTTATCGAAAAACTAACGGATTTGAAAATTGAGAACGATAAAAATTACGCTTTTTACGAATGATAAAATTAGAGGACATAGCCATCGATAGAGTCATTGAAATGGCTTGGGAGGACAGAACTACTTTTGAAGCCATTGAATACCAATTTGGATTAAAAGAGCAGGAAGTGATCAACTTAATGCGCAACCAAATGAAATTGAAAAGTTTTAAACTTTGGAGAGAAAGAGTTCAGGGAAGAAAAACAAAGCATGAAAAATTAAGAACTTTCGAAAAAGGAAGGTTTAAGTGTACGAGACAGAGATCAATCTCCAATAACGGAATTTCAAAAAGATAAACCATTTGAAGAAATAATAGGGAAAAGAAGAGGACAGACCCTGAACAATAACCTCGTATATTGGCAGTAAATTTAAGAAATCCAAAAAAATGCTAAACTTACAAAACTCTTTAAATTATTAAATTATGGAACTAATTGAAAAAGCATTAGAATACGAAAAAAGGAAGATGAGATTTCCAACGACTAGTGACCGAATTATGGCGGCTAGAGAAGCAAAAGATTTGATTTTAAGTTTGAATGAAGTTTTCAAAAAAAACAAGGACCCGAACATCATGGACATCATGAAGCGGCTTACGGTAATAAAGCAAAGAATCGAGAAGCGTTTAAAGGGAAAACCTTTAACATCATAAAAATTCAGTTTTATATTGCTTTTCTAACTTTTATATTTATATTCGAAAATTACATCAATATCGAAAAATAAATATAATGACATTAGCAGAAAAAGCAGTAGAATTCGAAACTAGAAAATTCTCATTCAAAACAACGAGTGATCGAATTGTAGCATCTAGAGAGGTAAAAGCCTTAATATTAGAGCTCAATGAAGTTTATAAATTAGATAAAGATCCACAAATAATGGATTACATGAAACGCTTGACAGTTGTAAAACAAAAAATTGAAAAGCGTTTGAAAGGAAGACCTTAGACGTATTATGAAAAAAATTTTAGTGATTGGCGGAAGTAAAGGAATTGGAAAAGCGATCATCGCTTCTTTAATAGAAAAAAATAACATCATAAACCTTAGCCGAACTGCTCCTTCGCTAACGCATGAAAATTTAACGCATTATAATTGCGACATATTATCCGATGAATTACCGCAGCTAGACGCTGTAGATACTTTAATATACTGCCCCGGAAGTATCAATTTAAAACCTATTTCACGCCTCAAACTAGATGATTTCAGAGCAGACTTCGAAATCAATGTTGTAGGAGCTGTTAAAGCAATTCAACAATACCTTCCTTTATTAAAAAGAGGAAATACCCCGTCTATACTTTTATTTAGTACCGTTGCATCAAAATTAGGGATGCCCTATCATGCTAGTGTAGCAGCTGCAAAATCGGGTGTTGAAGGTTTGGTAAAATCTTTAGGTGCTGAATTGGCACCAACTATAAGAGTCAACGCAATAGCTCCAACGGTTACCGACACCGACTTAGCCTCAAAATTATTAAGAAATGAAAGAATGATTGAGAGCATTACAGAACGTCATCCTCTTAAAAAATTCTTAAATCCAGCAGAAGTAGCAGACATGGCTACCTTTTTAACATCAGAAAGCGCAAGCTCAATATCCGGTCAGATTTTTCAAATGGACTGTGGTATTGTAAGTTTCAAATTATAAAAAATGGCAAGAACATCATTCTATGACATTCAGATAAGAAATTTGCAAGGAAAAGCAATTGATTTATCTGAATTTAAGGGCAAACACGTACTTTTCGTGAATGTTGCCTCAAAATGTGGATTTACACCACAATACGAAAGCTTAGAGAAATTGAGCAATACCTACAAAAATAATTTAATCGTTATTGGAGTCCCTTGCAATCAATTTGGAAAACAAGAACCCGGAAATGCAGATGAAATTCAAAATTTTTGTCAGGTAAACTATGGTGTTTCATTTCTAATGACTGAAAAAATAGATGTAAAAGGGAGTGAACAGCATCCATTATACGAATGGTTAACGTTGAGAAGTTTGAATGGAAAGAAAAGTTCTTCGGTAAAATGGAATTTTCAAAAATACTTGATCGATCCTGAAGGAAAATTAATCGATTATTTCTTTTCCATTACCAAACCATTTAGCTCCAAAATAACTAAACACTTAAGATATTAAATTATGTTCGGAATCTTTAAAAAGAAAACAGCAGTAGAAAAACTAGAAGAAAAATATAAAAAGGTAATGGAAGAAGGCTTTAAACTTCAATCCATTAACAGAAGCGATAGCGATGAAAAATATTTGGAAGCCGATAATATTTTAAAGGAAATAGAGAAACTGAAAGCATAAATTTTTATGAAAATTACCCGCGCCATCTTTCTTTTCTTACTTATTAATTTTGGCGGACTTGCAATTGGAAGTTGGTTGATGGATGGTGGCCCTACTTCTCTCTGGTACACAACACTTAATCAAGCTCCATGGACTCCTCCGGGAATTGTCTTCGGAATTGCATGGACCACCATCATGCTCTTATTCTCTATTTATTTAGGAATTCTTTACCAAAGTGAAAACACCCAAAGAAATAGAATATTTTATGGACTTCAAGTCTTTTTAAACGTCAGTTGGAATTTCATTTTTTTCAATCAACACCTCGTATTTCTCGCACTTATTAATATTTTACTTTTAACCGCAATTGTATTTTATTTCTTTTTTAAAGGAAGTGAAAAAAAAACAACAATCAAGTATTTATTACTCCCCTATATGATATGGCTTTGCATTGCCACTTCGTTAAATTTATATATTTTAATTCATAATTAAATGAAAATTTATACCCTTCACAAAAAACTAAAGCTCCCTATTTCTTTAGAAGAAGCATGGGATTTTTTATCCAATCCCAAAAACTTAAAAATCATCACGCCCGATTACATGAGTTTTAATATCATTTCAACGATAGATAGGCCCTTATATACAGGACAAATCATTCAATACATTGTAACTCCATTGTTGGGCATTAAAACCAAATGGGTTTCTGAAATAACACATATTGAAGAAAAAAAATATTTTGTAGATGAGCAGATGTATGGACCTTATGCACTTTGGCATCACAAGCACTTTATAAAGGAAGTTGAAGGTGGCGTAGAAATGGAAGACATTATCGATTACAAAGTTCCCTTAGGAATTTTGGGGCAGCTCGTACACCCTATTTTAGTGAAACCAAAATTGGAAGAAATATTTTCTTACCGACAGAAAAAGTTAGTTGAACTTTTTGGAACTTACAAATAATGAAAGAACAGATACAACTTTTTTGGTTTCGGAGAGACTTGCGATTGAACGATAACTGCGGATTATTTCATGCTTTAAATAGCGGTAAAAAAGTACTTCCAATCTTTATTTTTGATGAAGACATCCTATCTCGATTGCCCGACAATGATGCACGTGTAAGCTTTTTGCATCAGGAATTGGCAAATATCAATACACAATTGAACGAAATTGGCACTAGCTTGGCTGTATTTCATGGAAAACCAATCGAAATATACAAACAATTACTAGAAAAATATAACGTAGAAACGGTCTTCACAAATCATGACTATGAACCCTATGCACTTCAGAGAGATGCAACTATTAAAGCCTTTCTAGAGACAAAAAACACCTCGTTTAAAACCTACAAAGATCAAGTGATTTTTGAGCGAAATGAAATTGTAAAAAAAGACGGTACTGCCTATAAAGTATACACTCCCTATTCCAAAAAATGGCTCGAAGCGTTTCATCATAAAGGCATTCAATTTTTTCCTTCTGAAGAAAAACTGGATGGATTGGTGCAAAATACTGAACACCCATTTTTAAGCCTTAGTGATCTCGGATTTCAACCCTCAACCATAAAAGTGGCTTCCTATAAAGTTTCTCCCAAATTGATAGATGCTTATGAGGAAACCCGAAACTTCCCTGCAAAAGACGGTACATCCAGATTAGGCACACATTTGCGTTTTGGAACAGTAAGTGTTCGAGAAATGGTTGCTAAAGCCTCGAAGAGCAATAATATTGTTTTTTTGAAAGAATTGATCTGGAGAGAGTTTTTTATGCAAATTTTATGGCATTATCCACATACCACTAAAGACAGTTTCAAACCTCAATATGACCGAATTCTTTGGAGAAACAATGAAGAAGAATTTAAAAAGTGGTGTGCTGGAGAAACAGGATATCAATTGGTAGACGCAGGAATGCGAGAACTCAACCAAACAGGGTTTATGCACAACAGAGTACGCATGCTGGTGGGGAGTTTTTTGTGCAAGCACCTTTTAATCGATTGGCGTTTTGGCGAAGCCTATTTTGCAGAAAAATTGCACGATTACGAACAATCTAGCAATGTTGGAAACTGGCAATGGGTTGCCGGATGTGGTGTAGATGCGGCTCCATATTTCAGAATCTTCAATCCAACCACTCAGATTCAGAAATTTGACAAAGATCTGACCTATATCAAAAAATGGGTTCCTGATTTTCAAGAGCTTACCTACCCTGCTCAAATGGTCGATCATAAAATGGCAAGAGAACGCTGTTTAACAACCTATAAAGAAGCATTGAATAGAACCTAACACCTTATTTTTCTGAATTTAAAAATAAACGAAAAATGTTTTGGTGGTTCTCCAAAAAACGCATTAATTTGCTGACTCTTAATTAAAAGCCGATGTAGCTCAGCTGGCTAGAGCAGCTGATTTGTAATCAGCAGGTCGTGGGTTCGAGTCCCTCCATCGGCTCAAAAAGTTCTTTCATTTGAAAGAACTTTTTTTATGCACATTAATCACGATTTTTTATTTAAATTTGTTCGAAATCATTTATAAAATCAATGTCGAACAATATGCTCATTATTGGAATTGCAGGAGGTACAGGAAGTGGAAAAACTACGGTGGTCAATCAGATTATAAACCAACTTCCCACCAACGAAGTTTGCGTCATATCACAAGATTCTTACTACAAAGCAACCGATGAATTGTCTTATGATGAAAGGATAAAAATCAATTTTGATCATCCAAGAGCCATTGATTTTGAACTGTTGGTACAACACCTAAAAAATCTTAAAAAAGGGGAAATCGTTGAGCAACCCGTGTATTCCTTTGTGGCCCATAACCGAACGAGTGATACGGTAAAAACTCATCCACGAAAGGTAATTATAGTAGAAGGCATCTTAATTTTTAATAGTGAAGAATTGCGAAACCTCTTTGATATTAAAATATTTGTACATGCAGAAACCGATGAACGACTGATTCGAAGATTGCGAAGAGACATCACCGAACGTGGTAGAGATATTAATGAAGTTTTAAATCGTTATCAAGATACCTTAAAACCCATGCACCAGCAATTTATTGAACCGACAAAAAACTATGCCGACATTATCATACCAAACGATCGCTACAATACAGTTGCGATTGATATTGTAAGAACTGTCATCAATGAACGTTTATAAAATACAATGAATTTCAAGAAAGCAAAAAACAACTCAAAAATATTCTCATTACTCACAAACTCGTTTGTGCTTATTTTGGTGCCCTTTATAATTTGGATGCTTTTCTTTGATGAAAACTCATACATAAACCACCGAAAATACAATGCAGAGATAGAAGATTTACAAAATACGATTGAATTTTATAAATCAGAAATTTCAAAAGATAGTGCCATTATAAAAAGTTTAAAAGATACAGTAGCCTTAGAAAAATTTGCTCGCGAAAAGTATTTAATGAAAAAGAAAAATGAGGCGATTTATATTATTGAATTTGATACGATAAAAAAATAATGAAACCATTTCTATTTGATGAATTTGACACAAAATCTGCAGCAGCTTGGAAGCAAAAAATTCAAGTAGACCTGAAAGGATTGGACTACAACGACACACTTCTCTGGAAAACAGAAGAAGACATTGTTGTAAAACCTTTTTATACGGTAGCAGATCGAAAAGCACTTCCTATAGACCTGCCAACAAGTTCTTTTGCCGTTTGTCAAACGATCTTTGTACATAACGAAGAAATAGCCAATTCACTTGCCGTAGACGCTTTAAAGAGGGGGGCAAATGCCCTACAATTTATAGCAAATAAGAAATTTGATTGTGTCGCATTATTAAAAAAAATTGACCTAACAACTACCAAAATTTTCTTCAAACTACATTTTTTGGATGAAAAATTTGTCGAAAAATTATCAAAATTTACCGCAGTAGCAAAACCCTTTTTCCAAATAGATATTCTAGGAAACTTAGCAGAAACTGGAAATTGGTATGACAATTTGAAGGCAGATTTCAAAATCTTAAATGCCATTTCTAAAACAACACCTCAAGCCATTTGTGTAGATGTTTCTCTCTATGAAAATGCAGGTGCAGGGTGTGTTCAACAACTGGCCTATGCCCTATCTCACACCAATGAATACCTAGAAAACTTAGCAGAAGGAGCCGTTAAAAACATTCATTTTATCTTTTCTGTACGCGGAAATTATTTTTTCGAAATCGCGAAATTAAGAGCCTTTCGGATTCTTGTAAAAGCACTTTTCAAAGAATACAATCATACAGACAGTCAGGTTGAAATCTTTGTGCAACCTAGTCTGAGAAATAAAACCATTTTTGATTACAATGTGAATATGCTCCGAACTACCTCGGAATGCATGAGTGCTATTTTAGGAGGTGCCACAACGATCTCTAATATTTCTTATGATGCCGTGTATCACAAATCAAATGAGTTTGGAGAACGCATCGCAAGAAATCAATTGCTCATTTTAAAAGAAGAAGCTGGTTTTAAAGATGGGCAGTTCTTTGCTGAAGGAAGCTACTATATTGAATCGATTAGCAATCAATTGGCAGCAAAAGGATTGGCATTATTTCAACAATTAGAAAAAAAAGGCGGTTTTTTAAAATTGTTAAAAGACGGCGTTATTCAACAAAAAATAACTGAAAAGGCTCGAAAAGAACAGGCCAGTTTTGATGCGCAAGAACTGCGTCTTTTGGGTACCAATTTACATGCAAATTCGAGCAACAAAATGCTTGCGGACATGGAATTGTATCCATTTGTAAAAAAGCGAAACATAAAAACACTTTTGATTCCAATTACCAGAAATCGATTGTCGGAAACCTACGAAAAAGAACGCTTAGAAAAAGAAAAAATCGCTTCAAAAACAACAAATAAAGACTTCTAATGGCTAGAAAAAATCTTCAACATCTAAAATTAGCTCCTTCAAAAAATGAGGAAGCACGTTTTTTGCATGAAAATTTTATCGCAGGGTATGCGCCTAATTTGCGCGGTCCTTACAGCACCATGTACGTCAAAAAGCCATGGACAATTCGACAATACGCTGGTTTTTCTACCGCAGAAGAAAGCAATGCTTTTTATCGAAGGAATTTAGAAGCAGGTCAAAAAGGACTTTCTGTAGCCTTTGATTTGGCCACACACCGCGGCTATGATTCGGATCATAAGCGGGTGCAAGGAGATGTTGGAAAAGCAGGAGTTGCGATTGATTCTGTGGAAGATATGAAAATTTTATTTGACCAAATTCCGTTGGATAAAATGTCTGTTTCCATGACCATGAACGGCGCTGTACTGCCCATTTTAGCGTTTTATATTGTAGCTGCACAAGAGCAAGGTGTGGAATTATCAGCGCTTTCCGGCACCATTCAAAATGATATTTTAAAGGAATTTATGGTGCGGAATACCTATATTTACCCTCCCACGCCTTCGATGAAAATTATTGCTGATATTTTTAAATATACTAGCAAACAAATGCCAAAATACAATTCTATTTCCATCTCTGGCTACCACATGCAAGAAGCGGGAGCTACTCAAGAAATAGAACTCGCTTATACCTTAGCGGACGGATTGGAATATCTTAGAAAAGGGATAGAAGCGGGCATGGACATTGATGCTTTTGCTCCCAGACTGTCTTTCTTTTGGGCCATTGGCATGGATCATTTTAAAGAAATTGCAAAGTTGAGGGCAGGAAGAATGTTGTGGGCAAAAATGGTGCAAAAATTCAACCCAAAAAATCAAAAATCTTTTGCCTTGAGAACCCACTGCCAAACCAGTGGTTGGAGTTTAACGGCACAAGATCCATTTAATAATGTTTCTAGAACGGCTATTGAAGCCATGGCAGCAGTTTTTGGCGGTACACAAAGTTTGCACACCAATGCCTTGGATGAAGCTATTGCATTACCCACAGAATTTTCTGCAAGAATTGCCAGAAATACTCAAATTTATTTACAAGAAGAAACGGCCATTACCAAAACAGTAGACCCTTGGGCAGGGAGTTATCACATGGAGCAGCTTACGGAAAAGATTGCCAACAAGGCTTGGGAATTGATTGAAGAAGTAGAAGCTTTAGGTGGGATGACCAATGCCATTGAAAAGGGCATTCCGAAAATGCGCATTGAGGAAGCTGCTGCAAAAAAGCAAGCAAGAATTGACAGCGGAACGGATGTAATTGTAGGGGTCAACAAATATCCTTTGAAGCAAGAAGATCCGTTGCATATTTTAGAGGTAGACAATGAGGCGGTTCGGATAGCGCAAATAAAAAGATTGGAAGTCTTAAAAAGAACGCGAAATACGGCAGCAGTTAAAAAATCTTTATTAAATTTAACAACTGCAGCGAAAACAGGCAACGAAAACTTGTTGGAATTGGCGGTAGAAGCAGCAAAAAACAGAGCTACTTTGGGCGAAATCTCCGATGCTTTGGAAGTTGTTTTTGGTCGTCACAAAGCGGTTCATAAAACCATCTCTGGCGTGTATAGCAAAGAAATAAAAGAAGATCCGTTATTTAAGGAGGCAGCGCTGCTAACAGATCGATTTTCCCATTTGGAAGGCAGGCGTCCAAGAATTATGATTGCAAAACTAGGGCAAGATGGGCATGACAGAGGCGCTAAAGTAGTAGCTACTGGCTATGCCGATTTGGGCTTTGACGTTGACATTGGTCCGTTGTTTCAAACCCCGCAAGAGGCTGCCAAACAAGCCATTGAAAATGATGTGCATATTTTAGGGATTTCTTCTTTGGCTGCAGGGCACAAAACCTTAGTTCCGCAAGTAATAGCAGCTTTAAAAACTTATGGTAGAGAAGATATTATGGTGATTGTAGGGGGTGTGATTCCGCCACAAGATTATCAATTTTTATTTGATGCGGGTGCTGTGGGTATTTTTGGACCTGGTACTAAAATCGCGCAAGCTGCCATCGACCTACTTACCATTTTGATAGATAGTATTCAGGAATAAAGAAGCTAAGAAACCCTTCATAACCGATACGCAAACCTTCTCTTTCGTGGAATTGCTTTCTACTCCTCGATGCTTACAGTCCTATAAGCTAAAGAAATTTGGGTAATCGATCAAATTAGCACTTATTATATTGAAGTAATTGTTATTTAGAATATCAGCAAGTTAAATAATGATACCATTCTAAAAAAAAGGTATCTTATATTCATTGAAGTATTGAAAATTTGATAGTTCCTTATATAGAAAACACCCCAAATAGCTGAACGCTATTTGGGGTGTTTACTTCTTTTTGACAAAAAACTATGCTTGTCCTGTAGGTCCAAAATTCATTGGAATTGGAGGCTGTTCTGCATCTTTTATTTCACCATGGGCACTTTCAAACTTTCTCACATTGTCTGCCAATGCTTTTGTTAATCTTTTTGCGTGCTGCGGTGTTAAAATAATTCTTGACTTCACTTTTGCTTTGGGAACTCCTGGCATAATATTGATAAAATCTACAATAAACTCTGACATCGAGTGATTGATAATTGCCAAATTAGAATAGGTTCCTTCGGCTATTTCTTGATCCAGTTCAATATTTAACTGTCCATCTTTATTTTTATTTTCTTCCATAATTGATTTCCTTAAATTGTGTCATTGATTCGATATTAAATGTATAAAAAAAAGTTGAATTGAGTCCTGTAATAAATTACAATAAACAATTCAACTTTTAAAATTTATAAACTGGGAAGATTTTCTAGAAGCTTTCTTCTATTTCATCTTTTGGTCCCACTAAAATATGATCGTACTTTCTCATTCCTGTTCCTGCTGGTATTCTCTTACCTACAATTACATTCTCTTTCAAGCCTTCTAATGTATCAATTTTACCGTTTACAGCTGCTTCGTTTAATACTTTGGTTGTTTCCTGGAAGGAAGCCGCAGATATAAATGATTTTGTCTGTAAAGAAGCTCTTGTAATACCTTGTAACACCTGCTCTGCAGTTGCTGGTTTAGCATCTCTTGCTTCTACTAAGTTGAGGTCATTTCTTCTTAATAAAGAATTTTCATCTCTTAATTGACGTGCACTAATAATTTGACCAGCAGATAAGTTCTCAGAATCTCCAGCGTTTTCAACAACTTTCATTCCGTAAATAGCGTCATTGTCTTTGATAAAGTCAATTTTATGGATCAATTGATTCTCTAAGAATAAAGTATCTCCTGAATCGATAATCTTCACTTTACGCATCATTTGACGTACGACAACTTCGAAATGCTTATCATTAATTTTCACACCCTGTAAACGATATACTTCTTGTATTTCATTTACTAAGTATTCTTGTACTGCAGATGGCCCTTTAATTCTTAAAATATCTGAAGGAGTGGTTGCTCCGTCTGATAATGGCATTCCTGCTTTGATAAAGTCATTTTCTTGAACTAAAATCTGATTTGAAAGTTTCACTAAGTACTTACTTAGCTCTCCTGTTTTAGATTCTACGATAATTTCTCTGTTACCACGTTTAATTTTCCCGAAAGAAACGAAACCATCTATTTCTGAAACTACAGAAGGATTGGATGGGTTACGTGCTTCAAATAATTCTGTTACTCGAGGTAGACCCCCAGTAATATCACCTGCTTTACCTGACTTACGAGGTATTTTTACCAACGTATGACCAGATTCAACTTTGTCTCCATCACTTACCATTAAGTGTGCACCTACTGGTAAACTGTAAGAACGCAATGCATTTCCGTCTTTATCTTCAATGATTAAAGAAGCGATAATTTTCTTGTTCTTAGAGTCTGTCATTACTTTCTCTTGGAAACCAGTTTGTTCATCAATTTCAACAGAGTAATTGATACCTTGTTCTAAATTATCAAACTTCACTTTACCTCCAAATTCTGAAACAATAACACCGTTAAATGGATCCCATTGACAAATAACATCTCCTTTCTTGATTGATTTTCGATCTTTTTCGAAGATATAAGAACCATAAGGAATAATATTGGTACTTAAAGTAATGCCCGTTTTCTTGTCAGTAACTTTAATTTCTGCTGTTCTAGAAATTACGATTTCTACTTCCTTACCGTCATTATCTTTTCCTTTAACGGTACGTAAGTCTTCGATGGTAACTTTCCCTTCAAACTTCGCTGTTAATTTATTTTCTTCTGAAATATTTCCGGCAACCCCACCAACGTGGAATGTACGTAATGTTAACTGTGTACCTGGTTCTCCAATAGATTGTGCTGCAATTACACCTACTGATTCTCCAATTTGTACTTTACTACGGGTAGATAAACTTTGACCATAACATTTTGCACAAATTCCTTTCGGAGATTCACATGTTAATGCAGATCTAACTTCTACTCTATCAATCCCTGCTGCTTGGATCGCATCAGCTATTTTAATAGAAATAGATTCTCCTGCAGCAACCAATAACTCATCATCTGAATTCGGTAAAAATACATCTTGTAAAGAAACACGCCCTTCAATTCTATCTGATAAAGATTCTACAATCTCATCATTTTTCTTTAAAGGCATTACTTCTAATCCTCTTAATGTACCACAATCTTCTTGGTTTACAATTACATCTTGTGAAACATCTACTAAACGACGTGTTAGGTAACCTGCATCGGCAGTTTTTAAAGCGGTATCCGCTAATCCTTTACGTGCACCGTGCGTAGAGATAAAGTATTCATGTATCGATAATCCTTCCTTAAAGTTAGAAAGAATTGGATTCTCAATAATTTCACCACCACCAGCAGTCGATTTTTTAGGCTTTGCCATTAATCCACGCATACCAGTTAACTGACGAATCTGTTCTTTAGATCCACGGGCTCCAGAATCAAGCATCATATATACCGAGTTGAAACCTTGTTGATCTTCACGCAAACGTTTCATAGACAACTCAGTTAAATCGTTATTGGTTCTACCCCAAATATCAATTACCTGGTTGTAACGCTCTTTTTGCGTTAACATTCCCATGTTATAATTCGAAATAATTCCATCCACTTCTTTATTCGCTTCAGCAATCATTCCTATTTTTTCTTTAGGAATAATAATATCTCCTAGACTGAATGATAAACCACCTTGGAAGGCAAATTTATAACCCATGTTTTTAATCTCGTCTAAGAAATCACCCGTTGTAGGAATGTCAGTTGCTTTTAAAACAGCACCGATAATTCCTCTTAAGTTTTTCTTAGTCAATACTTCATTGATATATCCAGCAGCTGGAGGAACTACTTCGTTAAATAAAACTCTACCAACAGTGGTTGCTATAATTTTAGTTACTTGTGCTCCGTTTTCGTCAACATCTTGAGTTCTTACTTTAATACCCGCATTTAAGTCAACCATTTCTTCGTTAAAAGCAATCGTTACTTCTTCTGGTGAATAGAAAGTTAATCCTTCTCCTTTAATTGGTACTTCTGGAGTAGAAACTCTTTCTTTTGTCATGTAGTACAAACCAAGTACCATATCCTGAGAAGGTACAGTAACTGGTGCACCATTGGCAGGATTTAAGATATTATGAGACGCTAACATTAATATTTGCGCTTCTAAAATAGCTTCAGGTCCTAATGGTAAATGCACTGCCATTTGATCCCCATCAAAATCCGCATTAAATGCAGAACATGCTAATGGGTGTAATTGGATTGCTTTTCCTTCAATTAATTTTGGTTGAAAAGCTTGTATACCTAGTCTGTGTAAAGTAGGGGCTCTGTTTAATAAAACAGGGTGTCCTTTAATTACGTTTTCTAAAATATCCCAAACAACTGGTTCTTTTCTGTCTATAATTTTCTTGGCAGATTTTACTGTTTTCACAATTCCTCTTTCAATCAATTTACGGATTACAAAAGGCTTGTAAAGTTCAGCTGCCATATCCTTAGGAATACCACATTCTGACAATCTTAATTCAGGTCCAACAACAATTACAGAACGTGCAGAATAATCAACACGCTTTCCTAATAAATTCTGACGGAAACGTCCTTGTTTTCCTTTTAAGGAATCTGATAAAGATTTTAAAGGTCTGTTAGATTCTGTTTTTACTGCAGATGATTTACGTGTATTGTCAAACAATGAATCTACTGATTCCTGTAACATACGTTTCTCATTACGTAAAATAACTTCTGGAGCTTTTATCTCAACCAATCTTTTTAAACGATTGTTTCTAATAATAACTCTTCTGTATAAATCATTTAAATCTGAAGTTGCAAAACGACCTCCATCTAAAGGAACTAATGGACGTAATTCTGGTGGTATTACCGGAACTACCTTCATGATCATCCACTCTGGATTGTTCTCTCTATTTTTCTGAGAGTCTTTAAATGCTTCAACAACATTTAAACGCTTTAAAGCTTCTGTTTTTCTTTGTTTAGAAGTTTCCGTATTTGCTTTGTGTCGTAATTCAAAAGACAATGCTTCTAAATCGATACGTGCTAATAGGTCAATTAAACACTCAGCTCCCATTTTAGCAATAAACTTGTTTGGGTCTGTGTCTTCTAAATATTGATTTTCTGCTGGAATTTCTTCTAAAATATCTAAATATTCTTCTTCTGTTAGGAAGTCCATTTTTTGTAAAGATGCTCCTTCCGCATTTTTTGCAATACCGGGTTGAATTACTACATATCGTTCGTAGTATATAATCATGTCTAACTTTTTAGATGGCAAACCTAAAAGGTATCCCATTTTGTTAGGCAATGATCTAAAATACCAAATATGAGCAACAGGAACAACTAAGTTGATATGTCCTACTCGATCTCTACGTACTTTCTTTTCTGTTACTTCTACACCACATCGATCACAAACGATTCCTTTGTAACGGATTCTTTTATATTTTCCACAAGCACATTCATAATCCTTTACAGGACCAAAAATACGCTCACAAAATAAACCATCTCTTTCTGGTTTGTGGGTACGGTAATTAATTGTTTCTGGTTTTAAAACTTCACCTTTAGAAATCTCTAAAATAGATTCTGGTGAGGATAAACCAATGGAGATTTTATTAAACTTTTTTACAGTGTACTTCTCGTGTTTTCTTGCCATGGTAATGGATTCGAATTAAAATTGTAAAAACGGTCTCTAAGAGACTTATTAATATATGATGAATAGAAGCTGACTTGCATCAACTTCTATCATCAATTTTTGCTATTCTTCTAATCTAACGTCTAAACCTAAACCTTTCAGTTCGTGCATTAATACGTTAAATGATTCTGGTAGACCTGGTTCTGGCATCGCTTCACCTTTTACAATACTTTCGTATGTTTTGGCTCTTCCCATTACATCATCAGATTTTACAGTTAAGATTTCTCTTAAGATACTTGAAGCACCGTATGCCTCTAATGCCCATACTTCCATCTCTCCAAAACGCTGACCTCCAAATTGAGCTTTACCTCCTAATGGTTGTTGTGTAATTAATGAGTATGGTCCGATAGAACGTGCGTGCATCTTATCTTCAATCATGTGTCCTAACTTAATCATATAAATGATTCCAACCGTTGCTGGCTGATCGAAACGTTTTCCTGTTCCACCATCATATAAATAGGTATGTCCAAATCTTGGTACACCTGCTTCGTCTGTAATTGTATTGATTTCATCTAAAGATGCTCCATCAAAAATTGGTGTTGCATAAGTAGTTCCTAATTTCTGACCTGCCCAACCAAGAACAGTTTCATAAATCTGACCAATATTCATACGAGAAGGTACCCCTAATGGATTTAAAACGATGTCTACTGGTGTTCCGTCTTCTAGGAAAGGCATGTCTTCTGCTCTTACAATACGAGCAACAATACCTTTATTTCCATGACGTCCCGCCATTTTATCACCTACTTTTAACTTTCGTTTTTTGGCAATATAAACTTTCGCTAATTTTAAGATTCCTGCTGGTAACTCATCTCCTACAGAAATTGTAAATTTCTGACGACGTAAACTACCTTGTAAATCGTTTACTTTAATTTTATAGTTGTGAACTAATTCACCTACTAAAGAATTTAAAGAATCATCGGTTGTCCAAGAACCTGTTAAATGCACATAATCATCTACAGAGTTTAACATCTTAAGAGTATATTTCTTACCTTTTGGTAATACTTCTTCTCCTAAATCGTTAAAAACTCCTTGTGAAGTTTTTCCGCTTATTAAGCCAAATAACTTATCGATTAAACTGTCTTTTAAAACTTCAAATTTAGAAACAAAAGAAGATTCTAAAGTAGCAACTGCTTCTTTATCTCTTAATCTCTTATTTTTATCTTTTACGGCTCTTTTAAATAATTTTTTATCAATTACTACCCCTCTTAATGATGGAGAAGCTTTTAATGATGCATCTTTTACATCACCAGCTTTATCACCAAAAATAGCACGTAATAATTTTTCTTCTGGAGTTGGATCTGATTCTCCTTTTGGTGTAATCTTACCAATTAGGATATCGCCTGGATTTACTTCTGCTCCAATACGAATCATTCCATTTTCATCTAAATCTTTGGTAGCTTCTTCTGAAACGTTTGGAATATCATTGGTCAACTCTTCAGTTCCTAGCTTCGTATCTCTTACGTCTAAAGAATACTCATCAATATGTATTGATGTAAAGATGTCTTCACGAACTACTCTTTCAGAAATTACAATCGCATCCTCAAAGTTATACCCTTTCCATGGCATAAAGGCTACTTTCATATTGATTCCTAAGGCTAATTCTCCTTTTTGTGTTGCATATCCTTCACAAAGAACCTGACCTTCTTCAACTCTATCTCCTTTTTGTACAATAGGTTTTAGGTTAATGTTGGTTCCTTGATTGGTTTTTCTAAACTTAATTAAGTTATATGATTTCTCGTCAGATTCAAAACTAACTAGTTTTTCTTCATCGGTTCTATCATACTTAATTTTGATAACATTTGCATCTACATATACTACAACTCCGCTTCCTTCTGCATTGATTAAGATTCTTGAATCTTTTGCAACTCTTCTTTCTAAACCAGTACCAACAATTGGTGCTTGTGGGCGTAATAATGGAACAGCTTGACGCATCATGTTCGATCCCATTAATGCACGGTTGGCATCATCATGTTCTAAGAACGGAATTAAAGATGCTGAAATCGATGCAATTTGATTTGGAGCAACATCCATATAATCTACTTCGCTTGTAGAAACTACTGGAAAATCTCCTCCTTCACGTGAAATAACACGATCACCTTGTAAAACACCTTTTGCATCCACCTCAATATTTGACTGCGCAAACTTCATTCCTTCTTCCTCTTCAGCACTTAAATAAATATGCTTATGCTCTAAATCAAGATTTCCTGATTCTACCTTAATATAAGGAGTTTCGATAAACCCTAAATTATTTACTTTTGCAAAAACTGAAAGTGAAGAAATCAAACCAATGTTTGGTCCCTCTGGAGTTTCAATTGGACAAAGACGTCCGTAGTGAGTATAGTGAACATCACGTACCTCAAAACCTGCTCTCTCTCTAGATAAACCACCTGGCCCTAGTGCAGATAAACGACGCTTATGCGTAATTTCTGCTAGTGGGTTTGTTTGATCCATAAATTGAGACAATTGGTTGGTTCCAAAAAATGAATTAATTACAGAAGAAAGTGTCTTCGCATTAATTAAATCAATAGGAGTGAAAACCTCATTGTCACGTACATTCATACGCTCACGAATGGTTCTAGCCATACGGGCTAAACCAACACCAAATTGTTGTGCCAATTGTTCTCCAACTGTTCTTACACGACGGTTTGATAAGTGATCAATATCATCTACTTCAGCTTTAGAGTTAATCAATTCAATCAAATACTTAATAATCGTAATGATATCAAGTTTTGTTAATACTTTTTGAGTGATTGGTTCTTCTAAACCTAATTTGATATTCATTCTAAAACGACCAACTTCACCTAAATTGTAACGTTGTTCCGAAAAGAATAATTTGTCTATAATACCTCTTGCCGTCTCTTCATCTGGCGGTTCAGCATTACGTAATTGTCTATAAATATGCTCTACAGCTTCTTTTTCAGAATTTGTAGGATCTTTTTGTAATGTATTATGAATAATCGAATAATCTGCATGCAAATTATCATGTTTATGTAACAAGACGGTTTTAGCACCCGCTTCCATTATTTCATCAATATGTTCTTTTTCTAGAACCGTATCTCTGTCTAAAATGATTTCGTTTCTTTCAATAGATACAACTTCTCCTGTATCTTCATCTACGAAATCTTCATGCCAAGTTTTTAAAACTCTAGCTGCTAACTTACGTCCTAGTACTTTTTTAAGTCCAGCTTTAGAAACCTTCACTTCTTCTGCTAAGTTGAAAATCTCTAAAATGTCTTTATCTCTTTCAAAACCGATGGCTCTGAATAAAGTAGTCACTGGTAATTTTTTCTTTCTATCGATATAAGCGTACATCACTTGATTGATATCGGTAGCAAATTCAATCCAAGAACCTTTGAATGGAATTACTCTTGCTGAGTATAATTTTGTTCCGTTTGCATGGAAAGATTGTCCAAAAAACACACCTGGAGATCTATGCAATTGAGAAACAACTACACGTTCTGCACCGTTAATTACGAAAGTACCCGAGTTGGTCATATAAGGAATGGTCCCTAAATAAACATCTTGTACAATAGTTTCGAAATCTTCGTGTTCTGGATCTGTACAGAAAAGCTTTAAACGTGCTTTTAGAGGAACACTATGTGTTAAACCTCTCTCTATACATTCTTGAATACTATATCTTGGGGGGTCTACAAAATAATCTAAAAATTCTAATACAAATTGATTTCTAGTATCTGTAATTGGGAAATTATCCATGAAGGTTTTATACAACCCTTCTTCTCCTCTTTCTTCTGCTTTAGTTTGTAACTGGAAAAAGTCTTGAAATGACTTTACCTGAATATCTAGAAAATCTGGATAATCTGTACCTAATTTCGAAGTTGCGAAGTTGATTCTTTCAGTGGTGTTTTTCGTTGCCAAAAGAGAATATATTTTTAATTAAAATAAAAACGAATATATACACAAAATGGTTTAGGACTAAAAACATGTGTTTTTAGTACCTAAACCTTAATTTGTTTTTCCCGAGATATTTTCGGGAAAGTAAATTACTTAAGCTCTACCTCAGCTCCAGCTTCTTCTAAAGATTTTTTAAGACCTTCTGCCTCATCTTTAGATACACCTTCTTTTACTGCTGCTGGTGCGCTATCAACGATACCTTTAGCTTCTTTCAATCCTAAACCAGTTAATTCCTTAACTAATTTTACAACTGCTAGTTTAGAACCACCTGCTGCTTTTAAGATTACATCGAATTCAGTTTGTGCTTCAACCGCTTCACCTGCTGCTGCTGGTCCTGCTGCTGCTGCTACTGCTGCTGCTGGTTCGATACCGTACTCATCTTTTAAAATAGTAGCTAATTCATTAACTTCTTTTACTGTTAAGTTAACTAATTGCTCTGCGAAATCTTTTAATTCTGCCATTTTAATTGTTTTTGAAATTTGTTATATAATAGTTTATTTGTGCGCGTACTTATTTTTCAGATAGCGTTGTTAAGATACCTGAAAGCTTGTTTCCTCCTGATTGTAATGCTGAAAT
This sequence comes from Polaribacter sp., assembly GCA_018663625.1. Classification (GTDB taxonomy): domain Bacteria; phylum Bacteroidota; class Bacteroidia; order Flavobacteriales; family Flavobacteriaceae; genus Polaribacter. Next base: position 3,773 of record JABJPX010000075.1, on the reverse strand, counting down.
AACATTCTTAGCAGGCGATTGTAATAATGTAATAATATCTCCAATGAGTTCTTCTCTAGATTTGATATTTACAAGAGCGTCTAATTGATCATCGCCAATATAAACAGACTCTTCTGCGTAAGCACCTTTCAAGAAAGGCTTATCAGATTTTTTTCTAAACTCTTTGATTAGCTTTGCTGGCGCATTTGCAGCCTCAGCAACTAACATAGATGTATTTCCTTTTAAAACAGACGGTAAGTCTCCGAAATCTTTATCAGAAGCCTCCATTGCTTTTGCAAGTAGTGTATTTTTTATTACAGATAGTTGAACGTCTGCTTTAAAACATGCTCTACGTAAATTAGATGTTGTTGTTGCATCTAATCCTGAAATATCTGCTAAATAAATAGTACTTGTATCTGCTAACTTTGCTGTTAAATCTTGAATTACTTGTGATTTTTCCTCTCTAGTCATAATTATAGGTTTTAACTGCTATTAAGCAGATTTTACATCAAGTTGAACACTTGGACTCATAGTGCTAGACATGAAAACACTTTTTATATAGGTTCCCTTTGCTGTAGTAGGTTTCAATTTGTTAATTGTTTGAATTAACTCATTTGCGTTTTCAGCAATCTGATTTGCATCAAAAGAAACTTTTCCAATTGCAGCATGTATAATACCTGTCTTATCAACTTTAAAGTCAATTTTTCCTGCTTTTACGTCTTTTACTGCTTTCGCTACGTCCATTGTTACCGTACCAGTCTTTGGGTTTGGCATTAAGCCTCTTGGTCCTAAAACTCTTCCTAAAGGTCCTAATTTCCCCATTACACTCGGCATGGTAATAATCACATCAACATCGGTCCAACCTCCCTTGATTTTTTGTAAAAACTCATCTAAACCAACATAATCTGCACCTGCTTCTGTAGCTTCTGCTTCTTTATCTGGTGTTACTAAAGCTAATACTTTTACATCTTTACCTGTACCATGTGGTAAAGTAACGACACCTCTAACCATTTGATTGGCTTTACGAGGGTCTACTCCTAATCTAATCGCTAAATCTACTGATGCATCAAACTTTACAGTAGTAATATCTTTGATTAATGCTGAAGCCGCTTTTAAATCGTAAGACGTATTCGCGTCTACTTTTGCGTATGCAACTTTTTGCTTTTTTGTTAATCTTGCCATTTTACTATTTTTTATAAAGTTTATACTGGTGCATCACCTTTAACTGTTAAACCCATAGAACGAGCTGTACCTGCAATCATTCTCATTGCTGAAGAAACTTTAAAGGCATTTAAATCTACCATTTTGTCTTCTGCAATCACTTGAATTTGATCCCAAGTAACAGATGCTACTTTTTTCCTGTTTGGTTCTCCTGAACCTTTTTTAATTTTGGCCGCTTCTAGTAACTGAACTGCTGCAGGTGGCGTTTTTACGATAAAATCGAAAGATTTATCTTTATAAACAGTGATCGCAACTGGTAAAACTTTACCTTGTTTATCTTGCGTTCTTGCATTGAACTGTTTACAAAACTCCATTATGTTAACACCAGCAGCTCCTAAAGCGGGTCCAACCGGCGGCGATGGATTCGCTGCGCCTCCCCTTACTTGTAACTTAACTACTTTACTAACTTCTTTTGCCATTTTAAAATGTTTAATGATTTGTTTAAAGTTGGAAGCCCCAAAACAAATCGGTCTTTATATATTTGGTAACAATTATATCTTTTCTACTTGCATATAACTCAATTCTAATGGTGTCTTTCTTCCGAAAATCTTCACCATTACCTCAAGCTTACGCTTTTCTTCATTCACTTTTTCAATCGTTCCATCAAAACCATTAAAAGGTCCATCAACAACTTTTACTGTTTCACCAATATCAAATGGAATGGCAACGTTTTCGTCTTGTACAGACAATTCGTCTACTTTTCCTAACATTCGGTTTACTTCGGATTTACGCATTGGTACTGGCTCTCCTCCTTTGGTTTCTCCTAAGAAACCAATAACACCAGTTATTGATTTAATAACGTGAGGAACTTCACCAGATAGATTTGCTTCTACCATAATATATCCTGGAAAATAAACTTTTTCCTTGTGGATTTTTTTACCGTCTTTTATTTGAACGACTTTCTCTTTAGGAACAATCACTTGACTTACAAAGTCTGAAAGCCCTAAACGACTAATTTCAGTCTCTATATAGGACTGAACTTTATTTTCCTGTCCTCCAATGGCTCTTACAACATACCATTTCATTACTGAATCAGTTGCCATAATTAGTTAGATTTAAACATTGTAAAAAAAACATCTAATCCGGTTTGAAAAACATAATCGATACCTGCAACGGCTAAAGCGAATAAAATCGTAAAAACAGCAACTGTCATTGTCGATTTTTGCGCATCCTCTTTAGAGATCCAAGTCATATGGTTGTTTAATTCCTCAAAAGAATCTTTGATATATTGAATAAACTTCATTAGTTATATATGTTTTTTATTTGCACGGGCGGAGAGATTCGAACTCCCGACAGCTGGTTTTGGAGACCAGTGCTCTACCGCTGAACTACGCCCGTCTCTCTATTTTTCTTTACTTATAAAAGGCATCCCGATAAAAATCGGGACACCCTGTATATCTATTTGATACTAAACGAAAATTAGTTTAGTCTAAAATCTCAGTAACCTGACCTGCACCTACTGTTCTTCCTCCTTCACGGATTGCAAAACGTAAACCTAAGTTTAATGCGATTGGTTGGATTAAATCAACTGTAATTGTTAAGTTATCTCCTGGCATTACCATTTCAACACCATCAGGCAATTGAATGTTACCAGTAACATCTGTTGTTCTCACATAAAATTGTGGACGGTAGTTGTTATGGAATGGAGTGTGACGTCCACCTTCTTCTTTTTTAAGAACATAAACCTCTGCTTTAAACTTAGCATGAGGAGTTACAGAACCTGTCTTACAGATTACCATACCTCTTTTAATATCTTCTTTTGCAATACCTCTTAATAAGATACCAGCATTATCTCCTGCTTCACCTCTATCTAAGATTTGACGGAACATTTCAATACCAGTAATAGTAGACTGCATTTTTTCAGCACCCATACCAATGATATCTACAGAATCTCCTGTATTTGCAATACCTGTTTCGATACGACCTGTAGCTACAGTTCCACGACCAGTAATTGAGAATACATCTTCAATTGGCATTAAGAAATCTTTATCAACCTCTCTTAAAGGCTCTTCGATCCAAGCATCAACTTGTGCCATTAATTCTAAAACAGTATCAACCCATTGTTGCTCACCGTTTAAAGCACCTAATGCAGAACCTGATACGATAGGACCGTTGTCACCATCATACTCATAGAAAGAAAGTAATTCTCTTACTTCCATGTCTACTAATTCTAACATCTCTTCATCACCATCAAGCATGTCCACTTTGTTCAAGAAAACAACCATACGAGGAATACCTACCTGGCGTCCTAATAAAATGTGCTCTCTCGTCTGTGGCATTGGCCCATCTGTTGCAGCAACTACTAAAATTGCTCCATCCATTTGTGCAGCACCTGTTACCATGTTCTTAACGTAATCCGCGTGACCTGGACAGTCAACGTGAGCATAGTGACGATTTGCTGTTTGATATTCTACGTGTGAAGTATTAATTGTGATACCTCTTTCTTTTTCTTCAGGTGCGTTATCAATCTGATCGAATGATTTTGCTTCTGAAAAACCTGCATCAGCTAATACTTTAGTAATAGCAGCAGTTAAAGTTGTTTTACCGTGATCTACGTGTCCAATTGTACCAAT
>JABJPX010000074.1 GCA_018663625.1 Polaribacter sp. | reverse complement strand
TCGGAACAGGGCTGGGACGGAACCTATAACGGAAAAAGATTGCCTTCGGACGATTATTGGGTATCTATTAAATTGGTGCCCTTTGATACCAACAAAAAAACAATCTTTAAAACAGGAAACTTTTCGTTGCTTAGGAAGTAAAAAGTAATACTCTTTTAAAGAAATGAACTATTTTAGACCATAAAAAATGAGTATTTTTACTGTCAAATAAATACATCGATATGGATATTAACTTCAACAAAAACGAAGATTTTAATAAACTTTTAGTTTCAGATTTACGCAAACGCTTTGCCAAAGTAAAGCTGGGTGGAGGACAAAAACGTATCGACAAGCATCACGAAAAAGGGAAAATGACTGCTCGTGAAAGGGTAGACTACCTGTTAGATAACAAAACAAAGTCTATAGAAATCGCTGCCTTTGCCGGTGATGATATGTACAAAGAACACGGAGGGTGTCCTTCTGGTGGTGTTGTTGTAAAAATAGGTTATGTCAAAGGAAAACAATGTATTGTTGTCGCCAATGATGCAACCGTAAAAGCAGGAGCTTGGTTTCCAATTACGGGAAAAAAGAACTTACGAGCACAAGAAATAGCCATCGAAAACAAAATTCCAATCATTTATTTAGTAGATTCTGCGGGTGTATATTTACCCATGCAAGATGAAATTTTTCCTGATAAAGACCATTTTGGACGTATTTTCAGAAACAATGCCATTATGAGTAGTATGGGAATTACCCAAATTTCTGCAGTAATGGGAAGTTGTGTTGCAGGTGGAGCCTATTTACCTATTATGAGTGATGAAGCAATTATTGTTGACAAAACAGGTAGTATTTTCTTGGCCGGGAGTTATTTGGTAAAAGCAGCCATTGGAGAAAGTATTGACAATGAAACATTGGGTGGCGCAACCACTCATTGCGAGATTTCAGGAGTTACAGACTACAAAGCATTGGATGATAAAGATGCATTGGATAAAATTAAAGGTATTGTAGATAAAATTGGTGATTTTGAAAAAGCAGGATTTAGCAAAATCAAAAGTAAAGCACCAAAAGAAAATCAAGAAGATATTTTCGGGATACTTCCCAAAGAAAGAAATGCCCAATATGACATGTTGGAAATCATCAAACGATTGGTTGACAAATCAGAATTTGATCAATACAAAGAAGGATACGGACAAACCATTTTGACGGGCTACGCGCGCATCGACGGTTGGGCGGTTGGTATTGTGGCAAATCAACGAAAATTAGTAAAAACAAAAAAAGGAGAAATGCAATTTGGAGGGGTGATTTATAACGATTCTGCAGACAAAGCAACCCGTTTTATAGCGAACTGTAATCAGAAAAAAATACCCTTGGTTTTCTTACAAGACGTAACAGGATTTATGGTCGGAAGTAAGTCTGAGCATGGAGGGATCATTAAAGACGGAGCAAAAATGGTGAATGCAGTGAGCAATTCTGTTGTACCAAAATTTACGATTATCGTCGGAAACTCATACGGTGCAGGAAATTATGCCATGTGTGGCAAAGCTTATGACCCCAGACTAATAGTAGCATGGCCGTCAGCGCAATTGGCGGTAATGAGTGGAGATGCTGCTGCGAAAGTTTTGCTACAAATAGAAACCGCTTCTTTAAAAAAACAAGGAGAAGAAATCACACCAGAAAAAGAAGCTGCATTGTATGACAAAATAAAATCTCGATATGACAATCAGATTTCCCCTTATTATGCAGCAGCAAGAATTTGGACAGATGGAGTTATCAATCCATTAGAAACTAGAACTTGGATTTCTATGGGAATCGAAGCTGCGAATCATGCACCCATTGAAAAGAAATTTAATCTAGGCCTTTTACAAGTATAACCGAAGGCACCTAGACAGGAGTTTAGGGAAAACATTCAACAAACAATTGTGCAACAGTTTGCAAATTTTTACATTTGCTTACTATTACAATACTAAAAAAATAAAATTAGAAATGGGAAGAGCATTCGAATTAAGAAAGGGTCGAAAAATGAAACGTTGGTCAGCAATGGCAAAAACCTTTACCAGAATTGGTAAAGACATTGTAATGGCGATCAAAGAAGGAGGACCAAACCCAGATGCCAATTCCCGATTAAGAGCAGTCATGCAGAATGCAAAAGCTGCAAACATGCCAAAAGAAAATGTTGAACGCGCCATAAAAAAAGCGACAGATAAAGATACTGCAAACTATAAAGAAGCACTCTTTGAAGGATATGCCCCTCATGGAATTGCTGTTGTTGTAGAAACTGCAACTGATAATAACAATAGAACGGTTGCAAATGTAAGAGCCGCTTTCAATAAATGTGATGGAAATTTAGGAAACTCAGGGTCTGTCATTTTTATGTTTGATCATACTTGTACATTCACCCTTAAAAAAGAGGATATTACTACCGATTTAGAAGATTTGGAATTAGAACTCATTGATTTTGAAGTAGAAGAAGTTTTTGATGATGAAGAAGGAATCATCATTTATGCACCTTTTGGACAATTTGGTGCGATACAGTCTTTCTTTGAAAAAGAAAATATTGAAATTTTATCTTCTGGTTTTGAAAGAATTCCAACGACAACAAATAAGCTTTCTGAAGAACAACAAGCAGATGTTGAAAAGCTTTTAGAAAAGCTAGAAGAGGATGATGACGTTCAAAATGTCTACCACTCGATGGAAATGTAAAATTATTAGTTTATAAACCAATCAAATCCAATGTTTTATTACGTTGGATTTTTTTTGTTTCCGTTGTTACAAAAGTA
>JABJPX010000073.1 GCA_018663625.1 Polaribacter sp. | reverse complement strand
TCTTCATTTATATACACCAAAAATTTATGAACGACTTTAAAATTCATTGTTTTTAAAACTTGCTCATACTTTAGTAATTGCTGATGATGTTTTTTTGATGGCTTCCCTGTTTTGTAGTCAATTATAACTACTTCTTTTTTTTCATTGAACACCAATCTGTCTGGAATAATAATTTGATTATCAATATCAACAATTTCTCTTTCATTAAAAACGGTAATGTCCTTCTTAAAAAATGCACTTATTTCTTTGTGAGTAACTATTTTTAAAATTATTCTTTCAATATTTATCGCTTCAGTTTTTGAAATAAACCCTTGATTAACATAATGCTTAACAACCAGATTTAAGTCATCTTTTGTAATGATCTTTGACATCATTTCATGAATTAAATTTCCAAAATCAATTGCTTTTCCCTGATCGGTATCCCATAATTTAGAAGAGTTTGCCAACATCAAAATATTGTGTTCCTCTAAAGAAGTGGAAATAAACTCTTGTTGAATTTCCATTTCTTGCCGCTCCTCTTGACTGGAACTCACCTTCTTTTTTTCACCAAAACTGTATTCAAAAACACCTTCTTGCCAAAAATTCTTCTCTTTTAAATAATGTATAAAAACGCCTGAATAAAAATTAGTATTTTCTAAACCGTCACTTTTAACATTGTGTGCAGTTATAATATATAATTGTTCTACAGACCTTGTTAAAGCAACATACAACAAATTAAAATTATCTAACTCTTGAGCTTCTCTTCGAGTATTAAAGATGTGCAATCCTTTGTCATTTATATAACTTAGCGACTTGCTATAATCTACCAAAAGTTCAGGAAATCCATGAAAAATCTCTGGCAATTCATCCAACCAAGCCTTGGGGTTTATTTGTTTATAAATGTTCAAATCATACGGAAAAATAACTACCGGAAACTCTAGTCCTTTGGATTTATGAATGGTCATTACCCGAACTGCCTTCTTGGCATCTGGAGCAACAATACTCAGTTTTTCTTTTTTATCTTCCCAGAAATCTAAAAACTCCTGAATACTTGTTCCTTTTCTTTGTTGCTCCAAAACAACATCTAAAAAAAATTGAACATAGGCATCTGAAGCCTGAATTAGCTGAAAGCTTCGGATAATTTCTTCTACTTTCTCGTAAAATGGTTTTTGGTGGAATTTAGAAAGTTCAAAAAAGAGTCCATAGGAATTTAATTCACTAAAAAGCTGCTGCTGCTCTAAACGGATGAAATTACTTATGAATTGATGCTTTTCTTGTTGAATTTTATAATGAGAATGTAAAAAATACAAACAGTCTAAAAGTGCTTCTTTGTCTTGTGGATGCTGAATTGTCTGCAAAAAATTAATGATAAAATTAACTTTTGAGCTCGAGGATAATAACAAGGTTTCTGATGAAACAATCGCAATGCCATTTTCTGATAGATAGTTCGCAACCGCAACTCCATGATCCTTTTTTCTTACCAAAACACACACATCGCTCAAAGAAAATTCCGGGTCTAATTGTTGAATGATCTCTAAAACTTTCTTCGGATACTTTAATGCATCTTCCTCTTTCTCCTCATCTTTTTCAAGAAAAGAAAGCGCTACATACCCTCCTTTTTTATTGGTTGTCAATTGTTTATTTCCTTCAATAAATAGTTTTTTATAATCTTCATTTTGAAGAAAATGTGCCGTATGCTGAAAGAATTGATTATTAAAATCGATTACTTCAGAATAACTTCTATAATTGGTTTTTAACTCTTTAATTTCTTTCAATACCTGAAATGGGTTTTCCGATGCATTCCCCGGCGTACCGAGATCAATAAACTGTTCTGCTTTCCCTCCTCGCCATCTGTAAATTGCCTGCTTCCCATCACCAACCAACAACAAATTACTATTCTCTTGCGCCAAAGCATTCACAATTAATGGAATTAAGTTTTGCCATTGCAATACAGAAGTATCTTGCATTTCGTCAATGAAATAGTGTAGGTATTTTTGACCAATTCTTTCATAAATAAAAGGCGCTGGCTGTTCTTTTATATGATCTGAAATTAATTGATTAAACTCTGCATTTAAGCGAATATTGTTTTCTTCTTTAATATTGGTTAGCTCTAAATTAATATGATTTAGAACAGCAAGTGGAGTCAAACTTTTCAGTGCCAGTTTATTCAACAAAAACTGTTTAAAGAGTTCTTTCGTTTTCTGAAAACTAGTTACAATTTGAGGAACAACACCCTCAATCAACGCTATTTTCTCTTGGGTTGTTTTTTTGGTATAATATTGATTGTTATCAATGGCTTTTTCAATGGCTTCACTTCTTTTAATAAACTCGAAATTGAACTCTTTTTGTGAAACATCTGCAAAGAATTTCGGAACCGTACCGCGTGTAAAATCTTTTGTTTCTAAGCCTACATTGGAAAGCACAGAAAGAAGACGCTCCCCTACTTGAGAAACCTGTTTTTTTAGTTCTATTTGCTGTTTGTTTAGCTTCTTTTTAAGTGCTGTGAAATCTGTAATCGTTTTGTCTGCTAATCTTCTAAAATGAATGGTATCATCTTCGTTTAATAAAATTTTAGAAAATTCATTTAAATCCCTAGAAATATCCCATGATTTGTCATCATCTGTTTTCTCTAAAGTATAATCAATTAACAATTTAGTTACTTCTTGATCGGTTCCAATCTTAGAAATCAGGACATCTACGGATTCATTCAATAAAGAAACTGCATCCATTTCTACCTCAAAATTTAAGGATAAACCTAAATCAAATGCAAAGTTTTTAATAATTTTATGCGTAAAACTGTCAATTGTTGTGATTGAAAAAGCCGCATAATTTTGAAGAATTATCGCTAGAATTCTCTTGCTTCTATCTTGTATTGTAGCTTTATCAATGGAGGTTTCTTTTTGAATATCGGAAAATAAATCATTTTCTTCACCTTCAGAAAAAGCTTCCAAATTAGACAAAACACGCGCTTTCATTTCAGCAGCAGCTTTGTTTGTAAAAGTTATTGCCAATACTTTTTGAAATCGAAAAAGATCCTTTGAATTTAATAAGACTTTTAGATATTCTTTGACGAGCGTATATGTTTTTCCGCTTCCAGCAGAGGCGTTGTAAACTTGAAACGTTGAAGGTTGGTGCACAATTTATTATTAGAGATGAATTGTACGAATTTAAGTAAAATTTATCATCATTTTACGAATCTAAACTCAAAATAAGTAGATCAAATAGCGACCAAAAAAACATCGCTTTTAGACAACAAAATAATTTTGTGCTTAAAAACGATGAAGCCCTCCTATACTTATAGGAATAGTGTCAAATTTGAAAATTAAGAATTCCTTTCTAACCCAAACCAACATCCAAACACATCATCACAATAAAACCACCAATAAATCCAAGTGTTGCAATGTCTGTATATTTATCTCGTTGTGTTTCTGGAATCACTTCTTCTACCACTACAAAAATCATTGCACCAGCTGCAAATGCCAATGCATATGGCAAAATTGGAGTAAAGAAAGAGACTGCCAACGCTCCTAAAACTGCAGCTATAGGCTCTACCACTGCGGACAACTGTCCATACCAAAAACTTTTAAATCGACTTACTCCTTGCCTTCTTAAGGGCATTGCAACTGCAAATCCTTCCGGGAAATTTTGGATTCCAATACCAATTGCTAAAGAAATTGCTGCAATAATCATTTCTGTTTGCTCAACACCCACCAAGGTAGATGCGGCTCCAAATAAAACACCAACCGCTAATCCTTCTGGAATATTGTGTAAGGTAATTGCTAAAACCAACAACGTGGTTTTGTGCCATTCTGTTTTTACTCCTTCGGCTTCGTTTTCTTTAAAATTTATATGTAAGTGTGGTAATATTTTATCCATTCCAAACAAGGCCAATGCACCCAGTCCAAAACCGATTGCAGATGGCAACACCTTTACAAAACCTTCTCCTGGGCTATTCTCTATTGCTGGCGCCAATAGACTCCAAAAACTTGCAGCCACCATCACACCTCCTGTAAAACCTAGCATCCCGTCTAAAACGGCTCTGTTCATTCTTTTGAAAAAGAATACCAAAGCCGCACCCAAGGCAGTTAATCCCCAGGTAAAAAGAGAGGCATATAATGCCGCTAAAATAGGATGTTCTTTTGCAAATGCAACTATTTGATCGAATGTACTCATACTCTTTTTGTTTATTTTATTTTCGACCCTTAAAGGATCTTAATGTATAAATTATTTGCTATCTTATTTGAAATTGAAAGTTCTCTATTGGCAATTTGAATCTGAATAGAATCGTCAAAAGGCTCTTTCCCTAAGACTTTTATTTCATTACCCAATGCAATTTTTTGTTTGTCTAAAAATTGTAAAAACGATGAAGAAGAGTCGTTTACACCAACACAGATTCCTTTTTCCCCAAGACCTAAAGTAGCTAATAGTTTTTTTTCTAAAGGATAGTAATTTCCTTCTTTATCAGGTATTGGATCACCATGTGGATCTTGTTTTGGAAACCCTAAGAGTGCATCTAACTCATTGATTAATTTTGGTGATTTAATGTGTTCTAATTGTTCTGCAACCTCATGTACTTCATCCCAAGAAAAATTTAGTTTTTCTACTAAAAAAACTTCCCATAATCGATGTTTTCTTACAATATTAGCAGCCGTATTTCTTCCAAAATCAGTAATCCTTACACCTTTGTATTTTTTATAAACAACTAGATTCTTGTCAGATAGTTTTTTAATCATATCTGTAACTGATGAAGCCTTTGTTTGCATTTTTTTTGCAATTTCATTGGTGCTAACACCTATTTCAGAATTCAGCCCTAAATGATAAATTGTCTTTAAATAATTCTCTTCAGAAAGTGTAAACATTCATTTCTTTTTAAATCACAAATATATAAAATTTATATCTATAAAATTATTATTTTAGATAAGACTAAAAATTAATTTATATTTGCAAAAAAACAATGAATCCATATTTCATATTCTTAAGCTGTCTGTTTTTTTTAACAAACTCATACGCTCAGAATAACTCAATTTCTGGAAAAATACTGAGTAATGGAAAAGCGTTACCTTTTGCCAACGTGTACTTAAAAAACTCTAATTTGGGAACATCTTCAGATGAAAACGGGTTTTATAAAATTAAAAACATCCCTAAAAGAAAATTTACGATTATCATAAGTAGCCTAGGGTATCAAAAAAAATCAGTGCAGATAAACTTTAAAGAAAATCAACAAATAAAGAGAACCTTTTCTTTAAGCGAAACTGAATCTTTGGAAGGAATTGTAATTTCTGGAACCTTAAAACCCGTTACAAAATCGAATAGTCCAGTTCCTGTTGAAGTTTACAGTAAAACTTTCTTTAAGAAAAACCCAACGCCTTCAATATTTGAGTCAATGCAAAATGTAAATGGAGTTCGCCCACAATTAAATTGCAATGTTTGTAATACGGGGGATATTCATATTAATGGGTTAGAAGGACCTTATACATTTGTTTTGATTGACGGAATGCCTCTTGTTAGTGGACTCTCGACAGTATATGGTTTAAATGGAATTCCGCAAGCATTAATCGAAAGAGTAGAAATTGTAAAAGGGCCAGCGTCCACCTTATATGGCTCAGAAGCCGTTGGTGGAATTATAAATATAATCACCAAAAAAACTACCAATGCACCCGTTTTGTCTACAGATATTTTGGGGAGTTCTTGGGGGGAAATAAATACAGATATTAGTTTTCGTTACGGAGTATCTAAAAAAAACAGAAGGAATATTAGGCGTAAATTATTTCAATTATCAGAATAGGATCGATAATAATAAAGATGGATTTACAGATTTAACACTCCAAAATAGAGTTTCTGTATTCAATAAAATTAACATTAACAGAAAGGACAATAAAGTATTTACAATTGCAGGACGATATGTATATGAAGACAGATGGGGTGGAGAAATCGATTGGGAAAGAAAATTCAGAGGAAGTAATATAAAATATGGTGAAAGTATTTACACGAATCGGTGGGAAACTTTTGGAACCTATCAGTTACCAACTTCAGAAAATATTAATTTTCAATTCAGTGCCAACGGACACTATCAGGATTCCTATTACGGAACGGATTCTTACGATGCTAAACAAGTTATTGGTTTTGGACAATTTGTATACAACAAACAAATTGCAAAAAAACACGATCTACTAATAGGGATTGCTTACAGATATACTTTTTATGACGACAACACCTTTGCAACACTTACAGCAGATGGCCTTAAAAATAAGACTTCAGTTACACATTTACCAGGTATTTTCTTACAAGATGAAATTGCCTTAAACACTCAAAACAAATTACTTTTGGGAGCCCGATGGGATAAAAATAGTTTACATGGAACCATTTTTTCGCCGAGATTAAATTACAAATGGAATTCTAAAGACAATGCCCATACAATCCGATTAAGTATTGGGAACGGCTTTAGAGTTTCAAATATTTTTACGGAAGATCATG
>JABJPX010000072.1 GCA_018663625.1 Polaribacter sp. | reverse complement strand
GTCCAAAGCATCATGACATTCATAAAAGTCTCTAAATTTAACAGTATTTATTCCCTTAAAACTAATTTAAGAAACTACAAGATTCCTACTTCCTCCATACAGGTTTTCATCATTCTATAGGTTCTTTCAATATCATTGTCCAAGCCAATAGAGAACCGAATCAACCCCGCAGAAAGTCCCATTTCTTTTTGTTCGTCTTCTGGGATTTCTGAGGATGTTGATGTTCCAGATGCGCTAAAAAGTGTTTTATAAAAACCTAAACTTACCGCCAAATATCCTACATTTTTTGCTTGCATCAGTTCCATTAATGCATTGGCTTTCTCCAACGAACCAGCATCAATCGTTAGCATTCCACCAAATCCAAATTCTTGATTCATCATCGATTTAAAAACTGCATGTGACGGATGCGATGCCAGCCCTGGATAAACAGTTTTGATTCCTAAATTTTCAAATTTCTCAGCTAAATAAGAAGCGTTTTTACTGTGTTGTTTCATTCTAAGATGCAGCGTTCTCATATTCTTTAAAATAGCAGCAGCACGCAAGCTATCCATAGAAGCTCCTAATAGCATACTCGCTCCGTCAATAACACTTTTAAGTGAATTGACAAATTCTGTTGTACCACAAACAACACCTCCCATGGTATCTGAAGTTCCATTGATGAATTTTGTCAAACTATGAATGACAATATCTGCACCCAATTTTGCAGGAGAAATCGATAAGGGCGAAAAGGTATTGTCAACGATTAACTTTAAATGATATTTTTTTGCCAAAGCTGCCAATCCTTTAATATCTGCAACTTCTAACAATGGATTGCTTACAGATTCACAATACAAAACTTTGGTGTTTTTTGTAATTGCAGCTTCTACCAATGCTAATTTTGTAATATCCACAAAGGTGGTTTGAATCTGCATTCTTGGAGTGAAATTTTTCAAAAAAGCATAGGTTCCCCCATAAATAGTCCTACTCGAAACAATATGATCTCCAGCACCACACAATTGTAATAGTGTTGGTGTAATGGCTCCCATACCAGAACCTGCAACATTGGCTGCGGCTGTTCCTTCCATTGCAGCCAAAGATTCCCCTAAAAAGTTGTTACTGGGAGTGGAATGCCTTGAATACAGATAACATCCATCAGTATTTCCTTCAAAGGTATCCGCCATAGTTTTAGCCGTTAGAAAGGTATACGTTGAAGAATCTGAGATTGAGGGATTGACCCCTCCACTTTCTCCGAAATATTGTAAGTCTTGAATTTTATCTGCTGGATTAAATTTCATAATCGTAGTTTTTTACAATACAAACTGACAACTTTTTAGAAAATTAAACAACACCTTAGTTAAAATACAGATTAAATATCTATATTTAGTATTATTATTAGTTTTAAAAACTAATAATAGCTATCATTAACACTTATTTTAGAAAATTCACATGTTAGATTCCATTGACAAAAAACTTTTAAATAGCTTACAAAACAATAGCAAACAGACCACCAAACAACTGTCTCTGCAATTAAACCTATCGATAACGGCTGTTTATGAACGCATCAAAAAACTGGAACATCAAAAAGTGATTCAGAAGTATGTTGCAATTGTAAATAAAAATAAAATTGAAAAAGGCTTTTTAGTTTTTTGCCATGTAAAACTCGTGCAACATTCCAAAGAATATGTCAGCACTTTTGAGCGTGAAATTTTAAAACTAGAAGAGGTTTCTGAGTGTTTTCATGTAAGTGGCGATTATGATTATATTCTTAAAATCTATGTAAAAGACATGGAAGCATACCGCAAATTTATGGTCACCAAACTAACTGCTATTAAACACATAGGCAGTACGCATAGCGCCTTTGCGATTGAACAGGTAAAAAACACAACAGCGATTCAATTGTAAAAGTATAAAATAGACAATTACTGAAAGATATTTTAGAAAATCTTATTTCTTATATTCAAAGTCTTTTTGGAGATTTTTACTTCATATAAGCAAAAAAACCAAAACTTTCGTTTTGGTTTTTTATACTCTTAAGTTTTCTAATAATTAGTAAACTACTTCGTTGCGTGAGATCCGTCACAATATCCTTCTGGATCTGATGTATTTCCACATCCACAAGTAGGTCTATCTGCTTTGTAAGAATTCATGTTTTTATTTTTTTAAAGTTTTATATTAAGCTTTAGTAATTACACTAAAAGACATTTCCATTAAGTCATTAATAAACTTATCTTTTAAGGCTGCATCTAATTTTTTAGAAGCATACACAACACCAAAATCAGTTCTATCAATGGTAAATGTTTCACTTTTAAAAGTTGTAATTCCTTCGACAGTAGCAATTGTTGCAGGAATTGTAATGCTTTTAGTTGTATTCTTAATTGTTAAATTTCCAGTAACTGCAAGTTTTCCTTCGGTATCAACTACAGAAGTAATCACAAATTTTGCTGTTGGATAGACTGCAACATCAAAGAAATCTGAAGCCTTTAAATGCCCTTCAATTTTTGCTGCTCCCTCAGAACCCGCCATGTCTGTGTTGGTAATGGTATTCATGTCAACCACAAAAACGCCCTGTGTCAATGTACCCGCTTCAACTAATAAACCACCACTTTTTAAGGCTACCGTTCCATTGTGAGAACCTGTAGGCTTACTTCCTTCCCAGTTTAAAACAGATGCAGCAATATCTACATTGTTTAAATCTTCAGCATTTACTGTAACCGTTACCGCTTCTTTTATAGCTGTTTTTTCTTTTTTCTCTCCAATACATGATGCAAATACAGTTGCTGTAATTGCCACTAATAAAATTATTTTTTTCATCGTTGTTTAATAAATTATTTGGTTAAAATATTATTTGTAAGGCAAACATACAATTTATTTATTTCCCATGGGAAATAAATTTTGCTATTTTTCATAAAAGCTTATGATTTGTCTTTGGAGTCAATAATAAGAGTTACGGGGCCATCATTCAATAAGGTCACTTTCATATCGGCTCCAAAAACACCAGTTTGTACTTTTTTGCCAATAGCTATAGATAACCTATCTACAAAGTTTTGATAGATTGGAATGGCAACTGCTGGTTTTGCTGCTTTGATATAACTTGGTCGATTTCCTTTTTTT
Organism: Polaribacter sp.; assembly: GCA_018663625.1. GTDB lineage: Bacteria > Bacteroidota > Bacteroidia > Flavobacteriales > Flavobacteriaceae > Polaribacter. The sequence goes on along the minus strand of JABJPX010000072.1, from coordinate 5,801 downwards.
GTTGATGCGTGAAGGGTGAATTGACTGACAATAAGAACATCTCCTTCACAATCAACTAATGAATTATTCATCACATGATTTGCGTCATTAAAAATACGGAGATTACAAACTTTTCGAACCAACCAATCAATGTCTTCCTGAGTATCTTCTGCAACAATGCCAACTAATAGTAAAAACCCCTGTTTAATGGAGGCAACTTGTTGGTCGTTAATTACAACGTTTGCTTTTGAAACTCTTTGAAGTACAACTTTCATTAATCAACTAATTATCTTCTTCGTCCCAAATATCAGTTCTGTAATGCTCCGATTCTTCTTCGCCTTCTAAAATTTGAAGATAACTTCGATAGCGAGACCACGAAACTTCTTCGGCTTCCAATGCTTCTTTTACAGCACATTTGGGTTCTTTTACGTGAATACAGTTATTGAATTTACAGTCTTGTTTTAACTCAAAAAACTCAGGAAAATAATCTCCTAATTCATGTTTATCAATATCAACAACTCCAAATCCTTTGATTCCAGGAGTATCAATAATTCTTGCATCAAAACTTAGGTCGAACATTTCTGCAAACGTAGTGGTGTGTTTCCCTTGACTATGTTGATCAGAAATTTCTTTCGTTTTTAAATCTAAAGTAGGTGCTATGGTATTGACTAATGTGGTTTTTCCAACTCCAGAATGCCCAACAAACATCGATGTTTTGCCCAACATGAGTTCTTTAATTTTGGAAACATTTTTATTTTGAGTTGCAGAAACTTCTTCGCATTGATATCCGATTTTTTCGTAAATATCCTTCAAATATAAGATCTCAGCACGCTCTTCAAGTGCATACGAATCTATTTTATTAAAAATCAAAATAACCTCAATACTATAGGCCCTTGCAGACACTAAAAATCGATCTATAAATGCAGTGAAGGTTGGCGGGTTATTAATAGTGATTAATAAGAAAACTTGGTCAATATTTGAAGCTATAATATGGGTTTGCTTTGACAGGTTGACCGACTTACGAACGATAAAATTATCGCGTTCAAAAATCATTTTTATAACACCGGTTTCCTCATCCCCTTTTTTCTCAATATCGAATTCAACCTTATCACCAACTGCAATTGGATTGGTACTTTTAATATTCTGAATTCTAAACTTCCCCTTCATTCTACACTTATAAAATTCGCCAGTATCAGATTTCACTTGATACCAACTTCCGGTAGATTTGTATACGATTCCTGTCATTATTACAAAGATGAGAATAAATTACGAATTGGGAATACAAATGAGAATTTGAGTTAAAAAAAAGACGCTTCAGGAATTTAATTCCTGAAACGTCTCTCTTATTTAGCATCGAAAAAACTACCTACAAATGGTAGGATTATTCAATTATCCTTTGATGATCTTTTCTTGATGATTGATAGATTCTTGGTGAATTGCTTTGAACATTTTTAAAACAAATTCTTCGCTCAAACCTTTGCTTTCCCCTTCTAAAATCATATTTCCTAAAATTTCATTCCAACGTTTCGATTGTAAAACCGCAACGTTTTTATCTTTCTTAAGTGCACCAATTTCATCGGCAACTTTCATACGTTTTCCTAACAAATCGACTAACTGACTATCTACCACATTAATTTGTGCACGTAAGTTGTCTAAAGAAGATTGGTATTCAGCTTCAGTATTGGTTTCTTTTCTGATCTTTAAATCTTGCATAATCTGTTTTAAGGAATCTGGTGTTACCTGCTGTGCAGCATCACTCCAAGCATTGTCTGGATCTGTATGTGTCTCAATCATTAAACCATCTAAATTAAGGTCTAGTGCCGTTTGAGATACATCGAAAATCATATCTCTGTTTCCAGTAATGTGTGAAGGATCACAAATTAATGGTAAATCTGGAAATCTATTTTGAAATTCAATCGCGATTTGCCATTCTGGAATGTTTCTATATTTTGATTTTTCATAGGTAGAAAAACCTCTATGGATAGCTCCTAAATTTTTAATTCCTGCCGTATACAGTCTTTCAATACCACCCAACCATAAAGCTAAATCTGGATTTACTGGATTTTTTACCAATACAATTTTATCAGTTCCTTGTAAGGCATCTGCAATTTCTTGCATAATAAAAGGCGATACTGTAGAACGTGCTCCAATCCACAATAAATCGACATCATTTTCAATCGCTAATTTCACGTGTGCAGCATTGGCAACTTCCGTACAGGTTTTCATTCCTGTTTCTTCTTTTACTTTTTTTAGCCATCGCAAACCAATTTCTCCAACACCTTCAAACATTCCAGGTCTTGTTCTTGGTTTCCAAATTCCCGCTCTAAAATAGTTTACATCAGAATCTTTTAATTCGTGTGCAATTTTTAAAACCTGTTCTTCGGTTTCTGCACTACAAGGCCCTGCTATTACTAGTGGATGCGCTAAATTCATGTCATCCAACCATGTTCTTAATTCTTTTGTATTCTCCATTTTTCTACTTATTGTGGCTTTTTAATTTATGCCGTTTAAAATTTCCTTTATATAATTTGTGCTCTCCATTTCTTTAAAAATTTCAGAGAAATTATCTTGTTCCATCAACGACTTAAAATGTTGTAAATTATTGATGTATTCTTCCAACGTTTCAATAACGTTTTCTTTGTTTTGTTTAAAAATTGGTGTCCACATTGCGGGGGAACTCTTTGCTAATCGTACTGTTGATGCAAAACCCGATCCTGCCATATCAAAAATATCGCGTTCATTTTTTTCTTTATTAATCACTGTTTTCCCCAACATAAATGCACTGATGTGGGAGAGGTGCGAAACATACGCAATATGTTTATCATGAGAAACCGCATCCATATACCGAATACGCATTCCAAGCGATGTAAAAATGATTAATGCTTGTTCTTGAAGTTTGAAAGTTGTTTTTTCTACTTCACAAATAATATTCGTTTTCCCTCTATATAAGCCAGAAATTGCAGCTGATGGTCCAGATTTTTCAGTACCAGCTATGGGATGACATGCTAAAAAATTTCTTCTTTTTGGATGATGTTCAACCGCTTTACAAATTGCCTCTTTTGTGGAACCTGCATCAATAACCAACGCCTTTTCAGAAATAGTATCTAAAATTGTTGGTAATAATTTTACAGTCGCATCTACAGGAATTGAAACAATCACCAGGTCTGCATTTACTAGGTCGTCTAAAGTTGCTTTTTTATCAATTAACTTTAATGCTAAGGCTTTGTTTAGTGTTTCCTCTTTTCTGCTAATCCCATGTATGATAGCTTCTGAATTGTGTTTTTTGATATCAATGGCAAAACTACCACCAATTAAACCAACACCGATCATGTATATATTTTTCATATTCTGGCTATTGCTTCTTTAATAATGGCTGATGTGACACACAATGAAAATCGAATGTACCCTTCTCCTTGACTCCCGAAAACAGTACCTGGAGTAATGAAAATATCTTTGTCATATAAAATTGAATCGGTTACTTCTTCAGATTTTTTTCCTCCGGGAATTTTTGCCCAAACAAACAATCCTGTCGCATTTTTATCATAAGAACAGTCCAATGCATCCGCCAATTTCCAAACCAAATCTCTTCGTTCTTTGTATATTTTATTTTGATCTAAAAACCAATCATCAGACAATTGTAATGCTGCAATGGCGCCTTTTTGAATTCCATAAAACATCCCTGAATCCATATTGCTTTTTACTTTCAATATTTGATTTATATAATTTTCATTCCCCAATACCATTCCTACTCGCCAGCCTGCCATATTAAAAGTTTTACTCAAAGAATTCAATTCTAAAGCAATGTCTTTGGCTTCAGCAACTTGTAAAATACTAATGGGTGTTTCATTTAAAATAAAACTATACGGATTGTCATTAACGATTAAAATCTGGTGTTTTTTCCCGAAAGCTACCAACTTTTCAAACGTTGCAATTGTTGCGTTGGTTCCCGTTGGCATGTGCGGATAATTGACCCACATTATTTTTACATTCTTTAAATCCTGCTTTTCTAATTCCTCAAAATCGGGTTGCCAATTTGTTGCATCACTTAAATTATAAAAAAGCGGTTCTGCTCCTACTAATTTAGTAACAGAGGTATAAGTTGGGTATCCTGGATTTGGAATTAAAGCTTGATCTCCTTCATTTAAGAACGCCATCGAAATGTGCATAATTCCTTCTTTACTCCCCATTAAGGGTAGGATTTCCGTTTCTGAATTGGAAACTACACCAAACTTATCGAAATAGAAATCTGAAATGGCATTTCTTAATGCTGGCAATCCTTGATAGGATTGATATTTGTGTGCAGTTGCATCTTGTAAACTGTTTTGAATGGCTTCAAGAACAGTAATAGGTGGTTGCAAGTCTGGACTCCCAATTCCCATATTAATAATAGGTTTTCCTGCTGCAAGCAATTCGCGCACTTCTCTTAATTTTTTAGAGAAATAATATTCTTGTACGGTGTCTAATCTTTTCGCTGATTGTATCATTCTCTACCACTTTTATAGGTTCCTAATACTTTAAATTCTTCTGCCATTATGGTAATAATCGCAATGGCTTTCTCATAATTTTGTATGGTGTCAAAAGTAACGTCTACAAAAAAGGCATATTTCCATGGGGTTTCAATAACCGGAAGTGATTGAATTTTTGTCAAACTCATTTTACAATCACTCAACACATTTAAAATCGCTGCCAAACTTCCTCTTTTATGATCTAATTGAAACTTGATGGTGGCTTTATTGATTTCCTTGTTTTTTATTGCTGAAGGCTTTGTTTGTACAATTACAAAACGGGTAGCATTCTCTTTTATGGTTTGAATTTCATCTTCAATTATTGTCAATCCATAAATATCAGCAGCAATTTTAGGAGCAATCGCGGCCACATTTTTTAATTGTTGTTCTGAAATTCTTTTTGCGACTGCAGCTGTATCTGCATCTTCTACTAATTTAATGTTTTTATGATTTCTAAAAAATTCTTTACATTGAAGGAGTGCCATTGGATGGGACAACACTTCTTCAAGATCACTTAAATCTTGATTTTCTAGCCCCATTAAGTGATGGTGAATATTTAAGTAATACTCTCCAACAATGTGTAAATCATTTGCATCAATCAACGCATAATTGGGGATGATAGAACCCGCAATCGTGTTTTCTAACGCCATAATACCAATATCACTTCTTCCTGCTATTAGCGCATCTACCAAACTATCAAAAGACAGACATTCCTCGAGAGAAATGGGTGCTTCAAAATAGTGTTTCGCCACAATGTGGTGATTCGATCCTTTAATTCCTTGAATGGCTACTTTCATTTTTTAGTCATAAAAAAAAGCCTCGATAACTTCGAGACTTATATATATTCTTTTCACAATACACAATAGGGTCTCAGCTTTTAGTAAAATAAAAGTAAAAATAGAAACGGTTCCAAATGTATTGTAAGTTCATGATGTTATTGTTGTGTGTCAAATGTATGTATTAAATTGAGATAAAAAAATAAAAGGAATAAAATTTTAAAAGAATTAATGAATTCTTAGAATATGTATTGAATAATTATTGATAAATCTATTTATGTAACTGAAATGAGGGATTGTTAAATTTGATTTTTAAAAAAATTATTAGTAATTCTGATTTTAAAAGCGAACACACTTTACTTGTATAAGAAACAAGCTCTTACAGCTATTTTAAATTTATGTAAAAAAAAACCTCATATCGATAGATATGAGGTTTAAGACCTTGAATAAACTTCAAGAATAAAGAAAGGCGGCGACCTACTCTCCCACATAAATGCAGTACCATCGGCGCAATTGGGCTTAACTTCTCTGTTCGGGATGG
>JABJPX010000071.1 GCA_018663625.1 Polaribacter sp. | reverse complement strand
TAGGTTTCTACCTCAAAAAAATCAATATTTTTGCGCTTATCAACATCTACATAAATAATGATTTCGTCGTCTGCATGTGCATAGGCACTCGCAAAAGTGATAAACACAAAAAATAAAAACAGTTTTTTATTGATACAATAGGCATTCATAATGATATGATTTTAAAAATTAGTATTAAATTATTAACATAGTATTATACAAAGATATGTTAAAAATAGAAATAACAAAATTTTGAAGATCACTACCGATATTTGCGCAATGGGTTTGATACTAGAGTAGGAAGATGTAAAAGACTCAACAATCTCGGTTTGATTGTAATTGAAATCAAAAAATTTATACACCGAAAAAATAAAACCGTTGAAATCACTTCAATTGTTACTTCGTGAAATACAAAGAATAATAGTACTTTTGTTTGTGGACAATTTTTTTCTAAAAAAGCACAAACGCCTTGCGAAAGGAGGCTATTTCATGGAAATAAAAGAGACCCATTGACAAAAAAATTATCTTTAACTAAAAAGAAACCAATGTATCATAAACTATTATTGCTAGCGCTACTCCTCCTAATGAGCTGTACCAAAAAAGATGTTTTTGAGGAAAAAATTCCCTTTAGTGGAGCGCCTTTAGCAAAATGCATCAATGGTTTTGCAGGCGAGTATCCTTGTAACGACTACGATTTATTAGCACACATTTCTTTAACGGATTTAAACCTCTCTACTGAAGGAAATGATTGTTGGGGTTGGACAGATCCGCTGACCAACAACGAATATGCTTTAATGGGTTCAGATAAAACACTCACCTTTATTGATATTACAGATCCAATAAGCCCTAAAATAATGGGGTTTTTAGACACACAAACCGTTTCAAGCCCTTGGAGAGACGTAAAGGTTTTTAACAACCATGCCTATGTGGTCAGTGAGGCATCAGGACATGGAATGCAAGTTTTTGATTTAACGCGATTGCGAGATGTGGTCGCAGCCCCCGAAACGTTTTCCAACGATGCTTTTTATTCAGGATTTGGAAAAGCACACAATATTGTCATCAATGAAGACAGTGGTTTTGCCTATGCCGTTGGAACCCGTAGCTTTTCTGGCGGACCTCATTTTGTAGATATAAACGACCCGCTAAACCCCGTTGCCGCAGGTGGATTTTCGGGCGGAGGGTATTCTCATGATGCGCAAGTGGTTACTTATAAAGGCCCAGACACAGACTATACAGACAAGGAAATTTTAATTGGTAGCAACGCAAACCAAGTCGTTATTGTAGATGTTACCGATAAATCGGCACCCATAACAATTTCAACAATTCGCTATCAAAACATTGGATACACCCACCAAGGATGGTTTACAGAAAATCAACAATACTTCATTTTAGGAGATGAATTGGACGAACGTGATTTTGGTGGAAATACAAGAACAATTATTTTTGATTTTACCGATTTGGACAACCCTATTTATCATACAGAATATATTGGAACAACAGCCGCAATAGACCATAATGGCTATACAAAAGGAACTACTTATTTTCAGGCAAATTACACCGCAGGAGTACGAATGATCGACCTCAGCAATATCGAAGCTAAAAACATTACCGAAATTGGATCTTTCGACACCTATCCAGAAAATGATCTCGCAAGCTTTAGAGGAACCTGGAATGTATATCCTTATTTCCCAAGTGGCAATATTATTATCAGTGATATCAATCGTGGATTCTTTATAATCAGAAAAAGTGGCTCCTAAAATCAATCCCAAAAAATGAAACCATTTTATTTTTTTGTGAGTTGCCTGATGCTCTTGAATTGTTCGAAAGAAGAACCAGTTTCATTTGCTATCTCAGGGAGTTCTTTGGGAGAAATTACGGCCATAAAAAACTATGGAGGTTCTAAAAATGATGTTGCCCATGCAGTGGTAAAAACACAAGATGGAGGGGCTGCAGTGTTAGGATATACACAAAGTATCAATGGAGATATTTCTGATAAAACTGTTGAAAATTTTGATTTTTGGGTAATGAAATTAGATGCAGAAAGCAATATTCAATGGAGTAAAACCTTTGGTGGATCGGAAGATGACCGCGGAAATGATATCCTACACACTAAAGATGGCGGTTTTGCTATTTTAGGCTACAGTACAAGCACCGATCAAGACGTTCCAGGAAATGCGGGTTCACAAGATTTTTGGATGATAAAACTATCTGCAAACGGCGCTATTTCTTGGAGTAAAACCTTTGGATATTTAGGAGCGGACTTCGGCACGACCGTATTGCAAACTGCCGACAATAACTATTTAATCACAGGTGTTTTAGATGTTACAGCATCAGGAGGACAAGGGAATTCAAGAAATACGCAAAGACATGCCGGTGGCGACATTTGGGCAATAAAATTAAGTGAAAACGGCGACTTACAATGGAGTAAATATTTTGGAGGCTCTTTTACAGATGCGCCTTTTGGTATCGTAGAAACCGAAAATCATAATTTTATAATCGCAGGATCCTCAGACAGTGCCGATGTAGACATTTCAAACAACAACGGCTCCTATGATTTTTGGGTGCTTAAAATAGCTTCCAATGGAAGCTTACTTTGGGAACGAAGTTTTGGAGGATCAGAAATTGATGAAGCAAGAGCCATTACAACGACCAATGACGGAAACTTTATCATTGTTGGCGATACTAGAAGTGCAGATAAAGACGTTTCAAATAATAATGGTGCTGCGGATGTCTGGATCCTAAAAATGAATTTGGACGGGAACTTAATTTGGGAAAGAACAATTGGTGGAAGCAGCTTTGATGTTGCCCGCTCCGTTGCTAAAACACAAGACAATGGTTTTGTGATTTCAGGAAGTTCAAGAAGCTTGGATAACAGTTTTACAAATCAAGGACAAAATGATGCCCTGCTTTTAAAAATAGATTCCGAAGGCAACCTCCTTTGGAAGCAAACAGTTGGTGGAGATAAAATTGACTTTTTTTACGATGCTGTTCAACTCAACGATGCAAGCATTATTGCAGTCGGAGAAACCCATAGCTCTAATGGAGATTTAACAGAAAATAAAGGGTTTTCTGATGCTTTAATTGTAAAAACAAACTAGTATGAAAGTGCTATTATTCCTCCTTACGGGACTCTTAACATTCAGTGCTTGTAGTTCTCCAGAAAAAGAGGTAGGCGCAAGTGTGACCCTCCGATTTTCCCACAATTGGGAGAACACCCCAGTGACATCTGCAGATTTTAATACCATAAAATTTACCAATGAAAACGGGGAGATGCTCAGTATTGAAAGGTTGAGATATTTAATTTCAAATGTAATTTTAACAAATGCAAACAATGAAATTTACAAACTTTCCTCTTATCAATTGGTAAATCTTGGCGAAGGAGAAGTAACAATAGAAAGCAACGAAGTGCCTGCAGGAGACTATAAACTCTCCTTTGTTTTTGGTTTTACAGCTACCGAAAATGTTGATGGAAGCTATCCAGATTTAAATGCGGCTTCGTTTAACGTGCCTGGAATGCTCGGTGGTGGATATCATTTTATGCAATTTGACGGAAAATATATTGGTCAAAATCTAGCACCAGCAGGATTTAATTATCATGTTATTAGAGCCGTTAACATAGAAGATCCTAACAACTTGGTCTTTCAAGACACTTCTATTAAAGTATCTTTGGGAGTCGTTGCTATAAGGGCAACTACTGAAATTGAAATAAAAATGAACATTGCAGAATGGTTTAAAAACCCAAATACATGGGATTTAAACACACTTAATACCGTTTTAATGCCAAATTTTGATGCACAAATTTTAATGCATCAAAATGGAAAATCGGTGTTTAGTTTGGGTGCAGTACACCAATAAAATAAAGGAAGGCTATTTCTAAAAAATGAAAAAACAATGAAAAAAAGGGCTGTTTTTCTACTTTGTATTTTTCTTTTGATGCAATGCGCATCAAAAGATACAACAGTGTACACCCCTGTACCTTATGATTTAGAAATCCCAACACTCTTTGCCAACAAGTTAATTGCCCCTATAATTCCTGCAAACAATCCACTCACAGAAGAAGGGGTTGCCTTAGGAAAAAAATTATTTTTTGACAGAAGACTTTCTGGAAACAACTCGCAATCATGTGCTACCTGCCACAATCCGCAGAGATCATTTACCAACAACCGACAATTTAGCGAAGGAATTGATGGACTTTTAGGAACCAGAAATTCGATGCCCTTATTTAATTTGGCATGGAATTTTGACGAACGCTTCGCATGGGATGGCAAAGAAATAGGGTTGGAAAGACAGGCATTAGAACCTGTAAAAAACCCAATAGAAATGCATGCTAATTGGGAAACTGTCGCAGAAAGACTACAAGCAAGTCCTGAATATCCAGATTTGTTTTTACAAGCTTTTGGAAATTCGGAAATCGATTCTGTTTTAATCACAAAAGCGCTTGCTCAGTTTGAAAGAACCCTGATTTCTGGAAACTCAAAATTTGATCGATATTTGAATGGAGAAACTACGCTAACACCCCAAGAGTCTGCTGGATTTAATGTTTTTATGGATGAAGCCAAAGGAGATTGCTTCCATTGCCATGGAAGTGATAACAACCCGCTTTGGACAGACAATAAGTTTCACAACAACGGTTTGGATAGCAACTTTTCAGACCTAGGCCTAGGAGGTGTAACTGGCGATACAAACGATAATGGGAAGTTTAGATCTCCTTCACTGCGAAATTTGAGATTTACAGCACCCTACATGCATGATGGTCGTTTTGCAACTTTAGACGCAGTTATTCAGCATTATTCCGAAGGCCTGCAACCCTCTGCAACCATTGATCCATTGATGAAAAAAGTGAATCAAGGTGGTGTGGGTTTGTCCCTGCAAGAGAAAGCAAATTTAAAAGCCTTTTTATTATCCCTTAGCGATCCTGATTTCGTGAACAATCCCGCCTTTAGAGAGTAATCAAAAAAACCAATAGTCGTATTGTTCTTGTTAATGAAAGTTGTCTTCTTTTTGAGACATATATTGTATATTTGCACACAATTTAGATTTAATCTATTTAAAATTATGATAAAAGTTTCAGACACAGCAAAGAAGAAAGTCATACAATTAATGACGGATGATGGCTTCGACGCTACCAACGACTTTGTAAGAGTTGGTGTAAAAAGCGGAGGTTGCTCAGGTTTGTCTTACGATTTGACTTTTGATAACAAAAGAGAAGAAAACGATAAGGTTTTTGAAGAGAACGATGTGAAAATTATCGTTGACAAAAAAAGTTTTTTATATTTAGTGGGAACTACCTTAGAATATTCTGGAGGTTTAAATGGAAAAGGATTTGTTTTTAACAACCCGAATGCCAATAGAACTTGTGGATGTGGAGAAAGTTTCTCGCTTTAAAAATTAGAAAAAGATGTCAAAATATACAGAAGAACAGTTAGAGCAAGAATTAAAAACCCAAGAGTACAAATATGGTTTTTATACAGATATAGAAAGTGAAACTTTTGCAAAAGGGTTGAACGAAGAGGTTGTAATTGCAATTTCTAAGAAGAAAAACGAACCGCAATGGATGACCGATTGGCGTTTAGAAGCTTTTAGAGTTTGGGAGAAAATGGAAGAACCTGAATGGGCAAATGTGCATTATGAGAAACCAAAATTCCAGGACATTGCCTACTACTCTGCTCCAAAAGAAAAGCCAAAATTAAACTCTTTAGATGAAGTTGATCCAGAATTATTGGACACTTTTAAGCGTTTAGGGATTTCTTTAGATGAACAAAAAAAATTAGCGAATGTTGCCGTAGATATTGTAATGGATTCGGTTTCTGTTGCCACTACATTTAAGAAAACATTGGGTGAAAAAGGAATTATTTTCATGCCTATTTCAGAAGCAATTCAAGAGCATCCAGAATTGGTGCGTAAATATTTAGGAACCGTTGTACCAACAACCGATAACTTTTATGCAGCACTAAATTCGGCAGTTTTTTCTGATGGATCTTTTTGCTACATTCCAAAAGGCGTTCGATGTCCAATGGAATTGTCAACCTATTTTAGAATAAACGAAGGAGGAACCGGACAGTTTGAAAGAACGTTAGTGGTTGCAGACAAAGGGAGTTACGTTTCTTATTTAGAAGGTTGTACGGCCCCAAGTAGAGATGAAAATCAATTGCATGCAGCAGTTGTAGAACTCATTGCAATGGACGATGCCGAAATTAAATACTCTACAGTACAAAACTGGTATCCTGGAAACAAAGAAGGAAAAGGAGGAGTTTACAACTTTGTAACCAAAAGAGGTTTGTGTGAAAACAATG
>JABJPX010000007.1 GCA_018663625.1 Polaribacter sp. | reverse complement strand
CAGGGTGCAATACAAACAGCCCAAAGAATGGGTATTTGTGTGCAAGGAGTGCTTAGGCTCTCTTAAAAAAGACAACCCATCCTATAAATACGGCGGTACCTGGAAAAAATAAGAGCATTTATTTAATATTTTCTCATTAAAACCTCCCCAATACAGTTCGATTTTACTCCCTTTGACTCCGAAATTATTTTTGGAAAATTTTTTAAACATTATTTTAAGAAAATTATAATAGGGTTTTAGTAATTTTACGATTCTATGAAATTAAAATTGTCCACTGTTGGGATTACATTTACACAACACGTACCCAAGCACCAAACACCGTTTGAGCGTCTCTTTGAGGTATTTAAAGAGTTGATTACCCATACGTCTGGCGATTTTGACGAAGCGATTGATTGGTTGCGTGAATTAGATATTGAATATGGCTTAACCACCGAAGCATATACGATAGATGATTTTATCGAGGACCTCTTAAAACGTGCTTACATACAACCAAAAGGCGATGGTACCGGCGATGAAAAAGGGATGTCCCTCACTGCCAAAACAGAAAAGCTCTTGCGCGAACACGCATTAAAGCAAATTTTCGGCAAACTTAAAAAAGCAGGCAGCGGCAACCACAAAACCAAAAGTATCGGGCAAGGTGCAGACGATACGGGCGAATTTAAAGCCTACCAATTTGGTGACCCCCTTGAGAAAATATCCATGACCGAAAGCCTGCGCAATGCACAAATACGATCCGCAGGCGATGAATTTACATTGCATCACGACGACCTCGTAGTGGAGGATAGTTATTACAATACGCAAATGAGTACGGTTTTAATGATTGACATTAGCCATAGTATGATTTTGTATGGCGAAGATCGCATTACCCCGGCCAAAAAAGTAGCCATGGCACTGGCCGAGTTTATTACCACACGCTACCCAAAAGACACCCTCGACATTTTGGTGTTTGGAAACGATGCCTGGCCAATTGCACTTAAAGATATTCCATACTTGCAAGTAGGGCCTTACCATACCAATACTGTTGCGGGACTTACCCTAGCAATGGATTTGTTACGACGAAGAAAAAACAGTAACAAACAAATATTTATGATTACAGATGGGAAGCCAAGTTGTTTAAAAAACTCCGATGGCACCTATTACAAAAACAGCAATGGATTGGACGGTTATATTGTAGATAAGTGCTACAATATGGCACGACAGGCAAGAAAACTTCATATCCCCATCACCACATTTATGATTGCACAAGATCCTTATCTAAAAGAGTTTATTCGAAATTTTACGGAAGCCAATAAAGGAAAGGCATTCTTTACAGGATTAAAAGGCTTGGGCGAAATGATTTTTGAAGACTACGAACAGAACAGAAAAAAACGATTGAGATAAATGAAAAAAAGTACCACACTAGGCGCACTAAAAAAAACAGCTTACAAACCTCTTTCTATTCAGCAAGAACTGGCACAAAACCTTAGAGCTCGTATGCAAAAGGGTCAACCAACATTTGAAGGTCTTTTAGGCTATGAAAATACGGTTATACCAGATGTAGAACGGGCATTGCTTTCAGGGCATAGTATCAACTTACTCGGTTTGAGAGGTCAGGCCAAAACAAGGTTGGCACGACAACTTACGCAATTATTAAACGAGTGGGTACCTGTGGTCGAAGGCTCTGAAATAAACGATGATCCACTAGCTCCCATCAGCAATTTTGCCAAAGCACTTATTGCAGAGAAAGGGGAGGATACCCCCATCACTTGGCTGCACCGAAACGATCGCTTCTTTGAAAAATTAGCCACCCCAGATGTTAGTGTAGCCGATTTGATTGGCGACGTTGATCCCATTAAAGCTGCTAACCTTAAGTTGTCTTATGCCAATGAGAAGGTGATTCATTTTGGCATGATTCCAAGAGCACACCGGTGTATATTTGTCTTGAATGAATTGCCTGATTTACAAGCACGAATACAGGTAGCGCTTTTTTCTATTTTACAAGAAAAGGAAATTCAAATTCGTGGATTTAAACTCCGATTGCCCATTGAAACCCAGTTTGTCTTTACGGCCAACCCTGAGGATTATACCAACCGAGGAAGTATTGTGACCCCACTAAAGGACCGTATTGGTTCTCAAATTTTGACCCACTACCCGCACAACCTGGAAACGGCAAAGGCGATCACTCGACAAGAGACGCACACCGATGCGGCAGTACAGCAAGCTATTCACGTTCCTGAATTGGCACGTGATATTTTGGAACAGATAGGATTTGAAGCTAGAAAAAGTGAATACGTTGATTCTAAAAGTGGCGTAAGTGCACGAATGAGCATTACTGCTTTTGAAAACTTAATGAGTGCTGCCGAACGCCGTATGCTAATGTCTGGCGATCAAAGTACCTGCATTAGAATGTCTGACTTTCTGGGAACTATCCCTGCCATCAATGGAAAAGTAGAATTGGTCTATGAAGGCGAACAAGAAGGGGCAGAACAGGTTTCTTTTCACTTGATCAATCAAGCTATAAAAACCTTGTTTCCAACTTATTTTCCAGAAATAAAAAAACTTAAAAAGCAAGATGAAGAAGGTCCTTATGACTCCTTATTAGGATGGTTTTACGGCGACAACGAATTGTTTTTGGAAGACAACCTGCCTGATAATGTGTACCGCGATACCTTAATGAATGTTCCAAACTTGAAAAAACTAATAGCAACTTATCAGGTAGATTGTCTTACTGAAGATCTATTTTTTATGATGGAATTTTTATTGTGGGGACTGGAAGCAAACAAAAAACTGAATAAATACAGAACCATGGAAGGTTTTCAATTTAAAGACGGCCTTGGAAACTTATTAGCAGGAATTTAAGCTCAATCCCACTAAAAGATTGAATTTATAACTCTTTAGCTCCACAAAAAGCGCAATACGTTTTAATGATTGCGCTTTTTTTATATTTTATTCTTCAATTTGTTCTAGTAAAACATCCACTGCTTTTTGTAATTGAGCGTCTTCACCGCTAGCTACCCAACCTGGTGCATTCGTTACCAAATAGTCAGGTACTGCGGGCGCATCGTTTTCCATATTCAATCCCGATTTTTTGACATACCAAGCACGAAATGGCATACGGACATAGCCCTTTAACAAACCATAGCCTCCAGTAGAGATAACTGCACCAAAAGTAGGCTGCCCCACTAATTTACCCAATCCTAAATTTTTATAGGCATGTGAAAATATTTCTGCATTGGAGTAACTATTCTCGTTACATAAAGCCACAGTAGGTTTGGTATTGACCGATAAAATTGCTCGTTCGTTAAAAGGGTAATTCCCTTGAAACTGTTTGTTCTCTTTTTTTAAGTCATTCGCTGCTCCTCTTGGGATGGTATAGGCATGTTGGTCTACATTTAAAACAGCCATTAAACGATCCGTTGTCCAACCTCCACCGTTGTATCGAACATCAATTACAATTCCCTTTTTACCATATCCACT
>JABJPX010000070.1 GCA_018663625.1 Polaribacter sp. | reverse complement strand
GGTTTTAGAAGTTCAACAGCACATAGGAGAAGATACTGTTCGTTCAATATCTATGGACGCTACCGATGGTTTAAAAAGAGGGCAAGAAGTTACTGCAACTGGAAACCCAATTCAAATGCCAGTAGGAAACGACATTTATGGTCGTTTATTTAACGTTACTGGAAATGCCATTGATGGTCTAGGAGAATTGCCTAAAAAAGGGAAAGACGGATTGTCTATTCACAGGTCTGCACCAAAATTTGAAGATTTATCCGTTTCTACGGAAGTTCTTTTTACAGGAATAAAAGTAATCGATTTAATTGAACCGTATGCAAAAGGAGGTAAAATTGGATTGTTTGGTGGAGCAGGAGTTGGTAAGACAGTATTGATTCAAGAATTAATTAACAATATTGCAAAAGGACACGGTGGTTTATCTGTTTTTGCAGGAGTAGGTGAAAGAACTCGTGAAGGAAATGATTTACTTAGAGAGATGTTAGAATCTGGAATTATCAAGTATGGTGATGATTTTATGCATTCTATGGAAGCAGGAGGATGGGATTTATCGAAAGTAGATAAAGCCGGAATGAAAGACTCTAAAGCAACTTTCGTATTTGGACAAATGAACGAACCACCTGGAGCACGTGCACGTGTTGCATTGTCTGGTTTAACAATTGCAGAATATTTTAGAGATGGAGCTGGAGAAGCACAAGGAAAAGATGTACTTTTCTTCGTAGATAATATCTTCCGTTTTACACAAGCAGGTTCTGAGGTTTCTGCCTTATTAGGACGTATGCCATCGGCAGTAGGATACCAACCAACATTAGCAACTGAAATGGGTGCAATGCAAGAGCGTATTACTTCAACCAAAAAAGGTTCTATTACTTCTGTTCAAGCAGTTTATGTACCTGCGGATGATTTAACAGATCCAGCACCAGCAACAACATTTGCGCATTTAGATGCAACAACTGTATTGTCTCGTAAAATTGCAGAATTAGGTATTTATCCTGCAGTAGATCCATTAGATTCTACTTCAAGAATTTTATCTGCTGAAGTTTTAGGCGATGAGCACTACAACACAGCAACAGCTGTAAAAGAATTATTACAACGTTACAAAGAGTTACAAGATATCATTGCTATTTTAGGAATGGAAGAATTATCTGAAGAAGATAAATTAGTAGTTCACAGAGCTAGACGTGTACAACGTTTCTTATCTCAACCTTTCCACGTGGCAGAACAATTTACAGGGATTCCAGGTGTCTTAGTTGACATTAAAGATACCATTAAAGGGTTCAACATGATTATGGACGGTGAATTAGATAAATATCCTGAAGCTGCATTTAACTTAAGAGGATCTATTCAAGATGCAATAGACTCTGGAGAAAAAATGTTAGCAGAAGCATAATAATTGCTTAAAGCCCAAAGCTTAAAGCCCAAAGACTTAAATATGTTTTTAGAAATTGTAACACCAGAAGCGATCTTATTTTCATCAGAAGTAGATTCTATATTTGTTCCTGGGATTCATGGAGAATTTCAGATGCTGAACAATCACGCACCCGTGGTTTCTATTTTAAAAGAAGGAACTGTCAAAGTACATTTGCATACTCAAGAGCATATTGAATTAAATGATTTAAAAGGGAAATTAGAAGTGCATCATGATGATGACAAAATTCTAACCTTATCAATTAGCTCAGGAACACTTGAATTTAATGACAATAAAGCAATTATATTAGCGGATTAATTTCGCTATTATATTTCAATACAAACCCCAAAACAGTCCTGTTTTGAGGTTTTTTTGGGTTCAATTACAAGGGAGTCCCGTTCTTTCTAATTTGCCGAAATGATGATGTTGTCCAACTCATAAGTACCATCCTCATTTTCATTTCCACTCCCTGTATATCGAAAGGCAAAATAGGTGGTACCTTCTCCACAAGAGAGATCAACAAGACCCGAATTATACCAATTCGAAAATGAATCTGTATTTTGAGTGATATAGGCTTTTGGAACAATTCCCCAAGTGCTGTTTCTATTCCAGATGTAGTTCCGTCCCAATCATTTGAAAAGAGGAGCGCTAGGGTACTATCATCCGCATAACTGTTTGAGGTTTGAAACTGAAGTGTCACTCCTGTATTGGTGTCCAAATGAATTCCTGGCGTAATCAACCATGAAACCGTACTATGGTCATTTGAGTTATAAGAACCACTTCGAGCAGAAATCCCTTGCGATGGATTGCTTTCTGTTGCTGTGTATGCTTCCCAACCTTCCGATCCTTCTGCTATAAAGTGGGTCCAACCATTCCCTGTAATCAAAGTGGAATTCGATTGATTTTCGAAATCTTTAAAAAATAGTATTGTAGCTCCTTCTGAAGCAGCAAGACCACAATCTAACGCTATGGGATTGCACTTTTCAGGATTTGTAAATACAAGTTTTGCGGGCGTATTTGCAATGGCAACCAAAAACGTTGAGGTATAGTCTTTCGAAAGCACAAAAGTTGCTGTTCCTTTTCCTGTGGGAATCACATTCGATTTAAAACTTGCAAATGTACTCGTCTGTAGCTTTATGATCTTATTGGATTCACATTCTAAGAGTTTTCTAAAACCATCAAATTGATCGTTTGCTTCTCCTGCAAATGTTTTTCCCAAATCGGCTTTTATGAACTGAGCAGCGGACAATTGAATCTGTGTGTTAATATGTGCTTCAGTAATTACTGATAGTGCAATAATTTCAGGAACAATTTCTTCAACCGTTCCGGTTATTATAAGATGCTTTTCAACCGCAGTTGAAGGAATGTTACTCACGCGTTGCCCGTCCAAACTGCCTAGTATATATTTCCCTACAATTGTATTAGTTGGATCTGCATCAAACGCACCATCATCATAAGAAACCGACAATCCGTCTAGCAAAATAAAACATTAGGACAAAAAAATACATACGAAATTGCGAACGGAACATTGTCTTATAAAAAAGAAGACAGTGCTTGGTCCTATAAAATTATAACACAGAATATATTCAATACTAAATTTAGACAAAGCAATAATTTTACTGACTATTTAATTTCTGACACAAAAACTTATCTATTACCGAGAATGTTTGTGTTTTCGATTCGTTATAATTTATAAGATTTGAACCTTTGAAAAAAAACAGCCACCAACACCGATAAAAATAATTGAGGTTGAGTGCTAAAACAAATCTAGTTGCGTGTTTATTACTGCTGATTTTTCTGCGGAGAATCTCTACCGCTAGCGCAAGCGTCTTCCTCGTGACACTAAGAGTACTGAAAAATGAATAAAAGAGAGAAGACAGAAGGTTGCAGTTTTACACCGCTGAAACAAGCATTTTTTTTACTGCAAGTCTTTTAGCAATAGTTGAATGGATTTAACCCCATTCCATTCATTTTCATCCAAGGCATAGACAATATTAAACGCATTTTGAATCTCCGTTATTTTAGAGCCCAAATTAAAGCCAATGGCATTGTAGGTTTTAGAGTCTGCTCCAGCAATGATATTCAATTTTAAATGGGTTTTGTCTGCGCCCACTTGCTTGCCATAGCCATTGTCTCTTACCGCAGAAGTTTTAAAGATAGGCTTTCTATTTTGCGGCCCAAAAGGTGCCATTTGTTGGATAATTCGAAAAAACTTGGGTGTAATTTCCGACAATTCAATTTCCGCATCAATCAAAATTTCAGGGGTCAAAAATTCTTTAGGAATACTGCTACGCACCACTTCCTCAAATTTGGCTTTAAATTTCTCGTAGTTTTCGGGCAGCAAGGTTAAACCAGCTGCGTACTTATGACCTCCAAATTGCTCGATGAATTCTTCACAGGCAAGCAGGGCATTGTACACGTCAAAGCCTTTTACAGAACGTGCAGAAGCTGCAAGTTTGTCGCCACTCTTAGTAAAGACTAGCGTAGGACGGTAGTGTTTTTCAATCAATCGAGAAGCAACAATACCAATGACGCCTTTGTGCCAATCTTCTTTGTAAACCACCGAAGTAAACCGATCTTCTTCGGCATTGTCTATGATTTGCATTAGGGCTTCGTTGGTAATTTTTTTATCCAAATCTTTCCGGTCCGCATTAAAAATTTCAATGGCAGCTGCAAATTCCACCGCCGAATCAAAATCCATTTCGGTCAGTAATTCTACTGCATAATTTCCGTGTTTCATTCTTCCTGCAGCATTAATTCTGGGTGCTACAATAAACACAACATCGGTAATGGTCAGTACTTCTTTTTTGGTTTGATGAATGATGGCTTTGATGCCATTTCTTGGGTTGGAATTAATTACTTGTAGCCCAAAATAAGCAAGCGTTCTGTTTTCCCCATTTATTGGCACAATGTCTGCCGCAATTGCGGTGGCCACCAAATCTAAATAAGGTACAAAATCAGCAATGCTTTGTTGCCTGTTTTTTCCAAGCGCTTGAATCAATTTAAAACCCACTCCACAACCACACAATTCATCAAACGGATAGTAGCAATCGGTTCTTTTGGGGTTTAAAATAGCCACTGCTTTTGGCAATTCGGCACCTGGTTTGTGGTGGTCGCAAATAATAAAATCAATCCTTTTTTCAGTAGCATAAGCCACTTTTTCAAGGGCTTTTGTGCCACAGTCTAAAGCAATAATTAAGGAGAAATTATTGTCTTCTGCAAAGTCAATTCCTTTAAAAGAAACGCCATATCCTTCTCCATATCGATCTGGAATGTAGGTAGAAATATTGGGGTAAATTGTTTTTAAATAAGAGGCAACCAATGAAACTGCTGAGGTTCCGTCTACGTCATAATCGCCAAAAACTAAAACATTCTCCTGGTTGCGAATCGCAGTTTCAATGCGTTCCACTGCCAGGTCCATGTCTTTCATTAAAAAAGGATCATGGAGATCGTCTAGACTGGGTCTAAAGAATTTTTTAGCCTCTTCAAAAGTGGAGATGTTTCGCTGCAATAAAATTTCAGCAACGGTCGTATCTACAGACAAATCTTTTGCAAGTTTTGCTATTTTTTCTTTCTCAATTTTTGGTTTTGAACTCCAGCGCATTGCAATTTTTTTAAACGTAGGGTACTTTATGGGTGCAGGTGAATCCCGATAGTTATCGTCGCAAACTGTCGAAACATTTCCATGACACCACAATATTTTTCAACCGATAAATCGACAGCCTTGTTTATTTTATCTTCAGGCAATTCGCTTCCATAAAAGTGATAATCTACCAACACTTTGTTGTAAAATTTTGGATGTTCTTCCGTCAATTCTCCGGTAACAACAATTTTAAAATCAGTAGGGCTTACTCTCATTTTTGCTAAAAGAGACACTACGTCCAGTCCAGAACAACCCGCTAAAGAAGAAAGCATCAAAGCCTTTGGTCTATAGCCAGCGTCATTTCCGCCATGCGCTTCCGAAGTGTCAATTAAAAGGTTGTGTCCTCCAGGATTGTCAGATTCAAAAAGCATATTTTCTTTCCAGGTAGTTGTAACGATGTTTGTGTTCATAAGCGTTTTTTTGCAAATAATTTTTAAAAAGTAATAATTGCTAAAGGTAAAAAATAAAACCTTTTTTCACCTATTTTAATTGCGGCACTATTTTTCTCAATAAAAAGCTATCTTTAGCTACTGAAACAAAAACACATAAAACCGATGCCATTAGTTACTCCTTTATCAGCAGAACACGATTTAGAAACCAAAGAATTAGCCGAGTTTTTTAATGAAACCTTGGGGTTTTGTCCAAATTCTGTATTAACGATGCAACGTAGACCGGCGATTTCCAAAGCCTTTATTAATTTGAATAAGGCTGTAATGGCCAATGAAGGTCGCGTTACTTCTGCTTTAAAAAGACTCATTGCCTGGGTTTCTAGCAATGCTACTGGATGTCGCTATTGCCAAGCGCATGCCATTCGGGCTGCAGAGCGCTACGGAGCCGAACAAGCACAGTTAGAGAATGTTTGGGAATATAGAACACATCCTGCATTTTCGGCTGCGGAGAGAGCTGCTTTGGACTTTTCATTGGCAGCATCCATGGTGCCGAATGCTGTGGACGCTAACATTAAAACAGCGTTGTATGCGCATTGGAACGAGGGTGAAATTGTAGAGATGTTAGGCGTTATTTCATTATTTGGATATTTAAATCGCTGGAATGATTCTATGGGAACAATTCTAGAAGAGGATGCGATTGAAAGTGGTGATCAATATTTAGGAAAACACGGTTTTGAAGTTGGAAAACATGTGTAAGTGAACCTCATATTTACATAAAAAATCCGTTGGAAATAATTCCCAACGGATTTTTTAAGAATGCTACCTTACGAGTAAGGGCAAAATATTTGCTAGCCAGTACTAATTGTTACATCATTCCTGGCATCCCACCACCCATTGGAGGCATACCGCCGCCGCTTGGTGCATCTTCTTTAATATCGATCAAAGCACATTCTGTTGTTAAGATCATACCTGCAACAGAGGCTGCATTTTCTAATGCAACACGGGTTACTTTCTTCGGATCTATAATTCCAGCTTTGAGCATGTCTACATAATCATCTGATTTTGCATCATAACCGAAATCTTTTTTCCCTTCTAATATTTTGTTTAAAACAACAGAGCCTTCGCCACCTGCATTCTCAACAATAGTTCTTAAAGGAGCTTCTACTGCTTTGTTGATAATTTGTATTCCTGTAGTTTCGTCGATGTTTTCAGTTGTAATTGTGGTCAATACTTTTTTAGCACGTACCAAAGCAACTCCACCACCGGCAACAATTCCTTCTTCTACTGCAGCACGCGTAGCATGCAATGCATCGTCTACACGGTCTTTCTTTTCTTTCATCTCAACTTCTGATGCGGCACCTACATATAAAACAGCAACCCCTCCAGCTAATTTTGCCAAACGTTCTTGTAGCTTTTCTTTGTCGTAATCTGAGGTTGTCGTTTCAATTTGAGCTTTAATTTGATTGATTCTCGCTTTAATTGCATCTGCATTTCCAGCACCATTGACAACGGTTGTATTGTCTTTGTCTACGGTTACTGTTTCTGCAGTACCTAATAAATCTAAGGTAGCATTTTCAAGAGAAAAACCTCTTTCTTCAGAAATAACCGTTCCACCAGTTAAAATCGCAATGTCTTCTAACATGGCCTTTCTTCGGTCTCCAAATCCAGGTGCTTTTACCGCAGCAATTTTTAAGCCACCACGTAATTTATTGACTACTAAAGTAGCCAATGCCTGACCGTCTACATCTTCAGCAATGATTAATAAGGGTCTGCTAGACTGAGCAACAGGTTCTAAGATTGGAAGAATTTCATTCAGGTTCGAAATTTTCTTATCGAATAATAAGATGTATGGATTTTCTAAATCTGCAATCATTTTATCTGCATCTGTTACAAAGTATGGTGACAAATATCCTCTGTCAAACTGCATTCCTTCTACAACATCTACATAGGTTTCCATTCCTTTTGCTTCTTCAACAGTAATTACACCTTCTTTACCAACTTTGGTGAAAGCGGTTGCAATTAAATCGCCAATTGTATTGTCGTTGTTTGCAGAAATTGCAGCAACTTGTTTTATTTTTTCTGAAGAATTTCCTACTTTCTGTGCTTGCTTTTCTAGGTCTGTAACAATCGCAGCGACTGCTTTGTCAATCCCACGTTTTAAATCCATTGGATTTGCTCCTGCAGCAACATTTTTTAGTCCTTCTTTTACAATTGCTTGTGCAAGAACGGTAGCGGTTGTGGTTCCATCTCCAGCTAAATCATTGGTTTTAGAAGCGACTTCTTTCACCATCTGAGCGCCCATGTTTTCAAGCTCGTTTTCAAGTTCAATCTCTTTTGCAACAGAGACACCATCTTTGGTTACGGTGGGTGCTCCAAATGATTTTGAAATAATTACATTTCTTCCTTTGGGTCCTAAGGTTACTTTTACTGCGTTTGCCAATGCATCCACTCCACGTTTTAGTCCGTCACGAGCTTCAATATCAAATTTTATGTCTTTTGCCATTTTAATTTATGTTTTAGTGAATAAATTTTACTTTGAATCATATTGATTTCTTCATTTATTATTGTGAATGAATTTTTATCAATATAATTTAAATCTTTTGAAAGAATTAATAAGTATTCAGATTCTGAAGAAGCAGAGTCTAAAGCTCTTAATGCTATTTAAATGATTGCTAAAATATCTGCTTCACGCATCATTAAGTAATCTTTTCCTTCCAGCTTTAAATCTGTTCCGCCATATTTACCATAGAGTACAGTATCGCCTACTTTTACGGTCAATGGTTCGTCAACTTTACCATTACCAACGGCAACAACAGTTCCTTTTTGTGGCTTTTCTTTAGCGTTGTCTGGAATGATTAATCCAGAAGCTGTTTTTGTTTCTGCAGGCGCAGGTTCTACAAGAACTCTGTCTGCTAAAGGTTTAATGTTTAATCCCATGTGTATATTTTTAGATTGGTTTTTATTTTATACTTACCATGTAGTCAGAAATAATGCCATTTAATGAAAACTGACAAGATTACTAATTTCACTTTCGAGTTTTTTAAATATACTATAAAAAAAATGCCAACGTGTCATTTACGTTGGCATTTCTATAGATTCTCAATAATGTAAAGATTATTGTTCGCTGTCTTGTGTTGTATCAGGAGCAACCGGTGCTGGCGTTGTAGCTTCAATACCGTTTAACGTTTCTTTTAAGATTGGGCCTTTGTCTCCACCTCTGTCAATAGAAAAGTTTGATAATAAAATCAATGCAAACATTGAAATTGCCAACGTCCAAGTTGTTTTGTCTAAGAAGTTGTTCGTGTTTTGCACGCCTCCTAAAGATTGTGCACCTCCACCACCAAATGAAGAAGACAATCCTCCTCCTTTAGGGTTTTGTACCATAACAATTAAAATTAAGATCACAGCTACCAATAATATGATCCCTAAAAATAAGTTATAACTCATGATTTATTTTTTTTGTAAAATTTGAATTCTTTTAATTTGGTCTGCAAAGAAACCACTTTTTTCTGGATATTTCAAACTTAAAATTTTATAAGCTTGAATTGCATTTTCATATTTTTTTTGTGCTAAATACACTTTGGCCAATGTTTCTGTCATTAAAGAGTTTGATGTTTCGTTTTTGGAAACTAAAACATTGATACTTTTCTCTTTGATAACAGGTTTTATTTTTGGGTTTTTCTCAATAAAACGATCAATAATTGAAGCTCTAGAGATGAATTTTTCTTTTTTTGGAGACGCTCTAACTATCGGTGTAGCCTTTGATAATTGCAACCATTCCCCAAAAGAGTGTTTTTCTGATGTTGTAAAAGAAAGCGGCGCATTCATCCCAAAGTCGCTTGGAGCAATTTCTGATATTGGTTTTTCATTCAATGAAACTGTTTCCGTTTTCTGTTGCACATCGGGTTTTGGAAGCACATTAAAACTAGATGCTGTTATAAAATCGAACAAGATGGCTCTGTCTGTGGTATACGCAGCAGTTACTTTGAGCTCATTATTGTATTTAAAACTGTTTTGCATTTTCAAGCCTTTTAAATACAAACTCCTTGCAGGTTGAAAATACGGATATTCCTCAATGAGGTTTTTCAACGCTTGCGTTTCTTCTTGCTGTAAGATTGCAGGATTTTTTAGGATCGATATGAATTTCTCGGTTACCAATCTCCTAGTGCTGCGTTAAAAATATCTTGATGAATGCGCTCTAAAATTTCGTCCAATGCACCTTCTAATACTCCGCCAACTAATTGTTCATTAGAATTAAAGTCTGAGTAAAATGAAAAACTTTTTTCAAAGTCTTTTTCTTCATCCAATGCATTGTAGAAGCGAACATTTATAGTTACTGTTAGTCTGTTTTGGGCCGCCGTTTGTTGTGCTGTTGCACTCATCGGGTTTATTCGATAGCCCGTAATTTCTCCTTCTAAACGCAAATCTGCATTGGGATTGTTTACCAATGTCAAGTTGGTTTGTCGTAAAAACAGCTCTTGTAATTCGGGTGTAAATCGCTGACTTAATGTGGGCTCAACGAGGGTTGCTTCATTTCTAAAAAATGAAACCTGAATGGTATCTGCATTGGTCGTTGCTCCGGTAAAAGAATAGGCACGACAAGCAGTGATCAATAAAGTACTGATTGCAAAAAAAGAGATGTAGAGGAGTTTTTTCATTACTTACAAATCGTATTGTTTAATTTTTCGATACAAAGTACGTTCAGAGATACCGAGTTCTTTGGCCGCTAATTTACGTTTATTGTTGTTTTTTTCTAATGCCTTTTTAATCATTTCTACTTCTTTGTCTTGTAAAGATAAAGATTCGTCTTCTTCAATGGTCTCAATAAAGTCATAATTTTTATCAGAAGATGCATTTTGTGGAATCTTTAATACTTCTATGGCATGCTTTTTTTCTTCTTGATCTGCGTATATTTTTTCAATTAATTGATGATTTTTTTCTTCCACTTTTTCAATATCCCCTGTTTTCATTAGGTCTAAAGTCAACTTTTTTAAATCGTTGATATCGCTTCTCATATCAAACAATACTTTATACATGATGTCTCTTTCTGTAGAAAAATCATTCGCTGAAGTTCCACCAATAACAGCGGGTAAGTTTTTGTTATAGTTTGGAAGATATTGTACAATATTTTCTGCTGTAATCAATCGGTCTTCTTCCACTACAGAAATTTGTTCTGCAATGTTTCTTAACTGACGAATGTTTCCAGGGAAACGGTAATTCATTAATAATTTAATGGCGTTTTCATCTAAGCGTACTGTTGGCATTCTGTATTTCTGAGCAAATTCTGACGCAAACTTTCGAAACAATAAATGAATGTCTTCATTTCGATCGCGAAGTGGAGGCAACGGAATTTCGATGGTGCTCAATCGGTAATACAAATCTTCTCTAAATTTTTCTTTTGCAATGGCTTCTTGCATATTTAGATTTGTTGCAGTAACAATTCGAACATTTGTTTTTTGTACTTCTGAGGATCCTACTTTTATAAATTCGCCGTTTTCTAAAACGCGTAATAAACGTACTTGGGTGGTTAGTGGCAATTCTCCAACTTCATCTAAGAAAATAGTTCCACCGTCTGTTACTTCAAAATATCCTTTTCTTGTTGAAGTAGCCCCTGTAAAAGCACCTTTTTCGTGACCAAAAAGTTCACTGTCTATGGTTCCTTCTGGGATGGCTCCGCAGTTTACTGCAATGTATTTTGCGTGTTTTCTGTGTGATAAAGAGTGTATTATTTTCGGAATACTCTCTTTACCAACACCGCTTTCACCCGTTACCAAAACAGAAATATCAGTAGGTGCAACACGCACTGCTTTTTCCAATGCTCGGTTTAAATGCACATCGTTACCGATAATGCCAAAACGTTGTTTTGTTGTTTGTAAGTTTTCCATTGTAATCGTTTAAATGTTTAAAGTTGAAAAATGGCACTTTCAACTTCTAACTTGATGACTCATTTTAATTATTATCAGAATACCCAACAACAGTTCCTTTTAAGGTTGCTGAGGTGCAGTCTTCTACTTTTACCATCACAAAATCTCCTAGTTTATAGTTGCCTTTATCAAAAACGGCGACAGTATTTTGTGTATTTCTCCCTTTCCACTCATTCGGGTTTTTCTTAGAGGTCCCTTCAATTAAAAATTCTTCTATTTTCCCTAGATGTTGTTGTGTTCTAAAGAGTGCGTGTTCTTGTTGTAAATCTATAACTTCTTGTAACCTTCGTTTTTTAACGGCAAAGGGAACATCATCTTTCATTTTATTTCCTGCAAGCGTTCCGGGTCTTTCGGAGTATGAAAACATAAAACCAAAGTCATATTTTACATATTTCATTAACGCTAAGGTGTCTTGATGATCTTCTTCTGTTTCTCCACAAAAACCAACAATCATATCTTGTGACAAAGACATTTCTGGTACAATTTTAAAAATATTGTCCACCAATTCCATATATTCTTCACGGGTGTGTTGTCTGTTCATTGCTTTTAACATGGCATTACTTCCACTTTGTACAGGCAAATGAAGGTATTTGCAAATGTTTTTATGCTTTGCCATAACATGAATCACATCTAAGCTCATGTCTTGAGGATTTGATGTTGAAAAGCGAAAACGTGTTTTTGGAAACTTTGTTGCACACATGTCTAACAACTCCGCAAAACCAACGGCAGTTGCTTGTGCCATTTCTGATGCTTTTTTGAAATCTTTTTTCAATCCGCCACCAAACCATAAAAAGCTATCCACATTCTGACCCAAAAGGGTGATTTCTTTATAGTTTTTGTCGACCATCGATTGCACTTCTTCTAAAATACTTTTCGGATCTCTACTTCTTTCCCTTCCTCTTGTAAAAGGAACTACACAAAAGGTACACATATTATCACAACCTCGTGTAATGGAAACAAAGGCGGTAACTCCGTTCGAATTTAAACGTACTGGAGAAACATCTCCGTAAGTTTCATCTTTAGAGAGGATTACGTTTACAGCATCTCTTCCAGACGCTACTTCTTGTAATAAATTTGGAATGTCTCTATAGGCATCTGGGCCCACCACCAAATCAACAATTTTTTCTTCTTCTAAAAATTTTTCTTTAAGTCGTTCTGCCATACAGCCTAAAACGCCCACTTTCATTTTTTTATTGACTTGCTTTACAGCGTTGTATTTTTGTAATCTTTTGCGAACTGTCGTTTCTGCTTTTTCTCTAATAGAACAGGTATTTACAAGTACTAAATCTGCTTCTTCTAAAATTTGCGTGGTGTTGTAACCTTCTTTGTCTAAGATTGCTGCAACAATTTCACTATCATTCATATTCATTTGACAGCCGTAACTTTCTATGAATAGTTTTTTAGTGTTTTCTTTTTTATTTTCGGTAACAAGGGCTTTCCCTTGTATTCTTTCGTCTATGATTTTTTCTACTTGCTCCATGTGTCAATTTTCATTTTAATGGTGAGCAAAGATACAACCAAAAACCAAAATTTATGACAAATTGGCAGAAAAATACAATTGATTTTGTATTAAAAATGAAGTAAAAACAGCACTTAAAATAATTTATAAAAAAAAACTACATACTTTTGCAGTCTAAAATCTCGCAATTTCGATTGCGATAATTATGACAAAAAAAAGATACATGGCAAAGAATTTAGTAATTGTAGAGTCACCCGCAAAGGCAAAAACGATCGAGAAATTTCTTGGAAAAGATTTTCAAGTTGAGTCTAGTTATGGTCATATTGCAGATTTACCCTCGAAAGAATTGGGGATTGATGTTGACGGAGATTTTAGTCCAAAGTACATTGTATCAGACGATAAAAAAACAGTTGTAAAAAAACTAAAAACATTGGCGAAGAAGGCCGATATGGTTTGGTTGGCAAGTGATGAGGATCGAGAGGGAGAGGCAATTGCATGGCATTTAAAAGAACAATTGGAGTTGAAGGAAGAACGTACAAAACGTATTGTTTTTCA
Source organism: Polaribacter sp. (assembly GCA_018663625.1). Lineage (GTDB taxonomy): Bacteria > Bacteroidota > Bacteroidia > Flavobacteriales > Flavobacteriaceae > Polaribacter. The sequence goes on along the minus strand of JABJPX010000070.1, from coordinate 121,222 downwards.
TGAAATTACCAAAAAGGCCATTTTAAAAGCAGTTGAAAATCCAAGAGATATTGATTATCACATGGTGAATGCGCAGCAAGCACGTCGTGTTTTAGATCGTTTGGTAGGGTATGAGTTATCGCCAGTTTTGTGGCGTAAAGTAAAAGGAGGCTTATCTGCAGGAAGGGTTCAGTCTGTTGCAGTTCGTTTAATAGTAGAACGAGAAAGAAGTATTCAGGAGTTTACTGCTGAAACACATTATAAGGTGGTTGCTGAGTTTTCAAACAAAGTAGGAAAGAAATTTAAAGCGACCATTCCAAAGAATTTTGATTCTAAAACAGCAGCAGAAGATTTTTTAAAATCGTGTTCAAATGCTGATTTCTCGATTGCTGATTTGACAAAAAAACCAGCAAAGAAATCACCAGCAGCACCGTTTACAACATCAACATTACAGCAAGAAGCTTCTCGAAAATTAGGGTATCCTGTTGCCAAAACAATGCAGGTTGCGCAACGTTTGTATGAAGCGGGTTTAATTACCTACATGAGAACAGATAGTGTGAACTTGTCTGTAGATGCAAGAGATGCTGCTGAAGAAGAAATTACCAATTATTACGGAAAAGAATATAGCAAACAACGTGTTTTTAAGTCGAAGGCAAAAGGTGCTCAAGAAGCCCACGAAGCCATTCGTCCTACGAATATGAAAATGCATACGATCGACACAGAATATGATCAAACAAGGTTGTATGATTTAATTTGGAAACGAACATTGGCATCACAAATGAGTGATGCTCAATTGGAACGTACTAATGTAAAAATTGAAAATTCAGAAAACGAAAAAATCTTCACTGCAAATGGAGAAATGATCAAGTTTGAAGGGTTTTTGAAAGTATACTTAGAAGGAAACGATAACGAAGAGGAAGAGCAAGCAGGCATGTTGCCCAATTTAAAAGTGAATGAATCATTAGCATACAATTTCATCAATGCAACACAACGTTTTACGAGTCCTCCATACCGATTTACAGAAGCTTCTTTGGTAAAACAATTGGAAGAATTGGGAATTGGCCGTCCGTCAACTTATGCGCCAACGATTTCTACGGTGCAAAGAAGAGGCTATGTAGAAAAGGGACAAAATGAAGGTTTGGAACGAAGTTATGAGCAATTGATTTTAGCTAATGGAACTGTTAAAAATCAAACATTAACAGAAAAAACAGGCTCAAATAAAAACAAATTAATTCCAACAGATATTGGAAATATTGTCAACGATTTCTTAGTGGTTAATTTTTCTAATATTTTAGATTTTGGTTTTACTGCTAAAGTAGAATCTTCTTTTGATGATATTTCTGAAGGGGATGCAAATTGGATCGAAATGATTAAAGGTTTCTATGGTTCCTTTCATGAAACAGTAGAACATGTAAAAGAAAATGCAGAAAGAGAAAGTGGCGAACGTATTTTAGGAAAGCATCCAGTTTCTGGAAAAACGATTTTAGTTCGTTTGGGAAAATTTGGACCGATTGCACAGATTGGTGCGCCAGAAGATGAAGAGAAATTGTTCGCAAGTTTAAATCCAACACAAAACCTAGGGACGATTACTATAGACGAAGCTTTGGAACTGTTTTTATTGCCTAAAACATTGGGAGTTTACGAAGGTGAAGAGGTCATTGTTTCTAATGGTCGTTTTGGTCCTTATATTCGTTTTGGAAGCCTATTTGTTTCATTAGAGAAGGGCGAAAACCCAATGGAGGTTGATTTGCCAAGGGCGGAAGCGTTAATTGTTGCAAAACAAAAAGCAGATGCACCGGTAGCACATTATGAAGAATTACCCGTTCAAAAAGGCGTTGGTCGTTTTGGTCCTTTCATCAAATGGAATTCAATTTTCATCAATGTGAATAAAAAATATGATTTTGACAACCTTACTTATGACGAGATTGTTGAACTCATTGAAGCGAAAAAGCAAAAAGAAATCGACAAGGTGCTTCATAATTGGGAAGATGTTGAGATTCGTGTAGAAAAGGCAAGATGGGGAAGGTTTAATGTTTTAAAAGGAAAAATTAAGATTGAACTCCCAAAAACCACCGATATTGAAAAACTGACCAAAGAGGAAGCTGTTAAAATGATTGCTGCAAAAATGCCAAAGAAGAAAGCGGCAAAAAAGAAAGTTGTCAAAAAGAAAGCTCCAGCTAAGAAAACCACTGCTAAGAAAACAGTCAAAAAGAAATAATTAGTTAGTATCTTGCATACTTCTACTTAAATAAATCAATGAACCTAGACTTTTTAACCCCTGTAAAAGAATCGGTTGTAGCACATTTGGAGCTGCAATCTGATTTGTCATTGGGTCAAAAAATTACAATCCATTCAGAAAAAAACGACTTTCCTGCTCTAGAAAATGTTCAAATAGCGATTTTTGGGGTGCAAGAAGATCGAAATTCACAAGATAACTTTGGTTGTGGTGAAGATTTAGATTGTATTCGAACAAAATTATATGAATTATTTCCTGGAGATTGGCATACAAACATTGTCGATTTAGGAAATGTATCCAAAGGAAATGCGGTTTCGGATACTTATTTTGCGGTTTCAGAAATTATTAGTTCCTTATTAAAGAAAAATATTATTCCTGTCATTATTGGTGGAGGTCAAGACATTACCTACGTCAATTATAGGGCATACGATGCTTTAGAGCAAACAGTAAATATCACGGCAGTTGATAGTAGGTTTGATTTGGGCGATTTGGAAGATGAATTAACTTCACAGTCGTATCTTAGTAAAATTATTATGCAACAGCCCAATAATTTATTTAATTATTGCAATGTTGGGTATCAAACATTTTTTAATTCCCAAGAGGAGATAAAATTATTAGATGCGTTGTTTTTTGATGCCTACCGATTGGGTGAAGCAAAGAATTTAGAAAACATCGAACCTGCGTTTCGGAATGCAGATATTGTTTCTATTGATATTGGTGCGGTGCGACAAAGTGAGGCTCCTGCAAATAACAATGCTTCTCCGAATGGTTTTTATGGAGACGAAATATGTGCCATTTCAAGGTATGCAGGTATCAGCGACAAGGTTTCTTCGTTTGGAATTTATGAATACAATTCGAAATATGATAAGCACAATCAAACGGCACATTTAATTGCACAAATGATTTGGTACTTCATTGAAGGGGTGAATTCTAGAGTGAAAGATTATCCGTTTACACAAAAAGATAATTATCAGAAATTTACTGTTTTGTTAGCGGATGATGATCCTTTAACCTTTTATAAAAGCCACAAAACGGGAAGATGGTGGATTGAAATTAATATTTTGTCCAATAATAAATACAAAAGGCATGCGTTAATACCATGTACATACCAAGATTATGTTGCAGCAACAAAGGAAATTATTCCAGAAAAGTGGTACAAAGCAATGCAAAAAATGGTCTAATTTAGAGTAAAATAAAAGGTACTGTTAGAATTGGTTTTTAATAAAAAAAATAATAAGTTTACGAACTTTTTAGATAAGATATCAGATAATATGAAGAAAGCAGCAATATTTGCACTCTTAATAACGGTTTTTTACAGTTGTGGCTCTAACGATAGAGGCGAATTAGTAGGTGCAAAAGCCAAAAAGAAATGGTTTTCAGAGAAACCGTACGGAATGGCTTTAATTCCAGGGGGATCTTTTACCATGGGAAAACAAGATGAAGATATTATAGGAGTTCTCAATACACCGACCAAAACGGTAACTGTGAGACCTTATTACATGGATGAAACTGAAATCACAAATAATGAATACAAAGAATTTGTTTTTTGGGTTCGAGATTCAATCACTAGAACTGCATTGGCAAAAGCTGCAGACGATCAAAGTATTATTGGTCAATCCGCGAGTGGTGCACCAGCCACTTCAACAGGAATAGAAGCCTTTGCATATGCAGATGCTGATACTACAAGAACTGCTTATCAAAAATTTCAAGAAAGTAAAGAAACAAGAGAAAATTTAAGACCTTTAAACTGGAACGTTGACTTATTTGGATTGAAAGAATCTCCAGATGAGTATTATGTTGAAGCAATCGATTCATTGTATATTGAGCAAGAAGACGCGGTAGCAGGGATTCGAACTTTTAAAACAGAATACATAAAATATTATTATTCTGAATTTGATCTTGAAAAAGCTGCGAAATCTCGTAAAAAAGTAGCAGGGAGAAATTATAGATATGATACTGTTATAGAAATCTACCCAGACACGACTGTTTGGATCAAAGATTTTAATTATTCTTACAACGATCCAATGCACCAAGATTATTTTCGCCACCAAGCTTATGGAGATTATCCAGTGGTAGGGGTTAAATGGGATCAAGCAAAAGCTTTTTGTCATTGGAGAACAAAAAAGAAAAACGATTATTTACGCGGAAAGAATAACGCAGCAGCTGTACCGGTCTTTAGATTGCCTACAGAAGCAGAATGGGAGTATGCCGCTCGTGGCGGACTTCAATTTGCAACCTATCCTTGGGGAACAGGAGGTACTACAAGTGATCGTGGTTGTTTCTTAGCAAATTTTAAGCCTGTAAGGGGTAATTATGCCGTAGATGGTGCTTTGTATACCGTAGAAGCAAAATCATACAATGCAAATGATTATGGTTTGTATAACATGGCTGGAAATGTTTCAGAATGGACGAGTACTGCATATAATGGTGCTTCTTACTATTTGAGTTCTACGATGAATCCAAATGTAGAAGATCGAAAAAATAAAAGAAAAATAGTACGTGGAGGATCTTGGAAAGACGTCGCATACTTCTTAGAAGTTGGAACAAGAGATTTTGAGTACGCAGATACTGCAAGAAGTTTTATCGGTTTTAGAACCGTTCAAGATTATATTGGAGATATAAATAAATAAATAAACTAAACCCCTAAAGATTAAAAAAAATATGGCACAGTCAAAAGCTTACAAAAAAGGAATGAATTTCGTATATGGAATGGGAGCAGCAATCGTTATTATTGGTGCCTTGTTTAAAATACAGCATTTAGAATATGGTATTTTAACGGGAGGAGTTATGTTAACAATAGGTTTAGTTGTAGAAGCGATTGTTTTTGCGATTTCTGCTTTTGACGCCCCAGAAGATGACCTAGACTGGTCTAAAGTATATCCTGAATTAGCAGGAGAAGAGGGTACTTCAGAAAAGGAACAAGGAGCCGATGGCTTACTCTCTCAAAAACTAGATACATTGTTGGCAGAAGCTAATATAGATTCTAAATTAATGGAAAGTTTAGGAACGAGTATGAAAAATTTTCAAGGAGCTGCAGAAGGATTGTCTGCTGCCTCAGAATCTATTTCTGCAACGAACAAATACAACGAGCAAATGTCGATGGCTGCCATTCAAATGGAATCTTTAAACGGATTGTATAAAGTGCAAATGGAAAGCGCTGGCAAACAAACAGCCTTAAATGAAGCTGTTGTTGAAAATACAGAAAAATTAAAAGAACAAATGGATTCTTTAGCCAAGAACTTGTCTTCTTTAAACGGAGTATACGGAGGTATGCTTTCTGCAATGTCAAACAAATAATAATTAGTTCTATTAAAGAAAGAACACTAACTTAAAAAACTAATTAGAATGGCAGGAGGAAAAATGAATGCAAGGCAGAAAATGATAAACCTAATGTACTTGGTGTTTATTGCAATGTTAGCATTAAATATGAGTAAAGAAGTTTTGAGTGCTTTTGGATATACCAATGAAAAGTTAGAAGCGAATAATAGTTTTACTTCTAATAATCTAAATAACCTATATAGTAGTTTAAAAACGAAAGCAATTTCAGGTTCAGAAGTTGACAAATACAGACCGCTCTATGATAAGGCAGAGCTAGTACGACAGTCATCAGATTCTTTATATGCCTTTGTAAAATCCTTAAAAGATTCTATGTTGAGTACCATTTCAGATGAAAACTTAAATTCAGAGAAGAAGTATGAATATATGGATTCTCCAGAATGGTTAAATCAAAAATTCTTTAAAAATGGAAAAATTTCTGACGCAGGAAACACGTTTTTATCGAAGCTTACCAATTACCGTGATAATTTAATAAAAATAACAGCGGATAGTTCGGATTCTTGGACAACGGATAAATTTAAAGTAACCGTTGCTGAAAAATTTGAGACGAATGATGTTAAAAGAAAAGGCAAAGCACCTCAAAATTGGTTAAATGCAAGATATGAAGGAATGCCAATGGTTTCTTCATTAACTAATTTCACTCAAATACAAACAGATATTAGGACTACAGAAGCTACGTATCTTGATCATTTGTTAGGTGGTGCAGCATCAGACGGTAACAATTTTAGCAACTTTAATGGTATTGTAAAATTAGATAAATATGTCTTTTTCCCTGGAGAAAAAGTTACAGGAACTATTGTTCTTGGAAAAGAAGATCCTACCTTAAAACCTACGAGAGTAGATTTGAACGGGAAAGCATATGATAACTATTCAGAAGGTGCAGTAAATGTAGACTTAAGGGCAGATAGGTCCACTGGAGAAAAGAATATTGAAGGAACTATTTATTTTATTCAAGACGGAGAAGAGAAACCAATTACTTTTAAATCTTCGTATTCTGTTGTCAATAAGCCAAATGCTGCCATTGTATCTGCAGACAAAATGAAAGTAGTATACAAAGGGATTTCAAATCCTATTTCTGTTGCTTTACCAGGTGTGCCAGATAAAGATATTAGAATTACACCAAGTGGACATGAAAGCTTCACTAAAAACAGGAATTCTACAGGAAAATACAATCTTATTCCAAGTCCTAAAGGAAAGGAAGTCGTTTTAAACATCTCTGCAACATTAAGTGATGGTACTACGCTAAGAGATAAGCAAACGATTCGAACGAAAGACATTCCACCAGCGGTGATGTTAGTGAATGGAGCAGAGGCTCCAAGATCGATGTCCAAAGGCGCTTTAAGTAGGAGTTCTTTTACCGTTGGAATGGTTGATTTTGATTTTGACTTAAAAATAAACACAAAACAATTTTTAGTGATTATTGAAGGAAGAAGTTATGAGGTTAATGGTACAAAATTGAATGCAAGAGCTATTAAAGCTATAAACAGTGCAAAGAGCGGAACCGTAATTCGAATAGGTGAGATTAAAGCGAACGTAAAAGGATCTTCCTACGAATTAAAAAAGATTTTTGCTTCCTCTATTCAAATTCGCTAAATATAAAATTAAATTATGAAGTTAATAAAATTCTTGATTTGCTGTAGTTTAGTATTGGTTTTCCCAACCAATGCTGTTTACGCTCAAACGAATATATTGAATACTGAAAAGGTTGAAAATATAGGTAAGAAAACAGAGAATCAAATTAAAATTGATCGTTTAGATACACCATTACCATATGGTTATACGAGCAATGATGATGTACTTTGGTCGAAAGTAGTTTGGGAAGTGATTGATTTAAATCAAAAAATAAATCACCCTTACTATTATCCAACAGAATTGAATAGTGTTGGTACTGATAGACTTTCACTCTTTAACACACTACAATCAGCGGTAAACTCTGGAAAGATAGATATCTATACGGATGCCTATTTTCAAGAGAAAAAGCCAGTTTCTGAATTGGACATTACAATGCGTAAAGTTTGTACTAACCAAGAGATACAAACGATTGAAGCTAAAGAGATCACTCAATTTATGATCAAAGGAATGTGGTATTTCGATAAACGACAAGGGGAATTAAAATACCGACTACTTGGAATAGCGCCATTGTATGGATTTGATGCAGGAGCAAAATGTTTAAACTCCGTTGCAAGAGATGATTGGGAAAAAGAAAACCCTAATGCACCAATTGATGATTATCCAAGACCAAAACTTAAGCAATTAAATACGTTATACTGGATTTTTTATCCTGAATCTAGACAGATACTTCATGATTCAAAAGTATTCAATCCTGAGAATTCTGTTAGCCCAATCACCTTTGATCATTTGTTAAATGCGAGAAGATTTAGTGCTGTTATCGTAAGAGAAGAGAATGTATATCAAAATAGAAGTATCGATGATTATACTAAAAATTCTATTTTTCAACTCTTAGAAGCTGAGAAGATTAAAGAATCTATCAGAAATAAAGAAATAGACATGTGGAACTATTAAAGTTCTGTATATAAATATTTAAGGCGTTCTAATTTAAAAATTTAGAACGCTTTTTTATTGTAAAAAAACTACTTTTGACGCATGAAGTTAGATTATATCGTTGTTGGTTTAGGGTTGGCTGGTTTGGCATTTATAGAAGAGCTAATTGCTGCCAATAAAAGTTTTTTGGTGTTTGAAGACAATTCTCAAACCTCCTCGCTAGTTGCAGGAGGGGTCTACAATCCAGTTATTTTAAAACGATACTCTCCAGTTTGGAATGTGAAAGAACAATTGGCAGTAGCACTTCCTTTCTATGAACGATTAGAAAAGAAGTTTGAGACTACTTTTGATCATAAATTCGAAATCAAAAAAGCATTCAAATCGATACAAGATCAAAACAATTGGTTTTCCGCATTTGACAAACCTAAGGTAGCGCCTTTTTTAGATGCTACTTTAGACAAACAGTCCTATCCTGGAGTCTTAGGGGATCATTCCTTGGGAAATGTAAAAGAAGGCGGACGCATCGATACCCATCTTTTGGTGGAAACGTATCGAAACTATTTAGAAGAAAATGATTGGATTCGATTTGAGAAATTCAATCATGAAGCTATTTTTTTTGAAAATAACGTTGCTAAATACCAAGACTTAACAGCCACTAAAATTGTCTTTTCCGAAGGTTTTGGCTTAAAACAAAATACGTATTTCAATCATTTGCCATTAGACGAAGTAAAAGGGGAAACGATTACCATTCATGCACCTGAATTAGACATTGATTTCTTATTGAAATCTACCTTATTCGTAATGCCTATTGGAAATCATCTTTATAAAGTGGGGGCTACTTTCAACCATGCAGATAAAACATCTGTTCCATCCACTGAAGGAAGAGATGAATTGGTTGAGAAACTTAAAAAGGTACTCGACACACCATTCCAAATTGTGGCGCAGGCAGCTGGGATTCGCCCCGCAGTAAAAGACAGAAGACCGATGGTTGGGATACATCCTCAGTTTTCAAATTTAGTAGTCTTAAACGGCCTTGGAACACGTGGTGTGATGATTTCTCCAACAATTGCAAAGAATTTATTTAATCATTTAGAGCTTGACGAATCTTTAGATCCAGAAATTGATATCAAACGGTTTGATAAAAAGTAGCGTCTTTGATAAAATTATATGCTCAGGGGTTGAATGTAAAGGGGTATTAAAGATACTCTGATATTAACGATTAGAAAAGCTAAATCATTTTGTCCCTTTTTTAAACAATATAACTCTATTTTTTTGAGTAGCTTTGCGCCTTATAAATTTACAGATTTTTCATGCTAAACGTACACAATCTATCGGTTTCCTTTATGGGGACAGATTTGTTTTCTGGAATTACTTTCAAACTGAATAAAGGAGATCGAATCGGCCTAATTGGTAAAAATGGTGCCGGAAAATCAACACTTTTAAAAGTCTTATCCAAAGATATCGAGACCAGTGGAGGTACCATGGCTTTCGATAAAGACATCCGAATGGGTTTTTTACGTCAGGATATCGATTTTGTAGCAGGGAGAACTATTTTAGAGGAAGCCTATCAAGCATTTGTTGAAATTAAAGAAATCGAAGTAAAACTTGATGAAATTAATGCGCAATTGGCAACAAGAACCGATTATGAAAGTGATGGGTACAGTCAGTTAATTATCGATCTTACCGATTACACAGAACGTTACGAATTACTTGGAGGATACAATTACCAGGGAGATACAGAGAAAATTTTACAAGGATTAGGTTTTCAAAGAGAAGATTTTGATAAATTGACAGACACCTTTTCTGGTGGTTGGAGAATGCGTATCGAATTGGCAAAATTACTTTTACAGAACAATGATATTTTGTTATTGGATGAGCCAACAAATCACTTAGATATTGAATCTATTATTTGGTTAGAAAACTTTTTAAAAGGATACTCAGGAGCTATTGTTTTGGTTTCGCATGATAAAATGTTCTTAGACAATGTAACCAATAGAACGATTGAAATCTCATTAGGACAAATTTATGATTATAAAAAACCCTATTCAGAGTTCTTAGTATTACGAGGAGAGATTAAAGAAAAACAATTACAAGCGCAGAAAAATCAAGAGAAAGAAATAAAACAGAAACAGCATTTAATCAATAAGTTTAAAGCCAAAGCAAGTAAAGCTTCCATGGCTCAATCTTTAATGAAACAGCTTGATAAAGTTGAATTGATTGAAGTAGACCAAGATGATAACCAAGCGATGAGTTTGCGTTTTGCCATTTCGAAAGACCCCGGAAAAATAATTATTGAAGCCGAAAACCTTTCTAAAAGTTACGGAGATAAACACGTTTTATCGAATGTTGATTTATTGATAGAACGGAACAGTAAGATTGCATTTGTAGGTCAAAACGGACAAGGAAAATCAACCTTAGCCAAAATGATGGTCAATGAAATTCCGTTTGAAGGAAATTTAAAACTTGGGCACAATGTAGAAATTGGATATTTTGCACAAAACCAATCCGAACATTTACCTCCAGAGAAAACCGTGTTGGAAATCATGGAAGATGCTGCAACAGACGGAAACAGAATGCGTGTTAGAGACATGTTAGGGTCTTTTTTGTTTGGAGGAGATGCAGTAGATAAAAAGGCAAAAGTATTGTCTGGAGGGGAAAGAAACCGATTGGCATTGTGTAAATTACTATTAGCACCTTTTAATGTGTTAATTATGGATGAGCCAACAAATCACTTAGACATTGCCTCAAAAAATGTTTTAAAACAAGCCTTAAATCAGTTTAATGGAACCTTAATTGTGGTTTCGCATGATCGAGACTTCTTGCAAGGATTGACTTCTACAGTTTACGGTTTTAAAGACAAAGTAATTAAAGAATATTTAGGAGATATTGATTATTTCTTAGAACAGCATAAGATCGAAAACCTTCGAGAAGCAGAAAAAAGAACCGTTGTTAAGGTCGATAAAACCTCCAATAAACCCGCAGCACAACAAGGATCGAGAGCGCAAGAAAAAGATTTAAAAAAACTAAACAACAAGCTTTCTAGAATAGAAACAGAGATTGCTGATTTAGAAAAAGAAATCGAAAAAATAGATTTAGAATTGGCTCAGAATTATGATGAAGTTTCATCGCAACCCAATTTCTTTGAAAAGTACAAAGGCAAAAAGGCAGCGTTAGATGCTTTAATGGCGGATTGGGAAAAAATTGAAGGACAGATTTCTAATTTTTCTTAGTACTTTGTTCTTTCGATAAAAGCTGGAATCATTTCAGTTTTATAGGATTATCTTTATAGGAGTAATAAATTATGAATTTCGAGATTCAAAAACCTTCTAAAAATCAACAGATACATCTTCCAGTTTTGGAAGAAAAAAAAGTCGAACTTTTTATTAAAAGAGAAGATTTAATTCACCCATTTGTTTCAGGAAACAAATTTCGAAAACTAAAATACAATTTACGCGCAGCAAAAGAACAGCAGAAAGAGACTTTATTGACTTTTGGAGGTGCGTTTTCCAATCATATTGTGGCAACTGCCATCGCAGCCCAATTAAACGGTTTTAAATCCATAGGCATTATCAGAGGAGACGAATTGGGGCATGATCTTGCGAAAACGCTAGCAAGCAATGCAACATTAAGAGAAGCTCACAAAAACGGAATGATTTTTAAATTTGTTTCTAGACAAGCCTATCGAGAGAAATCTGAAAGACCATTTCTGAATCAATTAAAAGAAACCTATGGTGATTTTTATTTAATTCCAGAAGGAGGTACCAATAGTCTGGCCATAAAAGGGTGTGAAGAAATTTTAACAAAAGAAGACTCAAAATTCGATTATATTTGTTGTGCAATCGGAACAGGGGGTACCATTTCTGGATTGATAAATGCAGCAACAGCACTCCAAAAAGTTATTGGATTTCCTGCACTAAAAGGTGAATTTTTAGCGGCTGAAATTGAAAAGTTCACTGCAAAAGAAAATTGGCATTTAGCAACGAGTTATCATTTTGGAGGGTACGCAAAATACAATGAGGTACTTATCCGTTTTATCAATCAGTTTTCAAAGGAAAATCAAATTGTATTCGATCCAATTTACACCGGCAAAATGCTGTTTGGAATTTTAGATTTAATTGCAAAAGATCATTTCCCAGCCAATAGTAAAATCCTTGCAATTCATACCGGAGGGCTGCAAGGAATTGAAGGGGTTAACAAAAAAATAAAGAAGAAGAATCAAGAATTAATATATATCTAATGACATTAAGAATCCTATTTATCTGCATCTTTTCGTTCATTTTAGTCAGTTGTGGCTCAAAAAAAGTAGTTGTTAAAAAGCGTTCTAGGACGATGGCTGTAGCGTCAAAACCAGAGAGTTTTACTTCTGTAAATCAAGTAAAACACGTTCGGAATCTTGAAAAAAAGACGGCAAACTTAAATAAAAATGTATTACAATATATTCTTAAATATGCGCCAATCGCGGTTCATGAAATGCATGCTTCAGGAATCCCTGCCAGTATTACACTAGCACAAGGAATTCTAGAATCTGGAAGTGGCAAGAGTCTTTTGGCAACAAAATCGAACAATCATTTCGGTATTAAATGTCACAGTAAATGGCAAGGAGAGCGTGTTTATCATGACGATGACGAAAAGGGAGAGTGTTTTCGGAAATATCAATTTGTGGAAACATCGTATAAAGATCATTCCGCATTTTTATCAAGTAGAAGCCGCTATGCTTTTTTGTTTGATTACAATAAAAAAGATTACAAGAAATGGGCAAAAGGGTTACGAAAAGCAGGATATGCTACCGATAAAAAATATCCTCAAAAATTGATTAAACTGATAAAGACTTATAAATTGTATGAATTTGATTCTTTTAAAAAGCAGCATTACAAAACTAAAAAATTGAAATTAAAAGAAGATGAAATTGTTCAAAGCACACCTTCTAAAGAATTGAAAAACATCTCTTATGTTGTAAAAAAAGGAGACACGTTGTATGCGATTGCTAAGAAATTCAATATTTCAGTAGCAACCTTGAAAAAGCAAAACAATTTAGAAAGCAATGATCTGGAAATAGGAAAAATATTAATTATAAATTAGGAAATATGGCAGTCATCAAACCCGTAAATGGAAAACACCCACAAATACCATCCGATTGCTTTGTTGCAGAAAATGCCACAATTGTTGGTGAAGTTTCGTTTGGAAAAGAATGTTCAGTATGGTATAATGCAGTCATTCGTGGAGACGTCCATTACATAAAAATAGGGAATAAAGTGAATATTCAAGACGGTGCTGTTATTCATGCAACCTATCAAAAATCACCCACCACAATAGGAAATAATGTTTCTGTTGGCCACAATGCGATTGTGCATGGTTGTACAATTCACGACAATGTTTTGATAGGAATGGGAAGTATTATTATGGACGATTGCAGTATTGAATCGAACTCAATTATTGCTGCTGGTGCAGTGGTTACCAAAAACACAACGGTAGAAAGCGGTACTATCTATGCAGGGATTCCTGCAAAGAAAGTAAAAGATATTTCGCAAGAACTTATTTCTGGAGAAATTAATAGAATTGCCAATAATTATGTTGAATATTCGAGTTGGGTGAAAGAATAAAAAGTAATTTTTTTGCACATTTTTTGAGGACAAAAAAAACTCGGCTTCATTTAAGAAACCGAGTTTTTAATTAAAAATAAAGAACCAGCAGGATCGTTATTTTCTACTTCCTCTTTTTTTTCCTCTTTTCCCTTTTTGGTGTTTCATTTTCTTTGCAGCCATTCGTTTTTTTGTTTTAGCCATTTTTTCGAATTTCTGAAATTGTGCCGCAGTTAAAATTTGCTTCATCTTATTTTTCATCATAATTTGAGCATCCAAGTAGTTGTTTTTCATTGCAAAAATGGCATCTCCATTCGGTCTCTTTTCTGATTTTCTGTGTTCTTCTTTTGCAGCTTTCATTTCCTTTACAACCTCAATTTTTCTTATAATTAAAGGTGTAATTTCTTTTTGTTGCTTCGCATTTAAATCCAACGCCAACGTCATTTGTTTGACTTTTAATGTTGCTTGTTGTGCGGTAGTCATTTCCGAACCTTTATGCCCTCTTTTCTTTTGAGCCTGTGTTGAAAATGTGGTGGTAAATACCAAGATTAAAATACAGATTAAATTTTTCATATTATTTTTGTTTTTTATTTACATCTCTTTGACCCTACATTTTTGAAAAGGTTTAAATTTGCATTTCTGTTACACAACGGTTTAATACATTTAAAATGAAAAAATTTCTTTGGTTATTCTTTTTGATTCCTTTTATTTCGAGTGCTCAAGACAGTACACGAGTAGATATTAGCAATCCATATGCAACGATTTACACGCACTTATTTTTCTTACAAGAAGACTCTTATCAACCTGAAAAAGCAGCAAAAACTATTTCTGGATACACGGATAAGGTAGCGATACTAAAAGCGATTAAATTAAAAAAGATTTTAGATGGTAAAGGGTTGTTTGTTGATTTTAATAAAATCTCATCAGATCCAAATTATAACGATACTATTGGGTATTCGGCCTCTTACAAATATGTATTGTTTCCCCAAAGAATGCCAGAAATTTCTGTAGAAAAGATAAATAATAATTGGTATTATTCGGCAGAGACCGTTTCTAAAATTGATCAGATTTACAAAGAGATTTTCCCATGGTATGTAGACAAACTACAAAGTAGTATGCCAGATTATGGACATAAAAAACTATTGACTATCGAGATTTGGCAATGGATTGGTATCTTATTAATGTTTCTATTGGCATGGATTATTTTTCTAATTGCCAAGAAAGCAGCCTTTTTCGTGTTGAAGAAACTCCAACATCAAATTACAAAAAACACCAATTTAGAAATTAATAAAGTATTAAAGAAATTAGCACACCCCCTCAGTTTGTTGGTTGTGTTTGCTTTTTTCGACAAAGTATTTGCATCGCTTCAATTTGGATTGGAAATTAATACGTTTGTTTTTAAAGCAATCAATATTGCCATTGTTGTCTTCTGGATCTATGTGTTTTTAAAGATGGTTCAAGTTTTCATGCAAATTTATAAAGTGTTTACAGAAGGGACTCACGGCAGGTTGGACGATCAATTGGTACCCATTTTAGACAACTTTTTTACTGGTTTGGTCATCGTTGTCGGAGGATTTAGATTGCTTGCTTTGTTAGGAGTAGATACCACCACCATGTTAGCGGGAGCTACGATCGGTGGTTTGGCGTTTGCATTGGCTTCTCAGGATACGGTGAGAAACTTGATTGGAACCATCATGATTTTCTTGGACAAGCCCTTCCATATTGAAGATTGGATTGAAGCAGGTGAAGTTGTTGGAACCGTAGAAAAAGTTGGCTTTCGTTCTACCAGTGTGCGAGCTGCAGATACCTCGGTGTATCAAATTCCGAATAGTAAATTGTCGGAAATTGTAATCAACAACAAAGGATTGCGCTTGTTTCGAAGATACCATACCAATTTAGGATTGCGTTATGATACGCCTCCAGAGTTAATAGAAGCTTTTGTAAAGGGAGTACGAGAAATTATTATTGCACATCCAGAAACCCGTTCAGATTCTTATAACGTTGAGTTTACCGGCTTTGGAGATTCGGCACTATTAATTACCGTCAATGTTTACTTTAAAAGTTTGGCTTGGGGTATCGAGCAATCTTCTAAGCATAGAATGCACATTGCAATTGTAAAATTGGCAAAAGATTTAGGCGTAGATTTTGCATTTCCATCTTCAACAGTGATGATCGAAAATTTCCCTGAGAAAAAAGGACTGAATCCAAAATATGATATTAGTTTAGAAAGAACGGATGCTGTGATTGCAAAAACGGTTTCAGATTTTAAAAATCAAGTCCCAAAAGAAGAGGTGTAAACGGTTTTATTTTATAAAATATTTTACTTTTTACCCTCAACAATTACAACAATTTCTCCTTTTGGTGGTTTTGCGGTATAGTGTGCTAGCACTTCAGTGGCAGTTCCTCGAATGGTTTCTTCAAACATTTTGGAGAGTTCTCTGGAAACAGAAACCTGTCTATCTTTGCCAAAATATTCGGCAAAGTGCCCGAGTGTTTTAACCAATTTATGTGGTGATTCATAAAAAATGATGGTTCTTGTTTCTTCTGCCAATAAAAGTAAACGGGTTTGTCTTCCTTTTTTAACAGGCAAAAAACCTTCAAAAACAAATTTATCATTGGGCAACCCAGAATTGACCAACGCAGGGACAAATGCAGTTGCTCCTGGCAAACAATCTACTTCGATATTATTTTCTACACAGGCCCTTGTCAGTAAAAAACCGGGATCAGAAATTGCAGGTGTCCCCGCATCTGAAATAAGTGCACAGGTTTCACCTGCTTGTATGCGTTTTAAAATTCCTTCAATAGACTTGTGCTCATTGTGCATGTGATGACTGTGCATTTGCGTAGCAATCTCAAAATGCTTTAAGAGTTTTCCACTGGTACGAGTGTCTTCTGCTAAAATAAAAGCGACTTCTTTTAGCACGCGAATGGCCCTAAAAGTCATGTCTTCTAAATTTCCTATTGGTGTGGGTACTAAATATAATTTGCTCATCGTTTTTAAATCGCTTCGTAGGTTTCTACTGTAATATTTGCAATGACTTCTCCAGTGTGTTTTATAGAAAGGGGTTCAAACAACAGGATGTGCACTTCTTCTTTGGCTATGGGTTTGTGTGCAACTCCTTTGGGAACAATATAAAATTCACCCTCGTTCAACGTCACTGTTTTTGCCTGCATTTCAATAACCAAACACCCTTTGATGACCATAAAAAACTCATCTTCATGTTCGTGGGTATGATACACAAATTCCCCTTTTAATTTTGCCAATAGAATTTGTTGCCCATTAAGTTCGCCTACTTTTTTTGGAGACCAATGGTCTGAAAACAAATTGAATTTTTCTTGAATATTCACAACACTCATAAGGACAAATTTACGAAGAATTGGACGAATTTTGCGTTACCGATTGCAGCAATTGTTTGAGCGCTTCCGCTTTTTGCGGGATGCGAGTGCGAAAAGCGGGGCATTTCTCTTTAGAAATGAACGCCCAAAGCATTATTATTCAATTGAAAATGTCTAATTTTGCAACTTAAAATTTCAAAAGAAATGTATAGAAGTCATTCTTGTGGCGAGTTAAGAGCATCGCACATCAATACAGAGGTAACCTTAGCAGGTTGGGTTCAGAAATCGCGTGATAAAGGGTTTATGGTTTGGGTAGATTTACGTGACCGTTACGGAATTACGCAATTGATTTTTGATGAAGCGCGTACACCTACTGCTATGATGGATAAAGCAAAATCTTTAGGAAGAGAATTTGTAATACAAGTTACCGGTACTGTGATTGAGCGTGAGTCTAAAAACGCAAAAATGACAACAGGGAATGTTGAAGTATTGGTTTCTAAATTAGAAATTTTAAACAAAGCATTAACGCCCCCTTTTACGATTGAAGACACTACTGATGGAGGAGAAGACATCAGAATGAAATACAGATATTTAGACATTAGAAGAAACCCTGTGAAAGACAGTTTGATCTTTCGTCATAAGGTTTCTATGGAGGTTAGAAAGTATCTTTCTGATCAAGAATTTATTGAGGTTGAAACACCATATTTAATAAAATCTACCCCAGAAGGGGCAAGAGATTTTGTAGTGCCTTCACGAATGAATGAAGGGCAGTTTTATGCCTTGCCACAATCGCCACAAACATTCAAACAATTATTGATGGTGGGTGGAATGGATAAGTATTTTCAGATTGTAAAATGCTTTAGAGATGAAGATTTACGTGCAGACAGACAGCCAGAATTTACACAGATTGATTGTGAAATGGCCTTTGTTGAACAAGAAGATATTTTAAATATTTTTGAAGGATTGACCCGTCATTTACTAAAAGAAATCAACGGAGTTGAAGTCGCAGAATTCCCACGAATGCTGTATGACGATGCCATGAAAATGTACGGAAACGACAAGCCAGACATTCGTTTTGGAATGGAGTTTGGAGAGTTAAATGCAGTTGCACAACACAAAGAATTTGGTGTTTTTAACAACGCTGAATTGGTGGTTGGAATTGTAGTGCCAGGTGGAAATGCCTACACAAGAAAAGAAATAGATAAATTAATTGACTGGGTACGAAGACCTCAAGTGGGTGCTTTAGGCATGGTGTATTGTCGTGTAAATGAGGATGGGACGTTTAAATCTTCAGTTGATAAATTTTACGATCAAGAAGACCTTGCCAAATGGGCAGCCGCAACCAATGCAAAACCAGGAGATTTAATCTGTGTGTTATCTGGTGAAACCAATAAAGTAAGAGCACAATTGTCTGCTTTAAGAATGGAGTTGGCGGAGCGTTTAGGATTGAGAGATCCAAAGGTATTTGCTCCTTTATGGGTGATTGATTTTCCATTGTTGGAGCTCGATGAAGAAACGGGGCACTACCATGCAATGCACCATCCATTTACATCACCAAAACCCGGGCAATTGGAATTGTTAGATACCGATCCAGGAGCCGTAAAAGCAAATGCTTACGATTTGGTTTTAAATGGGAATGAAATTGGAGGAGGATCCATTCGTATTCACGATAAGCAAATACAAGCAACGATGTTGCGTCATTTAGGTTTTTCTGAAGAAGATGCCAAAGCACAATTTGGATTCTTAATGGATGCCTTTGAATATGGAGCACCACCTCATGGAGGTTTGGCTTTCGGATTGGATCGATTGGTTGCAATTTTGGGCGGCCAAGAAACCATTAGAGACTTTATCGCATTTCCGAAAAACAATTCTGGACGAGATGTGATGATTGATGCTCCTGCATTTTTAGATAATGACCAACTCAAAGAATTAGGTCTCAAATAAGTGATTCAAACATAAAAACATTACATCCCGCTTTTGCGGGATTTTTTGTACTTTTAAAATATGAAAAAAATAGCTATAATTTTATTACTCTTTTCTGCATTTGTTTCTTTTTCCCAAACACTTAAAGGAAGTCAACTGTTAGAGAAGTCCATTCAGTTTCACGATCCAAACGGAAATTGGGATACCTTTAAAGGCGCTTTTTTGGTAACCATGAAGACACCAAAAAGTAGTCCAAGAAAGAGTTATATTGAAATGGATCTTCCCGAAGAGCACTTTTTAGTAAAAGCAATTAAAGACACATTAATTACTCAATATACGATTCGCAAAGGAGTTTGTAGTATTGCGGTTAATGGAAATACAACCCCTTCAGAAGCACTTTTAAAGAAACACAAATTAAGTTGTGAACGCGCAAATTTGTATAAAAATTATTATACCTATTTGTATGGTTTGCCGATGAAACTAAAAGATAAAGGCACAATAATTCATCAAAAAACAACCACAAAAACCTTTAAAGGGAAAGAATATTTAGTTTTAAAAGTGACCTATTCTGAAGAAGTAGGAAAAGACATCTGGTACTTTTATTTCGATCCCAAAACCTATGCAATGGAAGTTTATCAGTTTTTCAAAGAAAAAAAGGAAAGTGGCGAGTACATTTTGCTATCAGGCTTAGAAACAATTCATGACATAAAGATGCCAAAAGAAAGAGCTTGGTATTATAATAAAAATGATGGGTATTTGGGGACGGATGTCCTATCTAAAAAATGATATTACTCTAAAAGATAAATCATAATTTTTCAGGAACAATCAGATTAAATTCCACCCAATTTCATAGAACTTTTGTAGTTTTGCAACATGAAAATCCTTTTAAAAATAATGTTTGTAATTTTTGTTATCTGGGTAGCAATTGGTATTTATCTCATACAGATTGATCACGGAAAAGCACAAATTGTGATGGGATTGTGTATTTTCTATTTCTCCTTTTTATTGATGCCAGTTTTCATCTATTACAGGTACAAAGACGGGAAATACAAAAAATACATCTTAAACGATCAAAAGTTGCGAGACGCTTTTAATCAACAAGAGAAAAAATAACATTTGAGTTCCTCTAAAATTACGCACAGAGCAATTGCGAGCCCTTATTTTACCATTGCCGTAAACGAATGAATAAGAAGAAGTAACGTAAATGTGTAAAATTTGAATGAATACCAAAAACCTCAATTTGTATTCGGATTTTTTCTATTGAAACAACAAGATTTGTTTTACTTTTGTACCCTATGATAGATCAAAGAGAAGCAATATCAGAAAAGACCGTTTTAATAGGTGTAATTACACAGCAGCAAGACGAATCAAAATCCACAGAATACTTAGATGAGTTAGAGTTTTTAACAAAAACTGCTGGAGGTATTGCTGTAAAGAGGTTTGTTCAAAAAATGGAGAAACCAAATCCTAAAACTTTTTTAGGAGTCGGTAAATTAGACGAAGTAAAAAATTATATTGAAGCAAAAGGAATTGGTACCGCTATTTTTGATGATGAACTTTCTCCAGCACAAATACGGAATATTGAAAAAGTTTTGGATTGCAAAATTTTAGATAGAACCAATTTAATCTTAGATATTTTTGCACAAAGAGCACAAACAAGTTCTGCAAAAACACAAGTAGAATTAGCACAACACCAATATTTATTGCCACGACTTACAAGACTTTGGACGCATTTAGACAAGCAAAAAGGAGGAATTGGTATGCGTGGACCCGGTGAAACAGAAATTGAAACAGACAGGCGTATCATTCGTGATAAAATAGCTGTTCTTAAAAAGAAGTTGCTTACTATAGATAAGCAAATGGCGGTTCAGAGAAAAAATCGTGGAAAAATGGTACGTGTTGCCTTGGTTGGATACACCAATGTTGGGAAATCGACCTTGATGAATGTAATCAGCAAAAGTGATGTTTTTGCTGAAAACAAACTCTTCGCAACCTTAGATACAACCGTTCGAAAAGTAGTAATTAAGAATATTCCCTTTTTGATGACAGATACGGTTGGTTTTATTAGAAAACTACCTACACAGTTAATCGAATCTTTTAAATCGACATTGGATGAGGTTCGTGAGGCAGATTTGTTATTGCATGTTGTAGACATTTCACATCCAAACTTCGAAGATCATATTGCTTCCGTAAATTCAGTTTTAGCAGATATCAATTGCGCAAACAAACCCACTGTAATGGTGTTTAATAAGATTGATGCCTACAAACACGAAACGATTGATGAAGATGATTTGATTACTGAAAAAACTAAAGAACATTTTACGCTAGAAGATTGGCAAAAAACGTGGATGAACGATTATGATGTAGCGAGTATTTTTATTTCTGCCTTAAATAAAGATAATTTAGAGGACTTTAAAGAGAAAACATACGACGAAGTAAAACGTATTCATGTTGAGCGTTTCCCATATAATAATTTTTTATATGATGAGTATACTGCATAATCATCAAAAATAAAGCACTAATAAATTTCAAAAACCTCAAGGAATCTAACTTGAGGTTTTTTTGTTTTTTTAGAATGCATAACTCATTCCCAATAGCCAATAGGATTGTAATTTATTGGCGATCGTTTTAAAAGTTGCATTCGTATCCGTCATTAATGCGTTGTTTAAAGCCTCTTGTTTGTTTTGACGCAAACCAAGCTCAAACCCAAGTCCAATTCCTTTAAACAATGTATATCCAAGTGCATTTGTCAATGTCCAGTTAGACAAGTCCGATGTTTTATAACTCTGGTATACAGATAAGTTAGATTTTATACTTAATTTTTTAATTTTTGTTGCAAAATCTGCAACCACCTTTGCCCCTAAAGAAGATTCAAAAACAGTTTCTCCTTTGCTATAAACAAAATTGTAATTTCCTGGGTGAATTACAACAACCAATTTGCTAATAGGTGTCCAGGTAAAACCACCCCCAAAATCTAAATAACCAGGGTCGTTAAAATTATCAATTAAGGAAGTTCTGTATTCAACCAAAGCAGAAGCCGCCCATTTTTTATTGATTCGTTTTCCATACAGTGAAGTGATCGTAAAAATATCGGTGGCGGTTTCGAACCCCTCATCTCCATCGATTGATTTATCGTCTAATTGTACCCAACCTAAATTTACGGTTCCAGAATTTTTCCAAAAAAAATCTTCTTGAATTAGATTTGCAAATCCATTGATGGTGATTCCAATATTTCCAGCACTTGCATTGGGTGCTGTTTTCGAGTACCAATTTTTAAAGCCTGAAAGGCTCCCGCCAATGGTTCCGAAAGCACCGATTCTCCAGCCAGGAAGTACATCAATTTTTAATTGTAAGGCTGCAATTTCTCTTTTTAGTTTTGCAACTTGTGCCTTTTTAGGTGCTTGCTCTTTTTTGAGTTCTTCAGCAGTTTGCGCATGTGCGAAAAAGCCAATGCTCAGAAATAGAACTGAGAATAGTGATTTTTTCATTTTCATTTTTTTGAAGAAATACATTCCTTATTTAGTTTTTTGGATCAAAGTTTCAAGTTGGAGGTAGTCTTATTCTTAAACGAAAGAAAGGTTGGAAGATTATTTTTGGGTTTGGTTAAATGGGTTTATTACTATTTTAAAGCCTCCGATAAATAGGTTATTTTTTTGCTTTGTAAAGCGGCACCGTAGAACACGCTTCTCCAAATAAAATAGAAGCTGCAATCGGTTGTAATTTATGAATTAAAAAAGCAAAAGCACTATTAGGAATTGGTTTTTCGGCACAGCCTTTTATAATAACAGGCACATCTGCAAAAGGTTTGAAATCTATAAATTCCAATAATTCTTGATAAATTACGGTTTCTAATAAGGTTAAATCGCCAATAACAACCTTGTTTGCAAACGGCGTTATTTCGGCAGCGATCAGCATAAAAGCCCACGATGGAATAATGGCGTCTACAGAGCAATGTACTGCAACAAAAGAGTTTTTGTATTGCGACCAATCATGATTTTTAACGGAAACTCTAAAGTCGACTTCCTTTAAAATAATTTCTTCAAACAACCAATCTTTAATATCAAAGAGGACTCTTTTTCCTTCAGGATAAATTTCCTCAAGATCAAAAGTCTTCAGTTTACTATTTGCAACACGGTTGATGATTTCTTTTTCCATTTTTTTAAAGTTTCAAAAATTAACAAGGAATCCCAATTTTTCAAAAGAGCTTCAGGAAGTTTTTTTTTTTTGGTTTTGCTAAGGATAAAATTCACTTAAAGCATTCCCAATTCTAGTTTTGCTTCTTCACTCATCATTTCTTGTGTCCATGTAGGATCAAAAGTAATTTCTACTTCACAATTATTGATTTCTGCGATCGACTTTACTTTCTCTTCGATATCCACCGGTAAACTTTCTGCAACGGGACAGTTTGGAGAGGTCAACGTCATTAATATTTTTGCATTGTTTTCTTCAGAAACAAAAACATCATAAATTAAACCCAATTCATAAATATCTACAGGAATTTCTGGATCGTAAATGGTCTTTAAGACACGTACAATTTTATCTCCAATCTCTTCTAATTCTTTATCTGTCATTTTGTAAAATATTAATTTTCTAATTTTGTTTGTTGCGCAATTGCATACAATTTTATTTGTTTAATCATCGAAACCAAGCCATTTGCTCGTGTAGGACTTAAGTGTTCTTTAAGTCCGATTTCATCGATAAAACGAGTTTCAGCTGTTAAGATATCATTGGGTTTCTGCCCAGAATACACCCGTATTAGCAGTGCTGCGATTCCTTTTGTTAAAATAGCATCGCTGTCTGCGGAGTATTTTATCATATCATTTTCTAACTCAGAATACAACCAAACTTTAGATTGGCAGCCTTTAATTAAATTTTCATCTAATTTAAATTTTGATTCAATTATGGGCAACGATTTCCCTAAGTCTATAATATATTGGTACCGATCCATCCAATCATCAAACATAGAAAACTCATCAATAATTTCTTCTTGTATTTCTTTGATAGTCATTTTTTAAACTTATTTTTACGGCTTTAAAAAAAGCGTTTTTTGCACCTTGCAAAATTACGCATAAAATATAAGAAATGAGCAAACTATTAGCAGTTGGAACGGTCGCTTTTGATGCAATTGAAACCCCTTTTGGGAAAACAGATAAAATTTTAGGCGGTTCTGGGTCTTATATCGGATTGTCAGCAAGTCAATTTGGAGTAGAAACAGGAGTTGTTTCTGTCGTGGGAGGAGATTTTCCAGCTTCGTATTTAGAAATGATGAATGCAAAAGGAATCAATACCGATGGTGTTGAAGTTATAAAAGAAGGAAAAACTTTTTTCTGGAGTGGAAAATATCATAATGATATGAACTCCCGAGATACTTTAATCACAGAGTTAAATGTACTTGAAAAATTTGCACCAGTTGTTCCAGAAAATTTTAAAGATGCAGGGATTGTAATGCTGGGGAATTTACACCCACTAACACAAGCATCTGTTTTAGACCAAATGACAGAAAGTCCAAAATTAGTTGTTTTAGATACCATGAATTTTTGGATGGACATTGCTTTGGAAGATTTACATACTGTTTTAAAAAGAGTAGACGTAATTACCATTAATGATGAAGAAGCGAGACAACTTTCAGGAGAATATTCTTTAGTAAACGCTGCCAAAAAGATTCATTTAATGGGTCCAAAATATGTTGTGATTAAGAAAGGAGAACATGGCGCATTGTTGTTTCATGAGGAGAAAATGTTTTATGCACCAGCACTACCATTGGCTGAAGTTTTTGATCCAACTGGAGCAGGAGACACTTTTGCAGGAGGTTTTTGTGGGTATTTAGCAAAAACTGAAGACATTTCTTTCGAAAACATGAAAAATGCAATTATATTTGGTTCTAACTTGGCTTCTTTCTGTGTAGAGAAGTTTGGAACAGACCGAATGCAAACGCTCACTGCAGATGAAGTTAAAGCTCGTTTGCAAGCTTTTAAAGATTTAACTCAATTTGATATAAAATTAGCTTAATTTTAATCCGCAGTTTCGACTACGGATTTTTTTTTACAATAACAGAAAGATTAACAACAGACAACTAAAACCAAACTACCAATGAGTGACGCTATTAAACACGAATGTGGAATTGCACTTGTTCGATTAAAAAAACCTTTACAATTTTATAAAGATAAATACGGTTCCGCTTTTTACGGAATTAATAAAATGTATTTGTTAATGGAGAAACAGCACAATCGTGGTCAAGACGGCGCCGGTTTTGCAAGTGTAAAATTTAATGTATCTCCAGGGACAAGATATGTAAGTAGAGTTCGATCTAATAAATCACAGCCGATTCAAGATATATTTGGACAAATAAACGAACGACTCAATGGTGTTTTTGAACAAAATCCTGATAAAAAAGACGATGTTTCCTGGCAAGAAGAAAACATGCCCTACATTGGAAACTTGTTTCTTGGACACGTTCGTTATGGTACTTTTGGTAAAAATAGTATTGAAAGTGTGCACCCTTTTATGCGTCAAAGCAATTGGCGTCATCAAAACTTAATTGTTGCTGGTAATTTTAACATGACCAATTCTACGCAATTGCTAGAGGAGTTGGTAGAGTTGGGACAACACCCAAAAGAGTTTACAGATACGGTAACTGTAATGGAAAAAATCGGTCACTTTTTAGAAGATGAGGTTGCCAGTTTGTATGCAAGAGCAAAAGAACAAGGCTTTAGTAAAAAAGATGCGTCTCCTTTTATTGAAGAAAATTTAGACTTACAAAATGTTTTAAAAAGATCTGCAAAAAACTGGGATGGTGGTTATGCCATGGCCGGTTTAGTAGGACATGGAGATGCTTTTGTTTTAAGAGATCCCAATGGAATTCGACCTACTTTTTTCTATGAAGATGATGAAGTTGTTGTAGTTGCATCCGAAAGACCCGTGATACAAACGGTTTTTAATGTGAAGATTGAAGAGGTTAAAGAATTAGAAAGAGGACATGCTTTAATTATCAAGAAAAACGGAAAAACATCCATTGAATCTGTACTAGATCAGCAAGAGAAAAAATCCTGTTCTTTTGAGCGGATTTACTTTTCGAGAGGAAGTGATGCAAGCATCTATGAAGAGCGTAAAAATTTAGGAAAATTAGTATTTCCACAGATTTTAAATTCAATCGATTCAGACATTGCAAACACGGTGTTTTCATACATTCCGAATACTGCAGAAACTTCATTCTATGGAATGACAGCAGCAGCAGAAGATTTATTAAACCAACAAAAAACAGCAAAAATTTTAGCGGGAGGAAAAGCATTATCTGCACAAAAAGTAACGCAAATTTTATCAGAAAGAGCTCGTTTTGAAAAGATCGCAATTAAAGATGTGAAATTAAGAACCTTTATTGCCGATGATAGCAGTAGAGATGATTTAATAGAACATGTATATGATGTTACCTACGGGGTAGTAAAGCCAACAGACAACTTGGTAATTATCGATGATAGTATCGTTCGTGGAACTACGTTGAAGAAAAGTATTATCAAAATATTAGACAGACTAGCACCTAAAAAAATTATTGTCGTTTCTTCTGCGCCACAAATTCGGTATCCAGATTGTTATGGAATCGATATGGCTAGAATCGATGCTTTTATCGCTTTTAAGGCTGCGGTCGAATTATTAAAAGACACCAATCAATATAGTATTGTAGATAGCATTTATAAAAAATCGAAAGCACAACACGGCAAAGCAGATGCTGAAATTATCAATTATGTGAAAGAAATTTATGCTCCTTTTACATCAGCAGAAATTTCTGAAAAAATTGCAGAAATGTTAAAAACAAAAGATATCAAAGCAGAAATTGAAGTTATTTATCAATCTGTTGAGAACTTACACAAGGCATGTCCAGACAATTTGGGAGATTGGTATTTCACAGGAGATTACCCTACTCCAGGAGGAAACCGGGTTGTAAATCAGGCATTCATTAATTTCTATGAAGGCAATAATAAAAGAGCCTATTAACACCATTTGTTTGCTTTTTAAGAAACAGTTATCTTTGAGAAACTCAAAAAATAAATTTCTATGTCAACAACAATTATTATCGTAGTATCCGTTGTTATCTTGTTATTGCTTCTTGTTTCCTATTATAACCGATTAGTGAAGTTGAGAAACAACAGAGAAAATGCTTTTGCAGATATCGATGTGCAACTAAAACAACGTCATGATTTAATTCCCCAATTATTAGAAACTGTTAAAGGGTATATGAAGCATGAAGAAAAGGTTTTGACAAATGTAACAGCTGCAAGATCTGGAGCTATAAATGCAGCGACGATCAGTGAGAAAATAGCAGCAGAAAATCAATTAACCTCCGCTTTAAGTGGACTGAATGTTGCGGTAGAAGCTTATCCAGATTTAAAGGCAAGCAGCAACTTTATGCAGTTTCAGGAAGAGATTTCTGACATTGAAAATAAATTGTCTGCAGTGAGAAGATTTTTTAATTCTTCCACAAAAGAATTTAACAATGCCGTAGAAACTTTTCCTTCTAATATGATTGCGGGTATGTTTTCTTTCAAAAAAGAACCAATGTTTGACTTAGGTGTTGCCCAAAGAAAGCAATTAGACGAAGCGCCAAAAATTAGTTTTTAAACCATGAAATATGTTGGTTTACAATCTCAAATAAGGAGAAACAATTACAAATCGATTGCGCTCCTTATTGCTTTTCCACTATTATTACTTGGATTGGTTTGGCTCTTTTTTTTCATTTCTATTTCTTATGTAGCAGAGGAAGGAACAGCAGTTCCTATTTCAGCAATAAATACTACCTTTTTAACAACGATTCCCTTAGTTTTAATCGGAGTTGCTGCTTGGTTTTTGATCGCATGGTTTTCTCATTCTTCAATGATTCAAAAGGCAACAGGAGCAAAATCATTAGCTAGGAAAGAGGACAAGAGAGTGTATAATTTGGTTGAAAACCTTTGTATTTCTCAAGGAATGAAGATGCCTCAGATTTTTTTGATTGAAGATGATTCTTTAAATGCATATGCTAGTGGATTAAGCGATAAAACATTTGCGGTAACCCTATCTCGAGGGATTATAAACAAACTGAATGACGAAGAGTTGGAAGCAGTAATTGCGCATGAACTCACACATATTGTCAATCGAGATGTACGCCTTTTAATTGTGTCTATTATTTTTGTAGGTATTTTTGCTTTTGTAACCGAATTGGCCTTTAGGTCTGTGCTCTATGGAAGAGGAGGGAGTCGAGGCAAAAAAGAAGGAGGCGCTGTTTTTGTCATCTTATTTTTAGGTGTTGTTGGACTGCTATTGTCTTCCTTTTTTAGATTTTCTCTTTCTCGAAAACGAGAGTTTTTAGCCGATGCAGGTGCTGCTCAAATGACAAAAAAGCCATTGGCTTTGGCAAATGCTTTGCGAAAAATTTCTGAAGACCCATGGATTGAAGCAGTAAAAAGAGCTGATGTTGCACAGCTATTTATAGAGCATCCAACAAAGAAGAAAGACAGCAAATCTGTTGTTTCTTTTTTCAATGGCTTGTTTGCAACACATCCACCAATTAAAGAACGGATTCAAGTTTTAAAACAATTCTAATAAAAAACCCGAAGCTTTTGCTTCGGGTTTTTTTATAAGTTTCAATAAGAAAACGAGCGATTACTTTGCAGCTGCAAATCGTCTTGCTACTTCATTCCAGTTTACTACATTAAAGAAAGCACTGATATAATCAGGTCTTCTGTTTTGATAGTTTAAATAATAGGCGTGTTCCCAAACATCCAAACCTAAAATTGGAGTTCCTCCACAACCAACACCTGGCATTAAAGTATTGTCCTGATTTGGAGTAGAACAAACGGAAACCTTTCCATCTTTCTGAACACACAACCAAGCCCATCCAGAACCAAATTGAGTTGCAGCGGCTTTAGAGAAAGCATCCATAAAAGCTTCTTTAGAACCAAAAGCAGCTTCAATAGCATCTTTTAATTCTCCAGAAAGTGTTCCTTTGTCATTCGGATTCATTACTGACCAGAATAATGAGTGGTTGTAAAATCCACCACCATTATTTCTAACAGCACCATTGCTCATGTCTAGATTCGTTAGGATATCCTCAATAGATTTTCCTTCTAATGCTGTTCCTTCAATTGCTCCGTTTAATTTTGTGGTATATCCATTGTGATGTTTTGTATGGTGAATTTCCATAGTTCTTGCATCAATGTTTGGTGCTAATGCATCATACGCATAACCTAATTCTGGTAATTTAAAAGCCATTCTTTATGTATTAAGAGTTAATATAATTTTTGTGATTGTAAATTTAACCATAATTAAACAGTTCTACAAGAAGTTTGCTTTTTGATAACTTATAGTGAAATAGAAGATGCTTATTACTTGAATTTTTGCATAAATTCTTCAGCCTTTTTTACCATGTTTTTGCTCCCACAAATAAAGGGTACTCTTTGGTGTAGCTCTGTAGGTATTATTTCCATGATTCGGTGATATCCATCAGATGCAACGCCATTTGCTTGCTCTGCTAAAAAGGCCATCGGACTACATTCATACAACAATCGGAGTTTTCCTTTTGGGTTTTTTGTGCTTTTAGGATACATATAAATACCTCCTTTTATCATGTTTCTATGAAAGTCAGAAACCAAGGAGCCAATATATCTACTGGTATAAGGTCTGTCTTCTTCTTCTGATTGGCAATATTTAATGTATTTTTTGATTCCTTCAGGAAAGTCGAAATAGTTTCCTTCATTTATAGAATAAATTTGTCCGTCCTCTGGAAATTGCATATTTGGATGTGATAAATACCAACTTCCTAAAGCAGGATTTAGCGTAAATCCATTTACCCCTTTTCCAGTTGTATATACCAACATGGTAGAAGTTCCATAAACAACATAGCCGGCGGCAACTTGTTGGTCTCCTGTTTGCAAGAAATCTTTTAGTTCAACTGGAGTTCCAACTGGAGTAACGCGTCTGAAAATAGAAAAAATAGTTCCAACAGAAACATTTACATCAATATTAGAAGAACCATCTAAAGGATCAATTAATACAACATATTTATTTTGATGAAGTTCATCTTGGCTATTAATTGTAATGAAATCATCTTCTTCTTCACTTGCAATTCCACAAACAATATTTCTGTCTGTCATGGTTTGTATAAAAACATCATTGGCATAGACATCTAACTTTTGTTGGTCTTCACCTTGTATGTTTGTGTCGCCAGCAGCTCCCGTAATATCTACCAATCCTGCTTTGTTTACTTCATGATTTACCACCTTGGCAGCCAATCTAATTGAATTTAGTAATCTTGAAAGTTCTCCCGAAGAGTATTGAAAATCACTTTGGTTTTCGATAATAAATTCTCCTAAAGTTTGATTTTTTTTAGCCATTATATGCTGCGTTTTACAATCACAAAGATGCTGTTTTTTTATAACTACTACAACGATTTCGAGCTTTTTTAGGAGTAGGGTTTAATTTTGGACAAAACTTTTTTTTCGTTATTATTCCGCATAAATTTTTGATTGAATACAAATCATTTATCTTTGATTTACAAATTAAGAAATCATGAGTTTTAATATAAGAGAAGCTAAGAAACAAGACGCATCTGCTGTTTTAGATTTAATTACTGAATTGGCTGTTTTTGAGAAAGAACCAACAGCGGTAGAGGTAACGGTTGCCGATATCGAAAAAGATGGATTTTCTGACAGTCCAAAATTTAAAATTTTTGTTGCAGAAGAAGCCTCTTCAATTATTGGTATTGCACTTATTTATATGCGATACTCTACATGGAAAGGACCGATTGTACATTTGGAAGATTTAATTGTTACTGAGAAAAAAAGAAAATTAGGGGTTGGAAAAGCGTTGTATACGCGTGTTTTAAAATATGCGCACAGCCTTAGTGTAAAAAGGGTTTCTTGGGAGGTAATCGATTGGAATACAAATGCGATTGATTTTTATGAAAGTACAGGAGCCACTATTTTAAGTGATTGGTCCGTAGTGCAAATGTCAGAAGAGAACTTAGAGAAATTTGTGAAAAATAATTCGTAATGAAAATTTTTAAATTTGGGGGGGCCTCAGTAAAAGATGCTGAAGGCGTTAAAAACCTTGCAAAAGTAGTACAACAACAAGGCAGTGAGAATACGCTAGTTGTAATCTCTGCAATGGGTAAAATGACCAATGCTTTCGAAGAAGTAATTGACGCTTATTTCTATAAGTCAGATACGTTACAAAAAAAGCGAACTCAAGTGGAAAGCTATCATAAAAAGATGATGGACGACTTATTTGAGAAAGACAATGAAATTTATACGCAAATAGATACTCTTTTTGAAGAGTTAGATTGGTTTCTCAACAGAAATACATCGCAAAGATATAATTATGTGTATGATCAAATTATTTGTTTTGGAGAGTTGTTGTCAACAAGAATTGTAAGTGCCTATTTAAAAACGGTACAACTAGAAAATAATTGGCTAGATGTTCGAAATTACATAAAAACCGATAGTAATTACAGAGACGCAAAAGTAAATTGGACGTTGACTCAACAAATAATTACAAAAAAAGTAGCGACGCATCAGCTAAATGTTACTCAAGGATTTTTGGCAGGAAATGATACTGAAAACACCACCACCCTTGGTAGGGAAGGTTCTGACTATACTGCAGGAATTTTTGCTTATTGTTTAAATGCGGAAAGTGTTACTATTTGGAAAGATGTTGCGGGAGTTCTCAATGCAGATCCAAGAGTTTTTGAAGAAACCACTTTATTAGAGCAGATTTCCTACGAAGAAGCGATTGAAATGGCTTTTTATGGTGCGTCAGTAATTCATCCAAAAACAATACAACCTCTACAGAACAAAGAAATCCCTTTGTATGTAAAATCTTTTTTAAATCCAACAGCACCGGGAACAAAGGTTTCTAAAGGTGCAACACTGGTTCCCTATATTCCTTGTTTTATTGTGAAGAAAAACCAGGTATTTGTATCCATATCTACAAATGATTTTTCTTTTATGGTAGAAAATAACCTGAGTTACATCTTTAAAAAACTACATGATTATAAATTGAAAGTGAATTTAATACAAAATTCAGCAATCAGTTTTTCTGTTTGTGTAGATAATAAGTTTGGCAATTTTGATGCTTTTTATACAGCCTTAACAAACGAATTTAAAATAGAATTTCAAAAAGAAGTAGACGTATATACGATTCGTCATTTTAATGCTGAAACAAAAGATACAATAACCAAATTTGGGCAAACGTTATTATCGCAAACAAATAAAGAAACCATTCAAATCGTTTTAAAGAAAAAATAAAAAGTCTCATTTTTTATGATTTCAGAAAATATGTTTCGATAGCGTTTATGGCATTAGTAACTTCAAAAGAGATTTCAAAAGTAATTGGTATCCACAAATTAGGCTTTTTGGGCACTTTTATTGGGTGGGTAGTACTTCGTGTTTTACGGATTTCAAAACTCAATAAGATATACAATCAAAATAAACACAAAAAGGACTTGGATTTTTTAAACGCTGTTTTAAAAGATTGTCAAGTTGAGTTTGAGATTCCAGAAGAAGACCTTAAAAGGATTCCAAAAGAGGGTGCTTTCATTACTATTTCCAACCACCCTTTAGGAGGTATTGATGGTGTTTTATTGCTAAAGTTACTTACAGAGAAGAGAGCAGACTATAAAATTATTGCTAATTTTTTATTGCACAAAATAGCCCCTTTACAATCCTATGTAATGCCTGTAAATCCTTTTGAAAACAGAAAGGATGCAAAGTCAAGTGTTCCAGGAATTAAAGCCGCTTTACATCATATAAAATCGGGACACCCTTTGGGTATTTTTCCAGCGGGTGAGGTTTCTACTCGAAAAGAAGGAAAATTAAAAGTGGATAAACCTTGGGAAGCGGGTGCAGTTCGTTTCATTAAAAAGGCCAATGTACCAATACTTCCAATTTATTTTCATGCGAGGAATAGCCGTTTTTTTTATTTCTTATCTAAAATAAGTGATACGTTTAGAACCGCAAAATTGCCCTCGGAGATTTTATCCCAGAAAAATAGGGTGATAAAAGTTCGAATTGGAAAGCCAATTACTACCAAAGATCAAGATGCATTCTCCGATCTTACTGCTTTTTCAGAATTTATAAGGAAGAAGACCTATCTATTGGCAAACCCTTTTTATGAAAAAATGAAGATTTTATCTTCAGAAAAAATCAAAATAAAAAAGCCAATTAAAAAAATCATTACCCAAGACAGTACAAGTTCTTTTATTAAAGAGGTTGATTTTCTTAGGACTTCAGAAGGTCGCTTGTTACAAAGTAAAAATTATGAGGTCTTTTTTGCAAAAGCAAAAGAGATTCCTAATCTATTGCAAGAAATTGGACGTTTACGAGAAATTACTTTTAGAGCTGTAGGAGAAGGCACCAATAAAGCAATCGATTTAGACAAATACGATGCGTATTATTATCACTTATTTCTTTGGGATCGGGAAGCAAAGTGTTTGGTGGGTGCTTACAGAATGGGTTTGGGTAAAGAAATTTACAAAGAACATGGAATTAAGGGTTTTTACATTCAAAATTTATTTAGAATTGAATCAGAGTTACATCAAATGATGGAAAATACCATCGAAATGGGACGCGCTTTTATCATTCAAGAATACCAACAGAAACCAATGCCGTTGTTTCTTTTGTGGAAAGGAA
Source organism: Polaribacter sp. (assembly GCA_018663625.1). GTDB lineage: Bacteria > Bacteroidota > Bacteroidia > Flavobacteriales > Flavobacteriaceae > Polaribacter. The sequence continues at coordinate 87,674 of JABJPX010000070.1, read as the reverse complement.
TTGTGCATGTAACCTTGCGATATCCGGCATACAAATATCTAATGGGCGGTGTCTCTATCAGCAATCAATTTTCAGATTTCTCAAAGTCATTGATGATTGAGTTTATGAAATCGCATTATTATGATCCTTATGTGGCACAATACATTCAGCCCAAAAAAGAATATAAGGTAAAGTTGAAAGACGCGGACAAAGATTTTGTTTTTGATGCTACAAAAGCAGACATGCAAAAGTTTGATAAATTCATAGATGAAATTGAACCCGGTGCTTTAAGAATCCCCGTTTTAATAAAAAAATACGTGAAACAGAATGCCCGTTTGGTTGCGTTTAACGTAGATCCTAAATTTAACAATGCAGTAGATGGCCTTATGTATATAAAAGTTTCAGACATTCCAGAGAGTACGGTAAAACCTGTAATGGAAGAGTTTCAAGCAACACTTGAACGCAAAGCCTGGGGTACTCTTGACGCCTAAGGCACTTTTTAAATAGAAGTATTAAGAATCGGCCACTTAAAAATCGAAATCTGCTTCCATTAATAATATCAGTACTCTTTTTTTAATCAAATGAACCTTTTATAGCAGTTGTTTTTAGAAGTACTTGGCGTAATAGATTCAAAATGGCTATTTGATTTTCAGCTGTTGCAATTGTGTTTGCTGTACTAATTGTAGTACTTCCGTTATACGAAGGCGTTACTCCGCTTAGTGCATTATTAATTGCTTCTGTTTTTTGAATTATTTTTTGTGCTAAAAAAATCATACTACTTTGATTTTCTTCTATAGCACCCAGCAGTATTATGTTTTTACGGGTGAATTCCAAAACTGCTGCTGGAATTATTTCTTCATAAACTTCAACGCCGCTAGTAGTTGTAAGAGAAAGTCGTATTTCTCCAGGTAGAGGATTAGGAAATTCAATAAGTGCTTTGTAAACCTGAGTAGCATTTGTAGTACTAATTATTGTATTGGTATCTATGTTTTCAATCTTAACATCTAATGCTATGGAACTTCCCCAATCAAGATCTATAAATTTATTGATACCATTAGCATCTAGATATCCAACTTCTAAGACTGATCCACTATTTACGGTAATTGTTCCTAAAGTTGAAATAGATGAAAATTTATCTCCTGAAACTAACGTATTAGATTTTATGGTTATTATCTTGTTGGTTGTGTCTACAGAATATAGAGATGAAACACTATTGCTTATTACTAAATTCCAATTATTTTCTAATATGATTTCTGTACCATTGGTTGATATAAAATTTGAAGTACCCAAATTATTTGTGAGCCATTTTTGAGTTTCGTCATAAAACTCATCAAGAGTTGAAATCTCAGTTAGAGTCCCAGTATTACTCCAACCCACATCGATAGCTATCTCTTTGATAATTACTGGTGCATTCATTGCTAAATTGTTTACTGCAATTTCTTGATACCCATTTCTTCTAATTAAATAAGAGATGGTATTTCTTGTACTTGAAGTACTGGTTGTTATGGTTCTAACTAAACAGGGAATTATTTTTTTGCCAGTATAATAAAGCAATTCTATTACTCCATCATTTGCATATACTTTTGTGTTGGCATCTGATAAGAATTTATTATGTTGTTCTGTTCCTAAGCCGTCTACCACTCTAATTTTTGCATCATCAGAAGCAATGTTGGTTACATCAATCGAGAAATACTCTTCTGCATCATTTGAAGTACCACCCGCATCACGATCAATTTGTAATAAATTATTTGTGACACCTATGTAATTAGGGTCATAAATTTTTGCATGTGAAGTAGATGTTGTTCCTCTTATTAAAAGAAGTGATTGTAATTGAACCTCTTAAACCTTTGTCTAGTTGATAAAAATGAGTAGTTTTGCAATCGATTTTTTATGAACAGAAGCCTATAAAGAAATGAATATTACAAAACAAAACAGTGATGCGTTAAACGCAGTTGTAAAAATTGAAATTGTTGCAGAAGACTACCAAGAAAAAGTATCTGGACTACTAGAAGATTACCGTAAAAAAGCTGACATACCTGGATTTAGAAAAGGGCATGTGCCAATGGGTATGATTAAAAAGCAATATGGTAAATCGATTATGATCGATGAGGTAAACAAGCTTATACAAGCCTCTCTTAATAAATACTTAACAGACGAGAAGTTAGAGATCTTAGGAAACCCAATCCCAAGAATGCAAGAAGATTTTAACTGGGAAGCGGAAGTTTTTTCTTTCGAATTTGAATTAGGTTTAGCGCCTCAATTTGATGTGAATTTAAATGCAAAGAAAGAAGTTACTCAATATAATATTATCGCAACCGAAGAATTAATCGACAAAGAAGTTGAAAATATTCAAGCGCGTTATGGTACAGAATCTCCAACAGAGGTAGCTACAGCAACGTCTAATGTTACTGGTACTTTTGTGAGTCAAGAAAAAGAAATTGATAAAAAAGCAACATTTTCTTTAAAAGATGTTAAAGGCAAAATAAACTTGAAAAAGTTTGTTGGTGCAAAGAGTGGTGCTGTTATCGAATTGAAAACAAAAGGATTGTTTACAAATGAATATCAACTAGAGTCTGTTTTAGGCATTCCTCAAGAAGAAGTGGTAGGTTTAGATATTAATGTAACATTTACTTTAGAAGCAACCACAGAAACAGTGCTTGCAGAATTAGATCAAGAATTGTTTAACAAACTTTTCCCTGACGGAAGCGTAACGACTGTAACAGCGGTAAGAGCGAAGATCAAAGAAGATGCAGAAAAGCAGTTCAGCCAACAAGGAGATCAACAATTATTAAATGCTGTAACAGAGTACTTAGTTGAAAATACAAAATTTGATTTACCAGCAGATTTCTTAAAGAAATGGTTAGCAACAGCCGGTGAAAAACAATTGTCAACAGAAGAAGCAGCAGCAGAATATGCAAAATCTGAAAAAGCGCTGCGTTATCAATTAATCGAAGGAAAGATTATGAAAGACAACGACATCAAATTAGATTATGCAGAATTGGTGAACTATGCAAAAGGATTTATCCGCACGCAAATGGCACAATTTGGGAATATGAATCCAGAAGAAAAAGAATTGGATGATATTGCCACAAGAATTTTATCAAATCAAGAAGAAGCTCAAAAATTACAAGCTCAATTAATGAGTCAAAAATTATTGACGTTCTTTAAAGAAAACATGAGCTTTAAGTCAAAAGAACTTTCTTACGAGAAATTTGTAAAAGAAGTTTACAAATAACAGTCACAGCTTGTTTTTGTGCTCATTTTTGAGCAAAAAAACAAATAATTAAAAACCTGAATTGTTAAATTCGGGTTTTTTTAGTCTAGTACAGTCATAAAATAGTAACGGAATAGTTCTTATCTTTACCGTTCAAATAATAAAATAATCACGGAAATGGATTACGGAAAAGAGTTCGAAAAATACGCAACAAAACACCACGGAATAAACAGTACCTATTTAGGTAAAATAACCAGTAGTCTTACGCCCTATATTATGGAAGAACGTCAGATGAACATTACCCAAATGGATGTTTTTTCACGTTTAATGATGGATAGAATTATTTTCTTAGGAACAGGTATTAATGATCAAGTAGCCAATGTTATACAGGCACAATTGTTGTTTTTAGAGAGTTTAGATGCCAATAAAGATATTTCAATATATATTAACTCTCCAGGAGGAGGGGTATATGCTGGTTTGGGTATTTACGATACCATGCAGTTTATAAAGCCAGATGTTGCAACAATATGTACAGGAATGGCAGCCTCTATGGGTGCTGTTTTAATGTGTGCGGGAGCAAAAGGAAAACGTTCTGCATTGCCACACTCTCGTGTAATGATTCACCAACCATTAGGAGGAGCACAAGGTCAGGCTTCAGATATCGAAATTACCACACGAGAAATCTTAAAACTAAAAAATGAGTTGTATGCAATTATTGCAAATCATTCTGGACAAACCATCGAAAAAGTACACCAAGATTCTGATAGAGATTACTGGATGAAGGCAGACGAAGCTAAGCTGTACGGTATGATCGACGAAGTTTTAGTAAGAAAGTAAAAAGCCTAAAGCGATTCAAATGTCGAAAGAAGAAAATTTAGAATGTTCGTTTTGCGGACGAAAAAAAGCAGAAACAGACTTGTTAATAGCAGGGGTAGATGCGCATATTTGTGATAAATGTATTGAGCAAGCACACGGTATTGTTGAAGAAGAAGTATCTGAAACAAAAACGGGTGATCTTTCAAAAGATTTATTACTAAGAAAACCAGTTGCAATTAAAACGTTTTTAGATCAATATATTATTGGGCAAGATGAAACCAAACGTTCAATGGCTGTAGCAGTTTACAATCATTACAAAAGATTGTTACAAACCACAGATGATGAAGATGAAGTAGAAATCGAAAAGTCAAATATTGTATTGGTTGGTGAAACAGGTACTGGAAAAACATTAGTTGCAAGAACGATTGCAAAAATGCTAAACGTCCCTTTTTCTATTGTAGACGCAACCGTATTAACACAAGCAGGATATGTTGGTGAAGATGTAGAAAGTATATTGAGCAGGCTTTTACAAGCAGCAGATTACGATTTAGAAAAAGCACAAAGAGGAATTGTTTTTATTGATGAGATTGATAAAATAGCTAGAAAAGGCGATAATCCATCTATTACTAGAGATGTTTCTGGAGAAGGTGTTCAGCAAGCATTATTAAAATTATTAGAGGGTACTGTTGTAAATGTTGCGCCAAAAGGCGGAAGAAAACACCCAGAGCAAAAGTTTATCGAAGTAGATACAAAAGACATTTTATTTATTGCAGGAGGTGCTTTTTCAGGAATTGAAAGAATCATCAGTAAGCGTTTAAACAGGCAAGCCGTTGGTTTTAGTGCATCTTTAGACGATGATAAAATAGATGAGGAAAATTTGTTGCAATACATCATTCCTTCCGATTTAAAAGCTTTTGGATTGATTCCAGAAATCATTGGCCGTTTACCAGTCTTAAGTTATATGAATCCTTTGGATACAGTTACATTAAGAGCCATTCTAACAGCGCCTAAAAACTCCATTATCAAACAATACACGAAGTTGTTTACAATGGACGATATTGATTTTACAATCGAAGAAGATGCCTTGAATTATATTGTAGAAAATGCAGTAGCTTACAAGTTGGGGGCAAGAGGTTTGCGTTCTCTTTGTGAAGCGATCTTTACAGACGCCATGTTTGAATTGCCAAGTGCTGAAGAAAAAGTACTGAAGGTCACAAAAGAATATGCAGAATCTAAATTAACAAATACGACCCTAAAAAAGTTAAGAGCAGCTTCATAATTAGCAGCTATTAGATTAAAGACCTCATCGCTTTTTTAAAGCCTGTGAGGTCTTTTTTATTTCCAAAAAAAACCAGACAGAAAACAACGTTCAAAATTGGTATCTTTGTTTTCTATTAAAGAATATAATCCATGATTTCTAGAAGTACCATAGACCGTGTTTTCGAATCTGCAAGAGTAGAAGAGGTTATTGGTGAGTTTGTTCAGTTAAAAAAAGCAGGAAGTAATTTTAAAGGGTTAAGCCCCTTTACAGATGAAAAATCACCCTCGTTTATGGTATCTCCTGTAAAGCAAATCTGGAAAGATTTTTCGACTGGAAAAGGTGGAAATGCAGTTTCTTTTTTAATGGAACATGAACACTATTCCTATCCGGAAGCCCTAAGATGGTTGGCAAGAAAGTACAACATAGAAATTGAAGAAACCGAACAATCCGATGAACAAAAAGCACAATTAAATGAGCGAGAAAGTATGTTTTTGGTCTCTAATTTTGCCAAAGAATACTTTCATGACCTTATGCTCAATACCATTAAAGGAAAAGCAATCGGGTTGTCTTACTTTAAAGAACGTGGTTTTTCAGACGAAACCATCAAAAAATTTGATTTAGGATATTGTAAAGATGAATGGGATAATTTTACCAAAGCAGCTTTAGACAAAGGATATGATCTTAAATACTTAGCATCAACCGGATTGACCATTGTCAAAGAAAACAAACAATTTGATCGATTTAAAGGCAGGGTGATGTTTCCGATCCACTCCATGTCGGGTCGAGTATTAGGTTTTGGGGGGCGAATTTTAACAAGTGATAAAAAAGCCGCAAAATATTTAAATTCCCCAGAAAGTGATATTTACCATAAAAGTAAAATTTTATATGGAATCTATCAAGCCAAGAAAGAAATTGCCAAACAAGACAATTGTTTTTTGGTAGAAGGCTATACCGATGTTATTTCGTTCAATCAATCCGGAGTAGAAAATGTAGTTGCATCCTCTGGAACTGCGTTAACAGCAGATCAAATTCGATTGGTAAGTAGATTGACTAAAAACATTACTGTGCTTTTTGATGGCGATGCAGCTGGAATTCGTGCCTCTCTTCGTGGAATCGACTTGATTCTAGAACAAGGAATGAACGTAAAGGTCGTTCAGTTTCCAGATGGAGAAGATCCAGATAGTTTTGCCAAATCACATTCGGATAGTGAGCTGAAAATCTATTTAGAAGACGCTGCACAAGACTTTATTAACTTTAAAGTATCATTACTTTTAAAAGATTCGAAAAATGACCCAATAAAAAAAGCAGGCGTTATTCGAGATATTGTATTGAGTATTTCTAAAATACCAGACGGCATACAACGCGAAGTTTATGTGCAAGAATGTGCCAGAATTATGGACATTTCAGAACGTGTTTTATTTAGTGAATTGGCACAAATGCTAAGTAAAGAACGCAATGCAAAAGCGGATAAAAGCAATACAAAATCAAATTTCAATTCAAATGTAGATCCAAATCAACCACCACCAGAATATTTCCAGCAGGAAGAGCAATCTCAAATGGGTATTGTAAAAGGAGGAATGATGGCTACTCAAAAAATAGACCAGTTGTCTATTTTAGAAAAAGAAATCATAAGAATTTTATTACTTTATGGAAATAATGAAGTAGATTTTATAGAGGAAGTGGTTCAGGTAAACGAAGACGGAAAAGAAATTTACACTAATAGAATTTATAAAAACACTGTTTCAGCAGAAATTTATGTTCATTTACATGAGGACGAAATAGAGTTCTCAAACACTACATTTCAAGAGATTTATAATGAAATTATTCATCAATTAAATCAGCTAGAAAAATTAGACATCGACCGTTTAATTAACCACAAGAATATCGAAATTTCTTCAATAGTAACATCCATTTTAATGGAAAAAGAAAACCCTACTCAGCAATTAAGTAACTGGGAAAGCAAAAGTATTGAAGTGAAATCTGAAATAGAAAAATTACCAAAAGCAGTAAATGATGTTGTTTTTAATATCAGAAGAGTTTTGATCGAAACTTTGGTGAATGAGAAATTCTCAGAAAATAGAATATACTCCAACGAAGAAAAAGAAGAAATTATAAGGTATAATAATTTAAAAATGAAACTTTTTAATAAATTGACAAGAGTGGTTTAGAACGATCAATTATTGTAAACTTTCAGGAATTTCACAAACAGGTATTGGGTTCATTTTATGTTGGTTGACGCTGTTCAAACGCGAGTAAATTTTAAAAACTTCTTGTTCTCTACCTATAAAATCATTCTCAGTTTTTTCAAGATCTTGCATTTTCATTGCCCATTCCAATTCATCATAAGAAGCGCCTATTTGATCTTCATCGGTTCTGCTGTCTCCAAACAGGCCGTCTGTAGGTTGTGCCTCTTGGATGGCTGTTGGGACCTTTAAAAAAGCAGCGATTTCATATACTTCAGATTTCATTAAATCGGCAATAGGACTAAGATCCACACCACCATCTCCATATTTGGTGTAAAACCCAACTCCAAAATCTTCAACTTTATTTCCCGTTCCAGCAACTAGATAATTGTGCAGTCCCGCAAAATAATACAAAGTGGTCATTCGCAATCTTGCTCTTGTGTTTGCTAAAGAAAGTGCCACTTGTTCTGAAGAAGCAACCTCGGGAACGACATTTATAAAATTATCAAAAGAGCTTGTTAGATCAACGCGAACACTAGAAACATTTGCATATCTATCTTTTAATTGCGCAATATGTGCTTCAGCTCTCGTTACTTGATTTGGTGCTTGGTGTATTGGCATTTCTACACATAATGTAGGGAAACCTGTTGCTGCACATAAGGTGGAAGTTGCCGCAGAATCGATTCCGCCAGAAACCCCAATTACAAACCCTTTTACCCCAGCATTCTCTGCATACACTTTTAACCAATCAATAATATGTTCTGTTACTTTTTGAGCATTCATACACAAACTATTTTAGTATTTTTGTCGTTCTATTATCTAACAGCAAGATACAAATTTTATGAAGTTTTTTTTAAGGATTTTTATGATTTCTCTCATTTTACTCTCTTGTAAAAATGAAGACAAAAATAGTATCGATGTTTCAAGCATTGAAGTGGATTTCGCGATAGAACGATTTGAAGAGGCTTTTTACAATGCCACCCCAAAGACCTTAGTTGAGGTTAAAAAAAAATTTCCTTTATTGTTTCCAAAGGCAGTGACTGATAGCGTTTGGTTGGCAAAAATAAACAACAAAGACGAACAAGAATTATTTCAAGAAACGCAAATAATCTTCAACGATTTCAACGAAATTAAAAAACAATTTACCTCCTTATTCAAACATGTAGCCTTTTATAATCCTAGATTTAAAGCTCCCAAAGTCATTACCATGCTGTCCAATATTGATTATGAGAATCGAGTGGTGTATGCAGATAGTTTGTTGTTGGTTTCTTTAGATGTTTATTTGGGAAAGCAGCATGACTTTTATGCAGATTATCCAATGTACATTAAGGAGAACAATACGAAAGAACACCTTATTGTTGATGTTGCCAACGCAATTATTAATTCTCAATTTCCACCTTCTAACTATCGAAGTTTCTCGTCGAAAATAATTGAAGAAGGAAAAAAAATGTATTTACTAGATGTTTATTTGCCATCTGTTTCTGAAAAAGAAAAAACAGGTTATACTTTTGCCAAATTAGCTTGGGCAAAACAGCAAGAAGAAGCGGTTTGGAAATTTTTTATTGAAAATGAATTGCTATACAGTACGGATACGAAGTTGAACAAACGATTTATTGAGGATGCCCCTTTTTCTAAATTTTATACGGCACAAGACAATCAATCTCCAGGTAAAATAGGGAGTTATATTGGTTGGCAAATTGTTCGATCTTTCATGAAACAGAATGATGTATCTTTGCAAAAATTAATAGCAATAGACGCACAAAGTTTATTAGACCAATCAAAATATAAACCAAAAAAGTAATGGCTGTAAAACATACATCAGAGATCAAATTTCAAATTGGATTGGATGAAAATAGAGTTCCAGAAGAAATTTCATGGACAGCAAAAGAAGGAGGAATTGAAGATATGACATCTAAGGCAATTATGTTGTCTGTTTGGGATCCTAAAGACAAAGATACTTTACGCATGGATTTATGGACTAAAGACATGCCAGTAGATGAAATGAAACAATTTTTTCACCAGACCTTAGTATCGATGGCAGATTCTTTTGAGAGAGCTACAAATGATGAAAAAATGAGCGCTACCATGCGTGATTTTTGTTCTTATTTTGCAGAGAAACTTGAAATTATAAAAGAGTAATTTTTTATAAATCATAAAAAAAGGATTCACAATGTGGATCCTTTTTTTGTGCTTTCTTTTTTAACTAAAACAATTTAAGCCTCGTTGATTTGCTGGATGATTGTGAAGTAGTCATTTTCATTATTTACAAAATCCAATTCAGAAACATCAATGGTCAATACGTTTAAGTCTTGTTCTGTTTTTATAAAATTAGAATACCCTTCTTGTATTTTTTTTAAATAGTCTTTTTCAATACTTTGTTCGTAGTCTCTTCCTCTTTTTTTAATGTTCTCTAACAATCGATCTGTATTCTGATATAGATACACATATAGATCCGGTTTTGTAATCTCTTTATACATCAAATCAAATATTTTTCGGTACAAGAAGTATTCGTCCTTAGACAAAGTAACTTGTGCGAAAATTAAAGATTTAAAAATATAATAATCGGAAACAATAAAGTTTTTAAATAAGTCAAATTGCGCCAAATCATCACTCAATTGCTGATACCTGTCTGCAAGAAAACTCATTTCTAACGGAAATGCATAACGTTCTTTGTCTTCGTAAAACTTTGGTAAAAAAGGATTGTCTGCAAAGCGTTCTAAAACTACTTTTGCATTAAATTGATCTGAGAGCAGATTGGCTAGTGAAGTTTTACCAGCTCCAATATTTCCTTCAATGGCTATGTAATTGTATTTTTCTGATAATGGAATTGGACGTATTAATTTCTCTGGAATCATTTCAATTCCTAAAGTATCTTCACAATTTTGCAAGCAAATTTCAATTTTATTTTTAGTGATTGGGTGTATGAAGGTGGAAGCAATTTCATTTAGAGGCACCATAACAAATTTGCGCAATAACATTTTTGGATGTGGGACTGTGAGTGTTCTAGAGAAAATAATTTCATCGTCAAACAATAAAACATCAATGTCTATGGATCTGTTTTGATATTCTTTTTGGTCTTTTCTAGTTCTACCTAATTTTTTTTCGATTGCTAGAAGGGTTTGTAATAATTTTTCTGGAGCTTGATAGGTAGAAACCTTTATGCAAGTATTTAAAAATTCATCTCCCTCAAAACCCCATGAAGGTGTTTTGTAGACAGCAGCTATTTTTTGAATAGCACCCACCTCACTGGCAATTAAATGAATTGCTTTTTGGAGGTTTCCAAGTTTGTTTCCTTGATTTGTACCTAAAGAGAGATATGTAATGCGTTGGATTTTCAAGTCGAAATTTTAAGAAATTTCATGTTTTTACATTTGAAAAATCTATTCCTCACAAAGAAACAAAAAACCATCAACTTCTATTGATGATTTTTTTCAATTTTATAAAAAACAATACATTTTTTTGGATGAAAAATAAATAACAACTTGAAATGCGAAGTGTTTGTGTGAAGCGATGTTTTTGGCAATCAATTTTACAAACATCTATAATTTGTTAAATGTCGTTGTTTATTTCAATCCAATAACCATTTGGATCTTGAAAGTAAATCTGGACAATTCCATCTTTTCTTATATAATCTTTATTTGGGGTATCAAGCCAATCCGAATATTCAACGTTTAACTCATCTAGATGTTTTATAAATGTATTTAAAGTAGCAGTTGCCAAAGCAAAATGTACTGCCTTGTTGGTTTTTATTTCAGCATTGGGCCGAGGAATCAAGTGTAGTTGTTTTCCTTCACTAATTGATAGCCATCTTGTTTTTGAGTTGGATGCTGTATTCTTAATTTCTGTTAGTAGAAGTACTTTTTTATAAAACTCAATAGATTCATTGACATCTTTAACAGAAAGCGCTATATGATTGATTGAAAAAGTATGCATATATAGTAACTATGATAGGTATTAGTGGGACTAAATTTTGTAGATATGTTAGATGTTTTTTGGATGATTACCAACGATTTCTTTAAATTAAACATTGATTTAAGGGCTAAATTTAGTCAATTAAAATTGGATAGAAAGTCAAAGAAGATTTTATCCCTTTAGATTATTGTGTTTTGCCTATTTATAGACAGAGAAGGCATTCGTTGTATTATAAAAAGCATGAATGGATTTATGGTAGCGTTACAAAAAAACCTGTTACGTTTTGAAGCGTAACAGGTTTGGTTTTCTATTCCTAAAGAGAATTAAGTTTATTCTTCTTTTCTTGGAGCTCTTGGTTTTCTGTCATCACGTCCGCGGTTATCTCTGCTTCTGTTATCACGTCCACCAGAACGTTTGTCATCTCTTGGTGGTCTTGCTACATAACCTTCTGGTTTTGGTAACAATGCCTTACGAGAAACTTTTTCTTTACGAGTTCTTGGGTCTAAACCAAAGTATTTCACATCAAAAACGTCTCCCATATTTACAACGTCAGAAACATTTTCTGTACGTTCCCATGCCAATTCACTTACATGTAATAAAACTTCATTTCCTGGAGCTTCTGCATATTCTACAACGGCACCAAAATCTAACATTTTAATTACTTTTACTTCGTAAGCACTTCCTACAACAGGTTTGAAAAGCATTGACTCGATGCGAGTGATTACTTGTTCAATTCCTGCAGGATCTGTTCCTAAAATTTCAATAATTCCTTCTTCAGTAACTGCATCTTCTGTTATTACAATTGTAGTACCAGTTTCTTTTTGCAATTCCTGAATATGTTTCCCTCCTGGTCCAATAAAGGCCCCAATCATATCATTAGGAATTCTTCTGTTAATCATTTTAGGTGCGTGATCTTTTACTTCTGCATTAGGCGTAGTAATCGTCTCTGTTAATTTGTCTAAAATGTGCAAACGACCGTTTCTTGCTTGTTTAAGTGCATTTACTAAAATCTCGTATGAAAGGCCTTTTACTTTAATATCCATTTGACAGGCGGTAATTCCTTCAGAAGTACCCGTTACTTTAAAGTCCATATCCCCTAAGTGGTCTTCATCCCCTAAAATATCGGATAAAACGGCATAACGATCTCCATCAGAGATTAATCCCATAGCAATACCAGAAACGGGTCTTGTCATTTGAACACCAGCATCCATTAAAGCCATTGTACCCGCACAAACAGTTGCCATAGAAGAAGAACCATTAGATTCTAAAACTTCAGAAACTACTCTTACAGTATAAGGGCAATCATCTGGAATCATCCCTTTTAATCCTCGTTGTGCTAAGTTACCATGACCAACTTCTCTTCGAGAAGTTCCTCTTAAAGGTCTTGCTTCACCGGTACAAAAAGGAGGGAAGTTGTAATGCAAATAGAAGTTCTCTTCACCTTCGTAAGAAGGCATATCTATTTTATTTGCATCTCTCGAAGTTCCTAAAGTTACAGTTGCTAATGCTTGTGTTTCTCCACGTGTAAATATGGATGAACCATGAACGGATGGTAAGTAATCAACCTCACACCAAATAGGTCTAATTTCGTCAGTTTTACGTCCGTCTAAACGCAAGCCTTCCGCTAAAGTTAATTCTCTAACTGCAGCTTTTTGCGCTTTATTAAAATATTTTCCAACTAAATCTCCGTAATCTGCTAATTCTTCTTCTGTAAATGAAGCTGTTAATTCTTCTTTTACTTCACCAAAAGCAGTTGTACGTTCTACTTTTGAAGTTCCCTTTTTAGCAATTGTATAACATTTGTCATAACTGAAGGCATGAATTTTTGCTGCTAATTCTTCATCTTCTCTTTCACCTTCATATGTTCTAGTTTCTTTTTTCCCGAAAGCTTCCGCCAAACGAACTTGAGCAGCACACTGAACTTTAATTGCTTCGTGTGCAAACTTAATTGCGTCTGCCATTTCTTCTTCAGAAATTTCATCCATCTCACCTTCCACCATCATTACAGAATCTGCCGAAGCTCCAATCATCATGTCAATGTCAGATGCTGCTAATTGTGCTCTATTTGGGTTGATTACGAATTCTCCATTTACTCTTGCAACACGTGCTTCAGAAATTGGACATTCGAAAGGAAAGTCTGATAATTGAATCGCTGCTGATGCTGCCAAACCTGCTAATGCGTCTGGCATTACATCTTCATCATGAGACATCAATTGAATCATCACTTGTACTTCGGAATGGTAATCTTTTGGAAATAACGGACGTAAAACTCGGTCTACTAAACGCATTGTTAATACTTCTCCATCACTTGGTCTTGCTTCTCTTTTAAAGAATCCTCCAGGATAACGTCCTGCAGCTGCAAATTTTTCTCTATAATCTACTGTTAATGGTAAAAAGTCTACTGTACCTGCTTTGTAGCTAGATACTACTGTACATAACAACATTGCTTTTCCCATCTGAACAACAACTGAACCGTGAGCTTGTTTTGCTAGTTTACCGGTTTCTAATGAAATGGTTCTTCCATCTCCAAGGTCTATAACCTCTCTAAATACTTTTGGAATCATAAATGAATTCTAAATTTTAAATTACTAATTTTTTGTTGTTGTGTTGTTGTCTGTTGTTGAAATGGAAAATCAAAAATGCTGTTACTATTTTTGATTTTTTTGTACTGTTACTGACTTTGTTAGAATCAGACTTTAATTTATTGTAATAAAAAAGAGGTGCGTTTATAGCCCCTCTTTTTGTAAGAATTACTTTCTAATTCCTAATTCTTTGATAATCGCACGATATCTGTTGATTTCTGATTTCTTCAAGTAATCTAACAAGCTTCTACGCTTACCAACCATCATTACTAACGAACGCTCTGTATTATAATCTTTACGATTTTTCTTTAAGTGCTCGGTTAAATGGTTAATTCTGTGCGTAAATAACGCGATTTGACCTTCTGAAGAACCGGTATCGTTTTTTCCTTTACCGTGTTTTTCGAAGATGCTTTCTTTTACTTCTTTAGTTAAGTACATGCCAATATTATTTAAATGATTATTATGTATATCAATGGAATATCCGTTGAGTTTGCAAATATAATATTATTTATTGATTTCTTACAGGTATATTCTGTATTAAATCGATGTATAAGTTTACTTGCTTTTTTAAATTTTTTCTTTCGTAGATCCCATCTAGGAAACCGTGTTCCAAGACAAATTCAGAACGTTGAAACCCTTTGGGTAAATCTTTTCCGGTAGTATCTTTCACAACTCTCGGTCCTGCAAATGCAATTAGGGCATTGGGTTCTGCAACATTAATATCTCCTAACATTGCAAAAGAGGCCGTTGTTCCTCCTGTTGTAGGGTCTGTACATAAAGAGATGTACGGAATTTTAGCTTCTGCTAATTGTGCCAGTTTTGCAGAAGTTTTCACCAACTGCATTAAAGAGAGTGATGCTTCCATCATTCGTGCACCACCAGATTTTGAAACCATTAAAAAGGGTACTTTATTTTTTATTGAATAATCAATGGCTCTTGCAATCTTTTCTCCAACAACACTTCCCATAGAACCGCCAATAAAAGCAAAATCCATTGCCGCTATCACGAGTTCTTTTCCAAAAGATTTTCCAACTGCAGTTCTAACAGCATCTTTTAGATTGGTTTTTTCTTGCGCTGCTTTTACGCGTTCTGGATATTTTTTGGTGTCTTCGAAGTTTAAAGGATCTTTAGAAGTCAAATTTTCATCCAATTCCGTAAAGGTATTGTCATCAAAGAACAATTCGAAATACTCTCTACTTCCAATTCTTACATGGTAACCATCTTCTGGACTTACATATAAGTTCTTCTTTAATTCTTCAGTGTCAATAATTTTGCCACTTGGTGTTTTATACCAAAGACCTTTTGGAGTGTCTTTTTTTTCTTCTGTTGGGGTTTGAATCCCCTTATCTGTACGTTTAAACCAAGCCATAGTTCCTTCGATTTATGTTGTTGTTTGTCTAATTGTTTCAACTATTTTAAAAAATAGTGAGCCACAAATGTAAAAGTTTTTTATGAACTATCCTTTTTTCTTTCTAGATATCTATTTTTAATAGAAAAAGCATTTTGAGAACGTATCAAAATGCTTTTTAAAAAAAAGGTCAAATGTAAAACTATAAAGTGTTTACATTGTTTAAATCTTCAAATGCTTGTTTTAAGCGGGCTTTAAAAGTTTGCTCACCTTCACGCAACCATTTTCTTGGATCGTAATGTTTTTTATTTGGCTGATCTGCTCCATCAGGATTTCCAATTTGAGAAGAAACATAAGCTTGTTTGCTAATCATGTAATCGCGAATTCCTTCTGTAAATGCATATTGTAAATCGGTATCAATATTCATTTTAATAGTACCATAACCAATAGCTTCTCTAATTTCTTCTACTGTAGAACCAGAACCACCATGAAATACAAAATCAATTGTATTGTGAGGAACATTGTATTTTTTAGAAATATATTCTTGAGAATTCTTTAAAATTTTCGGTGTTAATTTTACATTCCCTGGTTTATAAACCCCGTGAACGTTTCCAAAAGCTGCCGCAATTGTAAATTGAGGAGAAACTTTTAGCAACTCTTCATACGCATAAGCTACTTCTTCGGGTTGTGTGTATAATTTTGAAATATCAACATCAGAATTATCTACACCATCTTCTTCACCACCAGTAATTCCTAATTCAATTTCTAAGGTCATCCCAATTTTACTCATTCTGGCCAAATACTTTTTACAAATCTCGATATTTTCCTCTAAAGACTCTTCAGACAAATCGATCATGTGAGAACTATATAAAGATTTACCTGTTTCAGCAAAGTGCTTTTCAGACGCATCTAACAAACCATCAATCCAAGGTAATAATTTTTTTGCTGCGTGGTCGGTATGTAAAATTACAGGAACTCCGTATACTACTGCTAATTCGTGAATGTGCTTTGCACCTGCAACAGCACCAGCAATGGCTGCTTTTTCATTTTCGTTTGACAAACCTTTACCTGCATTAAATTGTGCACCACCATTCGAAAATTGAATAATAACAGGAGCATTTAAATCTTTTGCAGTTTCCAAAACGGCGTTGATTGTACTAGAACCAACTACGTTTACAGCAGGGATTGCAAATGCTTTCTCCTTTGCTAAATTAAATATTTCTTGAACTTCTTTACCTGTGGCAACTCCTGGCTTAATCATAAAAAATGTTTTTAGTTTTATTTGCCCACAAAATTACATGTTTTTTTGTGTAAAATTCAAAAAAAATAGGATGTTTACGAATACGTTTTAGTCCCGTAAGAACCGCTTTAAAACGGGTAGTTAATTCCGACGTTGTAAACTGCACTCGAAAAATTATAGTTGCTAAACCACTTATTTTCTTTTAAATAAGGTTCGTGAGTTTTAAAGCCAACATCAAAACGAAGAATTAAAAAGTTGAGATCATAACGAACACCAAAACCAGTTCCAACCGCAAAATCACCTAATGAAGAGAAACCGTTAAATTTTGCCTCACTGTCTACAAAAGAGGAGTTGGTAATGTCCCAAATATTTCCAGCATCTGCAAAAATCGCTCCTTTTAGTTTGGCAACAATATCAAATCGATACTCTAAACTCGTTAAAAATTTTAAACTTCCGATATTATATTCTAATCCCGTATTTCTTCTTCCTGGACCCAATTCATAGGTTTGCCAAGCTCGAATGTCATTGGAGCCCCCTGCAAAATAACTTTTTGTAAATGGAATTGCTGAATTATCATAGGTGATAATTGCACCTAAAAAACTACGGATTCCGATTACTGAGGTACTCCCTACATCCCAAAATTTCTTATATTCAATATCTGTCTTAAAATACTGTGCTAATGGAATGTCTAAAAAGGTTTTTTTATTATTGGCATTTTTATCTTTAGAAAGCAATCCTAAAACATTTCCTGAATTTGCAATACGCACTTTAAAAAATGAAAATTGATTGTCTTTAAAGTTGTATTGGTTGTTATAGGTGTATGAATAAGCAATGGTCGGGATTAAGAAATCGGAGGTAATAATATTATACCGGTTTAAAATATTTAAGTTGTTGTTAAATTCAGTTGGATTACTTACTTGAAGCGAATTATCAGTTGCAATGGCGCGCATTTTGTTTAATGCAACTTGTGGCAATGTCTCGTCGTCTGGAAATACAAAAGAAGGGTCTAATTCAAGAACAACATTCTTTAGGTTTGTAAACTCAGAACTATAAACATTAAAGTATTTGTCAATATTTTGATTTTGAATATACTGTGTGTTAAAAACTTCTAATTGAATGGTCTTTTGAGCATTGTATTGCCATTTGTAATCAGAAAACAGCGTAAAAGTTTGCCGGTCTAGACCAATGTTTTTTTGTACACTTGAACCTATAGAAAAAAGTGTTCTCGGGGACATTTCTTTCGGAACTAATTTACTCAATCCAAAAGGAGCTACAAATCTTGGAATTTCAACAGATACATCTCCTCCAAATTCCCAACCGGGTCCATTGTTGGAGTTAAACCAAGAACCAAGTAGTGACATTTTTAGTAATTCTGCACCTCTAAAAGCATTTCTATCTGTAATAGAAAATTTTGCAGAAGTACCAATATTTCTAATATTAGAGTGTGTCAATTCCGTCTCAAAACCCAAAGTGTATTTTTCAATAGGGGTTAAAAGAATATTCATTTTTAACTCCTGATCATTTAACTCTTCAAATTTAATACTGGTCGTTTTAAAGTTTTTGAGTGACTTTAAGTGGTTTCTTGTCAAGTTTCTTAAAGTGTCCTTATAGATACCGCCGGGTTTTAAGAAAATAGATTCCGCAAGGTATTTCGGATTGTATCTTACTTTGTCATAAGCAATAAATTGAATCCCTTTATAAGAGACAGTATCTTTGGGAGTTTCCTCTTTTTTTAAAAAAGAATAATCTGTTATTATTGAAACGTCTTTAATTTTTTGTACCTTAAAAGGCTTGTTAATATAAGCGCCGTTCTCTTCAATAATTCGGTCTCCAGAAATAATAAAATCTACATTTGTTTTGTAATCATTTCTTGTTGAGTCTACATAAAACCCGAGATAGTTTTCAGCAAAATGATAAATTCCATTATTTCTATAAAGTTTTATAACTTGTTTTGCTTCGTCTATGAAAGTTTGATTTTTGTATTGACTGCCTTTTTTTAAAAGCGATGTTTGTAAAGCATTTTTATAAATTGAATCTAAAACTAGCGATTCTATTTTTACAGCAATCGTATCTAAAAAAGTAGGTTTCCCAGGTTTTATATAGTAATCAACAGTTGCTCTTTTTGCTTTTAGTGAATCATTAACCGCCGTCTTTATACTCGCTTCAAAATACCCTTGAGTTTTGTAATAGGCCAATAGATTATTCCCCGTTTTTGATATTTTTCCCTTGTTTAAAATGGCAGGTTTATCATATGCCAAAAGCCAATTATTAAGACCTATAAGTGTGTTAGCATAAGCAATACTTTGTTTTTCTGAAAATATAGTTTTGATCAAATGATAAGTACCTCTGTTTTTTTCACCCCAATCTTTGGCTGTTTTTGATTTTTTGTGATTTCCCATATTATGAAAATACAAGCCAAAAGGCAAACCTAAAAAGCGCGGATTCGGTTTTTGAAGAACGTATTTCTGAAGTTCACCACTCGTGTTTTTCACACTGTCAACGTAAATGTAGTTTTTAGTGAGGAGGTATTCTTTTTCGGCAACATGCTTTGTGGAGTTGCAAGAAGCAAAAAGAATAAAGAGGAAGAAAAAAAGAGAGAGTTTTTTCATTAAGTTTGCAAAACTATTTGTTTCAAAAATAGTATTTTTCCATGGTATATTTTCAATTAGAATCAATTAATGAGTATTTCTAAAAATCAACTTAAACTGATAACAAGTTTATCGCAAAAAAAGTATCGAATAAAGCATCAATTATTTATTGCTGAAGGCGTAAAAGTAGTTGAAGAAATTCTAGATGCCAACTATAAAGTTCATTTGCTTTTCTGTACTAACGATTTTATTTGTAACGTTGAAAAGAATAAAGTGATTGTTGTTTCTGAAAAAGAACTAAAAAAAATTAGCAAGTTAAAAACGCCCAATAAGGTCTTTGCAATTTTCGAATTTCCAGCAGCAACAAGTTTAAAAGAAAATGGACTTATTTTAGCTTTAGATGCTATAAATGATCCAGGAAATTTAGGAACTATTATTCGTTTATGTGATTGGTTTGGAGTTATACAATTGGTTTGTTCTTTAGACACGGTAGATGCTTTTAACCAGAAAGTTGTACAAGCTTCTATGGGTTCAGTTACTAGAGTTTCCATTGTTTACACAGATTTACACCCGTATATTAAAGCGACAAAGCTACCCGTATTTATTGCCGATATGGAGGGTAGTAATGTGTATACTTCTTCACTGCCAAAAGAGGCGGTGTTAATTATGGGAAATGAAGCAAACGGTATTTCAGATTCCATAAGGAATCTAGTGTCCCATAAGATTTCAATTCCAAGGTTTGGAGAACTCCAGGAGACAGAAAGTTTAAACGTTGCTACTGCAACAGCTATTTTATTAAGTGAATTCAAAAGAAGTAGCGTTTCGTAGTCTTCAATCCAAACATCGAAGGATTATTCGAATGCCAAATTTAAGAAAAGCCCCCGCGTTCCTAAAAATTTAATGGGGTCTGTCCATTTACTGGCACCATTTGCAACGTTGTCGTATTTTAGTTCATTATTGATTGCAAAAACACCTCTTATTGAAGGAGAAAACTTGAAATAATGAAGATAAATATCAACTCCAATTCCTAACTCATACATGAAGTTATGCGTTTCCGTTCGAAATTCTCCTGTATTATTATCATCTTGATTTTTTTCGTTACTGGAAAGATTTAGATCATATGAAACACCTGCTAGTAGATATGGTCGAATGTTGCGATACTTGTCGGTACTCATTTTAAAAACCAATGGAACGTGAAGAAAGGTTGAGGTCACTTTTCTAATACTGTCTTTGGGTTCGTCCAAGTAGTTAAAGATGATTTTCTTGGTATTGCTTATTAATCCGGGTTCAAAACGTAGGTTTAAATTTTTATGCAAACGTAGGTCTATAATAAAGCCAACATTAAAACCCGGCGTTGGTTCCACTAAAATATTACCAGGTTCAACGCCAAAAGAATTTTTTTTAATGCTTAGCTTAAAGTCATTTTGATTCAATCCCAAATAATAGCCAAAGTGTATTTTTTTTTTATCGAAAGTGGGTAAGTTTTCTACACGTTTATTTTGTGAAAAGGTGGAGAAGGAGAATGTAAAAATTCCAAATAAAATAAAATACTTCAAATTCATTATTTACTGGCGGTATAAATTGTTGCAACCCCAAAAGTTACTGGCTTGTCTTCTGAGTTAGTAAACCCATTTTTCTTTAAAATATTGTTGAACTTTTCTCCAAAAGGAAAATAATTAGCACTTTCAGACAAATAGGAATAGGCAACTTTGTCTTTAGAAAAAAGTTTGCCAATAATAGGAAGTATCAGATGCGTGTGTAATTTATAACCTTGTTTAAAAGGAAATTTTGTTGGGTTGGAAGTTTCTAAAATAACCAAAACTCCAGTAGGTTTTAGTACTCGAGCAATTTCTTTTAATCCCTTGTCTAAATTTGCAAAATTACGAACACCAAAAGAAACCGTAATGGCGTCAAAAGTGGCGTCATCAAAAGGCATATCTTCAGAATCTCCAACAATCATTTCAATTTTTTCGGACAAATTTGCGTTGGCAATTTTTTGTTTTCCCACTTCGAGCATGCCTGTAGAGATGTCTAAACCTACAATTCTGTCTGGGTTTAAATCCGCCATCATTAAAGCCAAATCTCCTGTTCCAGTTGCAATGTCTAAAATTTGTTTTGGATTGTTCTTTCCAACAATTTCAACAACTTTCTTGCGCCATTTTACATCAATTCCAAAAGAAATTACACGGTTTAACCCGTCGTAATTCGTAGAAATGTTATCAAACATTTTTGCAACTTGCTCTTTTTTTCCGAGAGCAGAATCTTTATAGGGCTTTATTATTTTTGACATGATATTAAATTATCCGTTTATAGCAATCACTTCGTTAATCATATTGGGTAGCATTTCTTTCAATAAATTCTCGATACCACTTTTTAAAGTAGCCGTAGAAGAAGGACATCCACTGCAGGCTCCTTGTAATACTACACTCACCACTTTGTGCTCTTCATCATAAGATCTAAAAGCAATGTTTCCACCATCACTGGCCACTGCTGGTTTTATGTATTCATCTAAGATGTCTACAATTTGAGCAGAAATTCCTTCTAAAGCTACCTTTGGAATTTCGATAACAGCTTCTGGTGATGTTTCTTGTGTTGGTAATTCTTTAATTATCGTTTTTCCATCCGCTAAATATTCACGAATAAAACTTCTTAGTTCTGGATAGACATCACCCCATTCGACCATATCATATTTAGTAACAGAAATGTAATTGTCAGAAATAAAGACTTCTTTTACAAATGGAAAGGTAAATATTGCTTGGGCTAAAGGAGATGACTTACTTGCTTCTTCAATATTTTTATATTCAACATCTGTTTGTGTTAATGCTTTGTTAGAACCAAACTTCATTACAGCCGGATTTGGTGTTACTTCTGCATAAACTTCTATCGCTTCTTTTTTTGATGTTGCAGATGCTTCATTAACAACCGCATTGCCATCATTGATAAATGCTTCTATTTGTTCGGCAACTTCTTGTTGGACATCCTGCCACTTTACAATGTCAAAACGTTGAATTGCTATAAAATTGGCCGTAATGAATACCTTTTTTACAAAAGGTAAGTAGAATAATTGTTGTGCTAATGAAGAGTTTTTAGCTTCATCTATATTGGTAAACTCATAACTTCCACCATTGATTAAAATTTGATTACTAACAAATTTTATAATGCTTTCATTAGAAGTTTCTTGTATGGTAATTTCAGTGTTTTTCATAGTCAAAAAATGAATTGCAAAATTAAGGCAAAAAAGGGAATAAGAATCTCTTTTATTGTAAAAGTTAAAAACACTGCGAGCGACAACTTTTTTAGAGTTTCTGCAAGCAGTGTATTTTGTTATTGGTAGTTTTTACAGGTTCAGTGTAAGTGTTGCCGTTATTTTACTGTTATTGGTAGTTAAATTTGCGGCATTTATATTGCTGAATTGTGAATAGAAGTCATATGCAGTATTCAGGTTGCTTTTACTGTAGGATAGATCAAACTTGCTGTTTCCAAAGTGATAACCTCCTCCAAAAGAATAGCCTGTTGTATTTTCTAAATCGGAAGCGTTTTTTAGCGGACTTTGTTCAAATTGATAACCGCCTCTTAGACTCAGTCGTTCCATACGCCATTCTGTACCAATCTTCACATTATGGGTTGCACGTAAATCGTTTTGAAAAAATTGATTTTCATTCAGGAAGTATCCTTCTGATAATTTTATGTTTTGATAATTTTTGTTTGTGTAGTCGATGCTTATTAATCCGCTTTCACCAAAAATAAAAGCAGCACTTGCTGTTAAATGACTAGGTGTTTTTAATCGATAGGCAATGTATTGCCAGTCATTTGCTTCAGTATATGGCGCTTCCTCTTCAGTAAAGAAGGTTGTTTCTCCTTGGAGAAAACCAACGTCAATATTGTTCTCGCTGTCAAATCCATAGTTGGTGTCTTGTAAGATTTCTGAAAACCATATTGGTGTTTGATATGCCAAACCAAATCGAAAGAATTTATGTGCTTTATAAATAAATCCCGCATTTAAAGAAAACCCAGTTCCTATAGTATTATTTACTTGGTACAAATCAATATCCAATTCTTGGTCATCAGTAGCAGCGTTGTTGAATTCTGTTAAAAGCGCTTCCTGATTGAAGTTTAAGTCATAAAAATTCAATCCAACACCAGCATATAATTTGTTTTCATGCACCGACGAGAACGCAATATTTATTTCACTTAACTCTCCTTTTATTGTGCTTCTAAAACGTTGTTCTTCGCTAATATTGTATTCAAGGTGAGGTGTGTTTTGGTCTAACGGAAAATCTGTAAAAGTTGCAATTCCGCTATTTCCTCCAGCAGAAAATCCATTACCAAAGTCCTTTGTAATTCTGTAATTAAACCCAACAGCAAATTTGGACCATTTAGAATCATTTAGTGCTTCAAAAACGAAAACAGCACCCGCTTGGGAGGCATTAAAAAAGGCTTCTTCTGTTGTTATTGCGTTGTTGTAATAGGTTGAAGTGACCTCCGTATTTCGCGTGCTAATGCTTCCAGAGAACACACTGTTTTTATAAACAGCGATTCCAGCAGGATTGATATTCATTGCAGAAATATCTCCACCTACAGCACCAAAAGCACCGCTCATTGCAACAAATCTTGCAGATCCATTGTTGTCATTTCCTGAGAATAATAATGCCAAATCTTGGTAGCCTAAAGACTGAGACTGGATTGTAAATGTTGCGGTAATAAAAAATATTAGTGTAAAAAAATACTTCATTATGCAAATTTAGAACTTAAATTTAAATAAATACTATTTAGTTTTTTCTTCTAGAGGAGCTTCTCGAAGAAGAACCTCTTGATGAAGAATTTCCAAAACTTCTACTCGAAGAACGAGTGCTTCTTGTGTTGCTGCTAGGAAACGTGCTTCTTGTATTTCTTGTTGTTCTGGTGTTTCTGTTTGGTTCTCTAGTGTTTTTGGTTCTGGTCCTAACAGTTCTTTTTGGTTGAACCGCTCTTGTATTTTTAACTTTTTTAGTTCTTCTAGTTGGTTTTGGCTTTATGTTGCTCGTGGTATTTCTAGTATTTCGAATTGTATTTGTATTACGATTAGGTCGTAGTTTTCTTTTGTTTTTTCTGGTAAAATTATTGTAGGCAACGCTCCTAGAATTGTTTAATTGCCTTCTTCCCAATACATTGTTTGATCTTCTACCATAACTTCCGTAGCGTCCTCTTCTATGATAAGCTACGTTAGTGCCCCTATATCTATTGTAGATGTTCCAACCATAAATGTTATTGTTCCATCCAAAAGGATCAAAGTGTGACCATCCATAATAGTTATTCCACCCATTTCCATAAAAGTAATTATTTCCCCATCCCCAATAGTTAAATCGTCTTCTGTTGAAAGACCAATAATTAAATCGATAAGGGTTGAACCCCCATACGTCTCCCATCCAATATGGGTCTTGTCTAAAGTTAATATTAATAATGACGTCGTTGTTTTCTTCGTTACCCCAAGATTGATTTGGTGTGTAAGCGAGCGTTTTTTCCGCTTCAGTAGATACATTTACACTGTCTATTGTGTTGTATTCGTCTTCCTCTAAGAAAATGTCTTCACTATTTATTTCGTCAACTAAATCTAATTCTTCCGCAAAGTAATCTGCATTGTAGTCAGAATAAGCTCTTTCGTTAACAACAACAACTTTCTTCTTTCTTTTAGTATCGTTTTCGTTTGCATAAATACCATCCTCAATTGTTGCATGCTGATACGTTCCACATGAAATGAGCACAGCATTCACAGCAAAAAGCATGAGAAGTTTACTGAAATTTAATTTTGTGTATTGTATTTTCATGATTTGTAATATTTGGATGAATTCTTATTTTCTAAATTGTTTGGCAAAAAGTTGCAAACTATAAGGGGTCTCTAACCATTTTATAGTAATTTTGTATTCTGTTTTGTAAATATAACTATTTGTAAAACAAAATTTCAAAATAACAATAAGCAATATTTGTGCCAAAGTTTTTACTATGAGCAAAAAGTTAACAAAAAGAGCAGACGATTATTCTAAATGGTACAACGAATTAGTTGTAAAAGCAGACCTAGCAGAAAATTCTGCAGTAAGAGGTTGTATGGTTATAAAGCCTTACGGTTATGCTATTTGGGAGAAAATGCAAGCAGAATTAGATAGGATGTTTAAAGAGACAGGTCATGAAAATGCCTATTTCCCATTATTTGTCCCAAAAAGTTTGTTTGAAGCTGAAGAAAAAAATGCAGAAGGTTTTGCGAAAGAATGTGCAGTTGTTACTCACTACCGTTTGCAAAACGACCCTGATAAACCTGGAAAATTGCGGGTAGATCCAGATGCAAAATTAGAAGAAGAATTAGTTGTTAGACCTACTTCTGAAGCAATTATATGGAATACTTATAAAGGGTGGATTCAATCTTATCGAAATCTACCTTTGTTGATCAATCAGTGGGCCAATGTAGTTCGTTGGGAAATGCGAACCCGTTTGTTTTTAAGAACAGCAGAGTTTTTATGGCAAGAAGGACATACAGCTCACGCAACAGAAACAGAAGCAATTATAGAGGCAAAACAAATGCAAGAAGTATATGCAACTTTTGCTGAGAATTTTATGGCAATGCCTGTTGTAAAAGGAGCGAAATCTGAAAGTGAGCGTTTTGCTGGTGCAGTTGAAACCTATACAATAGAAGCTTTAATGCAAGATGGAAAGGCGTTACAAGCAGGAACAAGTCACTTTTTAGGTCAGAATTTTGCAAAAGCTTTCGATGTGAAGTTTACTTCTAAAGAAGGAAAGCAAGAATATGTTTGGGCTACTTCTTGGGGAGTTTCTACCCGCTTAATTGGTGGTTTGATCATGACACACTCCGATGATTTTGGATTGGTTTTACCTCCAAAATTAGCACCAATACAAGTTGCAATCGTACCCATTTATAAAAACGATGAGCAATTAGTTGCAATTTCAGAAAAAGTAGATGTTATTGTAAAAGGATTGCGTAAAAAAGGAATTTCGGTGAAGTTTGATAATAGAGATACCTATCGACCAGGCGCAAAATTCGCAGAATATGAATTAAAAGGAGTTCCCGTAAGAATTGCCATCGGAAATAGAGATCTTGAAAACAACACGGTTGAGGTAGCTAGAAGAGATACTTTATCAAAAGAGACCATTTCACAAGACGATGTCGTTGTATTTATTGAAAATTTATTAGAAGAAATCCAAGAGAACTTATTTACAAAAGCTATCGATTTTAGAACGGCACATACAACACATGTTTCAACGTTTGAAGAATTTAAGGAGGCCATTGAAAATAAAGGTGGTTTTGTATCTGCACATTGGGATGGAACCATTGAAACAGAAGATAAAATAAAAGAATTGACAAAAGCAACGATTAGATGCATTCCAAACGATGCAAAAGATGAGGTTGGAACTTGTGTTTTTACAGGGAAACCTTCTTTAAAAAGAGTTCTTTTTGCGAAGGCATATTAAGTTTTTTAAATTTTTTAAAAAAAAGATTGTGAAGTTTGAAAAACGGTGTATATTTGCACCCGCAATTGGAGATAATTTGGTTGTTATGGTCCGTTCGTCTAGGGGTTAGGACGCATGGTTTTCATCCATGTAACACGGGTTCGATTCCCGTACGGACTACAAAGTTTTAACTAAAAACGAATAAATTAAGAATTATGGCAAATCATAAGTCAGCATTAAAGAGAATTAGAAGTAACGACGCTAAGAGATTGCGTAACAAATATCAGCATAAAACTACTCGTAACGCGTTAAGAGATATTCGTGCAACTGAAGATAAAAAAGAAGCTGAAGGAATGTTAGGTAATGTAATTTCTATGTTAGATAAACTAGCAAAGAATAACATTATTCATAAAAACAAAGCTGCAAATTTAAAATCTAAATTAACAAAGCACGTTGCTGCTATGTAAGATTTTTATTTACAAAATACAAAAAAAACTCTGAATGAAAATTCAGAGTTTTTTTGTGCTTTATTTTGGTATGATATTTACCAATCATAATTCTTGTGGGCATCTAAACGTAGGAAGATGAAAAGCAAGATCGTGAATCCCCACAAAGATGAGCCTCCGTAGCTAAAGAAAGGGAGTGGTATACCTACTGTTGGCAATAAACCGATGACCATTCCTATATTTACAATCACATGAAAGAATAGTATGGAAGCAAGACCGTAGCCGTAAACTCGACCAAATTTATTACTGTGTGTTTCTGCTAAATAGATGATTCGGTACATCATGAGCATAAAGGCAATAATAACAAGACTAGCGCCAATAAAACCCCATTCTTCTCCAACAGTACTAAAAATATAATCGGTGTGTTGTTCAGGCACGAAATCTCCTTGCGTTAAATCGCCATTTAAAAAGCCTTTTCCATTTAGGCCTCCTGAACTTATTGTGAGTTCTGATTGATAAGAGTTGTAACCAACCCCTTTGTTGTCTGTTTTTATACCCAATAAAATATCAAACCGATCTTTTTGGTGCGAAGCTAAGACATGTTTGTAAAAGTAGTTTGTGCTAAAAACAAAAATGCCAAGTAATAAATAGACCCCTACTATTTTATACCAATTGAACCGTAAATACCGTTTTCCAGCTTTCTTGATAATAAGTATAACAAAAAAAGTAATGAGTATAAAAAGACTCGTGATAATTGTTTCTGGGCCAAAATAGATTGTACTAATGAAAATGAGGAGTGTAGAAAGTCCTAAAAGGATATAATTTAAAGAGAGTCCTTCTCGATTTAAGACGAAAAAAAATGCTAAATAAATTAATGCAGAACCTGCGTCTGGTTGAAGTATAATTAAAAAAGCAGGTAAGAAAATGATGATGAATGCTTTTACTTGATTTTTAATCAAGTTGAAGTTGTATTGCCGATGATCACTTAAAAGTTTTGCAACTGCTAATGCTGTAAATACTTTCACGAATTCAGAGGGTTGCAACCCTATAAATCCAAAATTATACCAAGATGTTGCACCATTAATAGTTTTGCCAAAAACAAACAATCCAAGGAGCGAAAGTATTGAAAAGGCATAAAAAATAACCGAAAATTTTTCGTAAAATTTGGAATTAAAAAAAAGAATCAGCACAATTAAAGGAGGGGTTAAACAAATAAAAATAAGCTGTTTCCCATATTCCGTTGAAAAATTTAGGAATTCTACATCCTCCGTTGTTCTGGAAGCTGCATAAATATTGAGCCATCCAAATCCTACTAAAAAGAGATATAAAAATACTAGGATAAAATCAATTCCTGCAAAAATGTTATTTCGTTCCTGGCGCAATTTCTTTTGATTTTTGTTTGTCGTAAACTTCTTGTAAACTGAGTGCAAGTATTCTTTTTTCGACCAACGGTTTAGATATTTTTTCTGTTAGATATTTTTCTATAATTAAACTTGAAATCGGGGCAGCGATAGTAGATCCATAACCGCCATTTTCAACAAAAACAGCTATTGCTATTTTAGGGTTATCTTTTGGAGCAAATGCAACTAATATAGAATGGTCGGGCGCTTGTGTTTTAACGCCATCTATTATTTTGATGGAGTTTTCAACAGTCCCTGTCTTCCCGCAAATTTCAATGCCTTTTATTTGACTCGATTTTCCAGTTCCTGTTTTAAAAACTTCGTGCATCGCTTCAATAATAGGTTCAAAATGTTTTGCAGCTATACTGGTCTTTTTTGGAACGGTATATTTTTTATTTTTGATGGCTTCTCCTGCGACCTTTTTTAAAATATGAGGTGTATAGAAAAAACCTTTATTTGCAATAGCCGCTGTAAAATTTGCCAACTGTATTGGGGTTGTTTCAACATCACCTTGTCCGATTGCATTCGAAATGACCGATGATGCGTTCCAGCGATAATTAATTCGATTGTCATAAAACACTCCTGTCGGAATCCTACCTGCAGCTCCAGCGGGTAAATCGTATCCTAAATAATCTCCTAACCCGAAGCTTTTCACATGTTTGCTCCAGTTATTGAGTCCTTCAGAAGGTTTGTTGTCTTTTTCAACAATCCGTTTAAAAGTATTTGCAAAGTAGCTATTACAAGATCTTGCAATCGCTGTCTTTAAATAGATGGGGTTTCCTATAATTCCACAATGACACCCCATGAACTCATTTTTTCTTCTTCCGTATTGATACCCTTCATAACATCTAAAGGCGGTGTTTGCATTAATTACATTTTCTTGAAGTCCAATTAAGGCATTCATCATCTTAAAAGGAGACCCAGGAGCATATTGTGCCATTAAAGATCTGTCATAAGTAGGTTTGTCTGGATTTTTTGGATTCATTAAAAGAACAGAATTCTTTGAGCGTTTTCTGCCGACCAACATATTTGGGTCATAGGATGGGGCCGAAACTAATGCTAGTATTTCTCCACTAGATGGTTCTATCGCTACAATCCCGCCTCGTTTCCCTTTCATTAAGCTTTCTGCATATTGTTGCAATTCAATATCAATGGTCAGGGTTAAGTCTTTTCCATTTGAAGGCAGAGTGTCTAAAACACCATTTTTATAAGGACCAGTTACTTTATTAAATCTATTTTTATGTGAGTATTTTTTTCCTTTAGTTCCTCTTAAATAGGCTTCATATTCTTTTTCAATACCTGCCTTTCCAATTAATTCTCCTTGCTGATAATCGACGTTTTTTTTAGCTTTAGATTCACTAACTTCACTAATATATCCAAAAATATTGGCAGCAGACTTTATTGGATATTCTCGAATGACTCTTTTTTGAATATAAAACCCTTTATAGTGGTGTAGTTTTTCCTGAAGATATGCATAGTCTTCTTTTGCTAATTGTTTTAAAAAAACAGAAGGTAAGTAGGAGGCATAATTCTGTGCTCTATTGAATCGTTTGAGGAAGCTTGCCTTGTCTATTTTTAATAAAGCACAAAATTCTAAAGTATCTAAAGGGGTAACTTCATTGGGTTGAACCATTACGTCATAAGAAAGTTGATTTGCGATGATTAAAGTTCCATTCCTATCATATACATAACCTCTTTCTGGATAGTCGTATTGTGTTTTTACTGCGGCATTATTTATTGGGTCGTATTTTTGTCCTCGTAGTATTTGAAGTTGAAATAATCGACCAATAAAAAGAACTCCTACTAGAGTGATAGAGAAATAAAGTAAAAAACTTCTTTGCATTATTGTTTCTTTATAAAAATAAACCCGCCTAAAAAGAATAAAAGTAGTGTAAATATACTAGAATACAATGTGTTTAGTAGTACACTCGAAAAATTCTGAAAGCTAAAGTTATCTAAAGAAAATAAAATAAAGTGATGTATCACTGTTAAAGTTACTGTGAAGTTAAATATTTTTCCAAAAGGTTCTTTTTGAAGTCTGAAAAAAGGATAATCGACAGGTGTTTTTCTAAAATAAAGGTTGATAAAAAAAAGTCGAATATAGGCAATCGTTAAGGTTGAGAAAGCGTGAATTCCTCCGGAATCACTAAAAACATCAATAAATAAACCCAATAAAAATGCCATTAATAAAAAATAAAAACGCAATTCTCTTACTGGAAACAAAAACACAAAGACAATGTATAAAAATGGATTTATATATTCAAAAAAAAGAATATTGTTGAAAACAAACACTTGTAGAAAAGCTAAAAGCACTCCAATAAATGTATAGTAGATAATGCTATTCATCTTGTAAGGCTTTTAATTCTAATTTATGAAGACTTTTCACAACATATACGTGTCTCAGATTACTCATATCGTTAAAAAGTTGAACATTTATTTTATTTTCACTACTATGTTTGTTTCCAATCGTTAAAACAGTTCCTATTAAAATTCCTTCAGGAAATATTGTTGACATTCCGCTTGTGACTATGGTGTCTCCAATTTTTACATTTGCTTGTCTCGGGATGTCTGTAAGTTGTACCTTTCGGTAATCTTTCCCATCCCATACTAAAGGCCCAAAATAGTTAGCACCCTTTTTTAACCGAGCACTTATCCCACTATTTTTATTTAAGATTGATTGAACTCTTGTGTATTTTTCTGTTGTTTTTTCTGTGACTCCAACAATTCCTTTGCTATTAAAAACAGCCATTTCTTTTTCAATCCCATCATTTTTACCCTTGTCAATGAGTAAAAGATTGTTTGATTTGGTGTATTGGTTTTTAATGATTTTAGCGACAGAATAGCTGTATCTCTGGTTAAAAAAAGTAGAATCTACACTTACTGTTTCTAAAGCAGTTTGTTCAATAGAGTTGAGAACGGCTACTTTATTTTTTAATTGGATGTTTTCTAAAACAAGTTGTTGATTCTGTTCCTTTAAATGAATGTAATCGGCAATATTTGCAAATTTTTCATATAAATTTCCTGAAATAAAATTGGTAGAATTGAGAAAGGTGCTTTTATGAAAACTATGATTGCGAATTGTTAAGTGAATCCCAATCGCTTGTAACATTATAAAAAAAAGCAAGTATTTATACTTTTGTATAAACGATATAAGTTGCTGCATCTTTCAAATGGATTTACAGATTTATTTCATCAATACATTTTTGTATTTCACGAGTTCCTTTAATGCAATTCCAGTTCCACGAACAACGGCTCTTAAAGGGTCTTCTGCAATATAAACAGGCAAGTCTGTTTTACGAGACAAACGTTTGTCTAGACCTCTTAGCATAGAACCTCCACCTGCTAGATAGATTCCTGTATTGTAAATGTCAGCAGCCAATTCAGGGGGTGTTTTAGACAATGTTTCCATTACTGCATCTTCAATTCTTAAAATAGATTTGTCGAGTGCTTTTGCAATTTCTCGATATGATACTTGCACTTGTTTTGGCTTTCCACTTAATAAATCTCTTCCTTGAACTAACATGTCTTCTGGTGGAGTGTCTAAATCTTCCGTGGCAGCGCCAATTGAAATTTTTATTTTTTCAGCGGTAGTTTCTCCAACATGTAAATTGTGTTGAGTTCTCATGTAATACATAATGTCGTTGGTGAATAAATCTCCAGCGACTTTTACGGATTGATCGCAAACGATACCACCCAAGGCAATTACAGCAATTTCTGTAGTTCCACCACCAATATCAATAATCATATTCCCTTTTGGTTCCATGATATCAATTCCTACACCAATTGCAGCTGCCATCGGTTCAAAAATTAGGTAAATCTCTTTGGCATTCATGTGACGCGCAGAGTCTTGTACGGCGCGTTTTTCTACTTCTGTAATTCCAGAAGGAATGCAGATCACCATTCTTAAAGCTGGGGGAAATAATTTCTTTTTTATAGAAGGAATTTGTTTTACAAATTCTTTGATCATTTCTTCAGAAGCTTGGAAATCTGCAATTACTCCATCTTTTAAAGGACGTATTGTCTTTATGTTTTCGTGTGTTTTTCCTTGCATTAAATTGGCTTGTTTGCCAATTGCAATAATTTTACCAGTACTTCTATTCCTTGCTACTATTGAAGGACTGTCAATTACTACTTTTCCATTATGGATAATTAGTGTATTTGCAGTCCCTAAATCGATCGCAATATCTTCGGTCATAAAATCAAAAAAACCCATAAATGCTACTGTTTTTTTATTTTTTAAAATAATGTATTCTTACAAAGCTACTAAAAAACGCTTTGTAAAATACATATTATTAAAAATTTAATGTTTAAAATGCCTTGTCCCTGTTAATACCATAGAAACATTGTTTGCATTACAATAATCAATACTCAATTGGTCCTTGATAGATCCTCCTGGTTGAATGACACTTTTAATGCCCGCTTTTTCAGCAATTTCTACGCAATCTGGAAATGGGAAAAAAGCATCACTAGCCATTACAGCCCCGTTTAAATCAAATCCAAAATTGTTTGCTTTTTCAATGGCTTGCGTTAAAGCGTCAACTCTACTAGTTTGCCCAGTTCCGCTTGCTAATAATTGATTGTTTTTTGTGAAAACAATGGTGTTTGATTTTGTGTGTTTGCAAATTTTAGAAGCAAAAAGTAAATCTTTTAACTCTGTATCTGATGGCTTTGTATTTGTTGCATAGTTGAAATCTTCTACAGCATCTGTAATACAATCTTTGTCTTGAACTAATAATCCATTTAATGCTGTTCTTACATTTTGAATTGGTAAAACTGTAGTTTTCTGAATCAATAATACCCTATTTTTCTTTCCTTTTAAAATAGAGAGTGCTTCTTCTGAAAATGAAGGAGCAATCACTACTTCACAAAAAAGTGTATGAATTTCTTTTGCAGTTTCAGTATCGATTTCTGTATTTGAAATTAAAACACCACCAAAAGCAGAAACAGGATCTCCTGCTAATGCATCTAAATACGCTTGCTTTATCGTTTCTCTTTGCGCAAAACCACAAGCATTATTGTGTTTTAAAACAGCAAATGTTGGTGCTTCTCCTATAAATTCATTCATTAAGTTTACAGCAGCATCTACATCTAACAAATTGTTATAGCTCAATTCTTTTCCGTGCAGTTTGTCAAACATGGCGTCTAAGTTTCCGAAGAAATATCCTTTTTGATGTGGATTTTCGCCATATCGTAATGTTTTTGAAACCATTTCACTTGCTTTAAAAACAACTTCATCTTCATTAAAGTAATTAAAAATGGCGGTGTCGTAGTGTGATGAGATGTTAAAAGACTTTGCTGCGAATTTTTTTCTTTGTTCGATCGAAGTCGTTCCACTGTTTTCAGATAGGATTTCTAAAAATGCTTCGTACTGATCCATGGAAGAGACCGTGAAGGTGTCTTTAAAGTTTTTCGCTGAAGCTCTAATTAAAGAAATACCACCAATGTCTATTTTTTCCACAATGTCCTGTTCTGAAGCACCAGAAGCAACTGTTTTTTCGAATGGGTATAAGTCTACAATCACCAAGTCGATTTGTGGAATGTTGTATTCTGCCAATTCTGCAACATCACTTTCGTTATCTTGTCTGTTTAAAATTCCCCCAAAAACTTTGGGATGTAGAGTTTTTACGCGTCCGCCTAAAATAGATGGATAAGACGTTACTTCATCTACTGGTATTACAGGGATTCCGAGTTCTCTAATAAATTTTTCAGTGCCTCCTGTGGAGTATATTGTAACGTTTAAATCGTTCAATTTTTGTACAATTGGGGCCAAACCATCTTTGTGAAATACCGAAATTAATGCGGATTTAATTGTTTTTACTGTGCTCATTCTTAGTTGTGTTGTTAAGCGTACAAATTTAGTGAAACAGAAGCTCCATCACAATAAAAGATAGTAACAAATAGGGCAAGTAATTAACAACAAACTTAAATTAGACAACAAAAAAGGCTATTTTAGATTTGTTAAGTTTAAAAAACCATTGAACAAATTCGTAAAGCCAATTTAATTTAACAGTTGAGCAACTTCTCGACAGACAAACTCCAATAGAGATTCGTCTTCTTGAGTGAATGGGTTTACAGTATGAGAATCAATATCAATTTGACCAATGTTTTCTCCATTTACAAAAATTGGAATCACGATTTCAGATTTTACTTTCCATCCACAAGAAATATAATTTTCTTGTTCAGAAACATCTTGTACAATGAAATTTTCGTTACTGATTGCAACTTGTCCACAAATACCTTTTCCAAAAGGAATGATTGTATGCTCGGTTTCTTCACCGGTATATTGTGCCAATTTCAATTCGTTTTTATCTCCATTTTTAAAATAAAAGCCAACCCAGTCATAATAAGAAATGCTCGCTTCCAATACGTGGGTCACTTCTTGTAATTTTTCTGCAATTTGTTGATTTGATTTTAAAATCTTTGAAATTGCTGCTTTTAAAACTTCAGTATTCATTAGATGTGGGCTTAAAGAAAAAAATTAGTATGCCAAAATAACGCATTTTTTTTTGGTTAAAACATAAAAATACTAGATTTTATGTAAGGTGATTTTTAAACGCACACTTAAGAAGAGCCTCATCGATTTTAAAAACAAAAGTTTAACAATTTTTTTAAAGTAAAATGTTGTAAATTTGCGTTTTACAATGAAAAAAACACTTCTCAAAATAACGTCAATTAGTTTAGCCTTTTTAGTGCTTTTCTCTACTTTTTCTTTTACGGTAGAGAAACATTTTTGTGGCGATTTTTTAGTGGACGTAGCTTATGTAGGGCATACCGATGGGTGTGGAATGGAGTCGGTTACATCGTCGAAAACATCGAAAAAAAATTGTTGCAAAGATGAAATTCATGAAGTTGATGGTCAAGACGAGTTGCAACAAAGTGTAGACGATGCCACGGTACTAAAAGGACAGTCTGATTTTATTACTTCCATTAGGACGACCAAAGACTTATTTCAAGAGATTTCTACCAGAGAATTCGGTTTTAAAGATGCCTCACCACCAGACCTTCCTTTAAATTATCAGGTTTTATACCAAAGTTTCCTTATTTGATTTTAGATTTAATTTTCAACTTCTTTTAAAGTATTAGTTATCAATTATTAAATCTAAAAATCATGAAAAAATATTTTATAAACAGTATTTTACTGTTATTTCCATTGTTGTTATTTTCTCAACAAAACTATCGAGGAATGATTATGGATAAAAACAATCCAAAAGATAATTTGGGTGTTTACGGTGTAAACGTCCGCTGGTTAAACACCAAAGTAGGGACGACTACTGACGAGCAAGGTTGGTTTTCAATTCCATATAAATCTTCCTATAAAAAACTAATTGTGAGTTATATTGGATACAGAACCGATACGCTTTCAATTACAAATCTATTGCCAGTTCATCATTTTTTAACAGAAGAAACCGCCACCACAGAAGTTGTGATTCGAAGTAAAAAACGAGCTACTCAGAAATCGTTTTATGCTACGACCAATGTTTTTACGGTGAATTCTGACGAGCTTTTAAAAGCAGCCTGCTGTAATTTGGCAGAAAGTTTTGAAACAAACCCATCCATAGATGTGAGTTTTTCAGATGCTTTAACAGGAACAAAACAAATCCAAATGTTGGGTTTAACAAGCCCTTATTTGCTAATTTCTCAAGAAAATATCCCATCCATTCGAGGTGCAGCACAAGCTTTTGGTATGACATTTACCCCAGGAACTTGGGTGGAGAGTATTCAGATTACCAAAGGAGCCGGTAGTGTTGTGAATGGCTATGAAAGTATTTCTGGGCAAATAAATGCAGAATTGGTCAAACCTTTTTCGGATAATAAATTCTTTTTAAACGCATACAGTTCTGTGAACGGAAGGTTAGAATTGAACATGCACTTCAATGAACGTATATCTGAGAAATGGCAAAGCGGATTGTATGTTCATGGGAATTACAGAGGACAGAAGTTTGATAAGAATAAAGATAATTTTTTAGATGTGCCTTTGGCAAATCAAATAAATGTAATGAATCGCTGGCAGTACACCGATGCAGAAAAAGGATGGGTTAGTTTTGTAAACGTTCGTTTTCTAAACGATGAAAAGCAAACGGGTGAAATTAATTTCAATCCAGAAACAGATCAACAAAGTCCAGGTTTCACTGCATTAACGGGTAACGAAGTTTGGGGAAGTGAAATTGATACCAAACGTTTTGAAACTTCGGCAAAATTAGGGTATGTTTTTCCAGAAATGCCCTACCAAAGTTTTGGTTTTCAATTGGCCTACAGCAATCACCAACAAGATTCTTATTTTGGAGTGAATCGATATGACATTCAGCACGAAAGCATGTATTCTAATTTTTTATTCAATTCGATTATTGGCGATACAAGAAGTAAATTCAAAACAGGAATTAATTTCACCTACGACAGCTATGGTGAGTTGGTCAATGCTTCCAATTATGATCGGAAAGAAAATTCAATAGGAGCTTTTTTCGAATATGCTTTTGACAATTTAGAAGACTTTAGTATCACCACTGGTTTGAGAGTGGACACACACAATTTATTGGGGACTTTTGTAACACCGCGCTTACATCTACGTTATACTCCATGGGAAAAAGGTGTTTTTAGAGCATCGGCAGGAAGAGGGAAGCGAAGTGCAAATATTTTTGCAGAAAATCAGCAACTGTTTGCAAGTGCACGACAAATTAATATTGACAATACGGGCGGGACTATTTACGGATTGAATCCAGAAATTGCTTGGAATTATGGAATTTCATACCTTCAAAAATTCAATCTTTTTGATAAGAAAGGGGATCTTACTTTTGATTTCTATAGAACGGATTTTAGCAACCAGGTAGTGGTAGATTGGGAGCAACCTCAAGCGGTTTCTTTTTATGATTTAGAAGGCAAAAGCATTGCGAATAGTTTTCAGTTAGAATTGAATTATGATTTCGCAGAGAGTTTAACATTAAGAACAGCCTATAAGTATTTCGATATTGCGACGGATTATAAAAAAGGAACTTTGCAGAAACCTGTGCAGCCAAAAAATAGATTTTTTGCAAACCTTTCTTATGAAACTCTAGCAAAAGAAAATGGTGCACAGTGGAAAGTAGATCTTACTTTTAATAGTATTGGAAAACAGCGTTTACCAGATACTAGCTCCAATCCAACTCAATATCAATTACCAGCGTTTTCAAAGCCTTTCCAATTGTTAAACTCACAAATTACCAAAGTGTTTTCAGAAAAATTTGAAATCTATTTCGGAGGTGAAAACATTACAAATGTTCAACAAAAAAATCCTATTTTAGCAAGTGATTCTCCTTTTGGAGAGTACTTTGACACCACCATTGTGTATGCTCCTGTTTTTGGACGTATGCTGTATGCAGGATTGCGATTTAAAATTAAATAATTATAAAATGAAAAAAATTATCCTATTGTTCAGTTTTATGTTGATTGGAATATCAACACAAGCCCAAGAAGTAAAAAAGAATAAAAATGCAAAAGTTACTTTTGAGGTAGACGGTATTTGCGGTATGTGTAAAAAGCGAATTGAAACCGCTGCTTTGAAAACCAAAGGAGTGAAATTTGCGCTTTGGGACATCAAAACACACCAATTAAACCTAATTGTTGACGAGCGTAAGACAGCGGTAACAACGATTCAGAA
Organism: Polaribacter sp.; assembly: GCA_018663625.1. Lineage (GTDB taxonomy): Bacteria > Bacteroidota > Bacteroidia > Flavobacteriales > Flavobacteriaceae > Polaribacter. Next base: position 49,637 of record JABJPX010000070.1, on the reverse strand, counting down.
AAATATTTTAAAAGTTGGGCATGATGTAAAAGGAATCAAAGCCACTGATGAGGCTTACAATTCGGTTCATCCATGTTGTAAGTATCGTGATGAAGAAATTGTATTAGACCATGAAGGAAGCCTAAAAAAGCAAGAAAAGAAACAATAAAAGAAGAACAATGAAAAAAGGACTATTCACTTTAGCGATTATTTTTACATTCGGTATTTTAATTACCTCTTGTAAAACCTCAGAAAAAAAAGAGCACGACAAAGTGCATGTTAAGGAACATTTGCATGCAGAGAAAACAGTGTATCAATGTCCCATGAAATGCGAGGAAGAAAAAACCTATGAGAAAGAAGGGACGTGTCCAGTGTGTGAAATGAAACTTCGAAAAAAAGCGGAGCAGCAGCAACATGAACCGCACCATTAAGTAATAAAAAAACCCGTTAGAATTTCTAACGGGTTTTTTGTTCAATAGGAATTTTAATTCCTTTATTTAGGATCTAATATCATGCCAATTCTATCCGCTACATCTTGATAGTGGTAGCGTGTAATGGTATTTGGAGCTTTGTTAGCTGCAGCTCTTGCATCCCGTCTTAAACGTTTCAGTTCTCCTCTTGCAACAGATTTGATATCTGATTGATTTACATTAATACCACTTTGTTTAAAGTAACCTGCATTTGCACCTCTTTGATTTCTTGCTTTGTTTAGTAAAAAATCTAAGCGATCTAAATGGGCTCTCTGTAGGTTTCTTCTATAAGTATCTGTGCTTCTTCCGTTGTATAACTCTGTCCACACACCGCTACGTAAGTCACGCATCATGCTTACCAATGAATACGCTTTCGAGCCATTCATGGTCTCATTTTCGATCATTCGTGCCATTCTACCTGCATCTAAGATATTGTTCAATGTTCTTGCTTGCAAACCACGGACTCTTTCTACCGAGCCAGAAAATTCAGTTTTGCTGAAAATGTTTTTATCCAACATCCATTTCGGTGTTTTAAACAATTCATCAATCACAAATTTCAATGCTTCTTTCTGAGTTGCTTTGTCTACATGAGCGTATACATCTCCTTCTTGGTCTGTTGTTTTATAGTATTCATAAACACCACCAATGTTTGCGCTTACATGCCCCATGTAACGGTTAAACTGACTTAATAGTTGTCCGTACATTGTAGATAATTCACTGTAGTTTTCACCTTTTTCAGAAGTCCATTCTTCTAAGTTTGGTAAAATCCTTTTAAGGTTTTTAATACCATATGCAGAAGCTTTCATTGCATTGTCTCCTAAATCCTCTGTTTGAGAACTAGGATCTACAACGCCACCAGCTTGTTGGTGTCCAAATCGATACATTGGGTCTCCAGCATGTGCCATGATCCAACCATCTAAAGTTTCTTTTTCTTCTTTGGCTGCTTTGTCTAAAATAGGTCTATATCCCCAAGAAATTGCATATTTATCATAGACACCAATGTTGGGCATTAAGGCTACGCCTTTGTCTTCGGGTTGAGCTACATAATTGAAACGTGCATAGTCCATAATAGAAGGAGCGGTTCCGTACTTTGCAGTAAAGGAAGCTGATCGTAAAGAATCTACTGGGTATGCGACAGAACTCCCCATATTATGAGGCAATCCTAAAGTATGTCCAACTTCATGAGAAGAAACAAATTGAATCAAACGACCCATTGTTTCTGTTTTAAATTCATTACCACGTGCACCTGGATTGATGGCCGCTGTTTGAATGAAATACCAGTTGTGTAATAAGGTCATTACATTGTGGTACCAGTTGATGTCTGATTCTAATATTTCTCCAGAACGAGGGTCGCTCACATGAGGCCCGTTTGCATTTGGTATTGGAGAAGCTAAGTAACGAACTACTGAATAGCGTACATCTTCTGGAGACCATTCTGGATCTTCTTCTTTGGTAGGAGGTGTTTTTGCGACAATAGCATTTTTAAATCCTGCCGCTTCAAAAGCCACTTGCCAATCGTTGATCCCTTGTTTAATGTAAGGCACCCATTCTGTTGGCGTAGCTCTATCAATATAATAAACAATTTGTTTTTTAGGTTCTACCAATTCACCGCGATTAAATTTTTCAAGATCTTCATCTTTCACTTCCAATCTCCAACGGTCTAAATAGGTTACATTTTTGCTTTTTTGAGCGTCTAATCCGTAGTCTGTTTGACCTCTTGCAAACCATCCAACACGTTCGTCAAAATAACGACGTTTCATCGGTACCTTAGGAAGTAATATCATCGAATTACTCATTTCTAAAGTAATAGATCCTAAAGCACTGTTTGAAGGAGCTTTGTTGGCAAAATACGTTTTTACATGTCTTACTTCGATGTTTTCTGGGTAGCTACTTACTCGCTCTACATAAGAACGGCTTTTGTCCATTCTTGTAATTTGATATGATTTTCTTCTACGAGATGGAAAACCTAAAGGTTTAACATCGGTTGTAAAAAGAGATGTTGCATCAATTACTGAAGCAGTAGAATCTTTACTAAACGCTTTTATTGGAAACGAAAATAAAATAGGTTCCAAATTTGAATTTACGACCGCTTCATGAACTGGTAGGATCGTATCTGCAACTACGTCATAAGAAACGACTCTTAGTAAAATTTGTTTGTTTTTCTTTTCCCAACGCAACACTTGTGTGTTGGTTTTTCCACCACCAAATCCAATTCCAGAAGCTGTTTTGGCAATTCTAGTAACCATTAACATTTCTCTTTTCAATAAAGAATCTGGGATTTCGAATAAATAGGTATCGTCTTTTGTATGAACTTTAAATAAACCTTCGTCCGTTTTATGTTTTTTTGTGACTACTTTTCCATAGGGTTGAATAGCTCCTTTTTTAGGTTTAGGCTTGGGTTTCGGGGTCGTTTTAACAGCGGGTTTTTTCTTTTTCCAGAATTGCGCATCTGCATCAAGAGAGAAACCAAAAACGAATGCAACTAGTAATAGTTGAGATAAGGTTTTTTTAGTCATTTGAAAATTTTTAAAAAGTTTTATTATCCAAATGTAATTACTAAAATTGGGGATAAAAAATTTAAATTAAATATTTATTTTTTCAAGGATTTTTTCAAATGGATCCAAATAAAAAACCACCTCAAATTTTGAATTGGTTTTTTAGAAAAGTGATTGGATTTATAATTATCCTAAAAAAGCATATTTATAATCTGTTGGGGTTACAAGCGTTTCTTTTATCAATCGAACTGAAGTCCAACGCAATAAGTTTTGTGCAGACCCTGCTTTGTCATTTGTTCCTGAAGCTCTTCCGCCTCCAAATGGTTGTTGTCCAACAACAGCTCCTGTTGGTTTGTCATTAATGTAGAAGTTTCCAGCAGCATTTTCCAATGCTTTTGAAGCTTTTTCTACAATGTATCTATCGGTAGAGAAAATAGCACCGGTAAGCGCAAATTCTGTAGACTCATCTACTAATTTTAAAGAAGCTTCCCATTCTGCATCTTCATAAACAAAGATGGTCATTACTGGGCCAAATAGCTCTGTAGTCATGGTTGCATAGGTTGGCGACTTTGCTACGATAACCGTTGGTTCAATAAAGTATCCAACAGATTTGTCGTGTCCACCACCAATAATTACATCGGCATCTTTATCAGCTTTCGCTGCATCAATAAAATGTGCGATTTTATCAAAAGAACCTTCGTGTATTACTGCATTTACAAAATTAGAAGGATCTTCTGGAGAACCCATTTTAATTTCCTTTGCCTGTGTTATCAAATGTTCTTTTACATCTTCCCACATAGAAGCAGGAATGTAAGCACGAGATGCTGCAGAACATTTTTGTCCTTGATATTCAAAAGCTCCTCTTGTAATTGCAGTGGCAACTTGTAAAGAACTTGAAGAATTGTGAACCCATACAAAATCTTTCCCACCAGTTTCTCCAACAATTCTTGGGTAGGTTTTATAGGTATGAATATTGTTTCCTATTTGTTTCCATAGGTTTTTGAATACATGCGTTGAACCGGTAAAGTGCAATCCAGAAAAATCTGGAGACGCCAATACGGTATCAGAAATCATTACTGGATCTCCATAAATTACATTGATGACACCATCTGGTAAACCAGCTTCTTTAAATAAATCTACAATTACTTGTGCAGAATAGGCTTGATGATCTGAAGGTTTCCAAACGACAACGTTCCCCATTAAAGCTGCTGCTGCAGGTAAATTTGCTGCAATAGACGTAAAGTTAAAAGGAGAAATTGCGTATACAAATCCTTCTAAAGGACGATATTCTACACGATTCCAAATTCCTGGAGCCGAAGCAGGTTGGTCTTTAAAAATGTCTGTCATGTATTGAACATTAAAACGGAAGAAATCAATCATTTCACAAGCGGCATCAATTTCTGCTTGATACACATTTTTAGATTGTGCAATCATGGTTGCAGCATTCATTCTTGCTCTGTAAGGTCCCGCCAATAATTCTGCCGCCTTTAAAAAGATCGTAGCACGTTCTGTCCAACTTACTTTAGACCAAGCTTCCCTTGCTGCTAAAGCTGTTGAAATTGCTGCGTCTACATGCGATTTGTCTGCGGTGTGATATTGCCCAACAACATGTTGATGATCATGAGGAGGTGTAATGTTTTTTGTATTTCCTGTTCTCACTTCTTCACCATTAATATGCATAGGCACATCTATGTTGCTGTGAAACATTTCTTTATAAGTAGCCAATACTTCCTCTCTTTCTGGAGATCCTGGAGCGTATTCTTTTACGGGTTCATTGACTGCTTTGGGTACGTTAAAAAATCCTCTTGCCATTTTATGTGTATTTAAATTTTATTCTATTAATTTTGACAACAAAGTTACAATATTTAATCACAAGGTATATTTTTCGGTGCTTTAAAAAAGAAATTTAAAAAAATGTGTACAGTTACCTATCTTCCATTAGAAAATAATCAATTTATACTAACATCCAACCGCGATGAAAGCCCAATGCGAAGAACGATTCCGCCAACAAAATATGATACGCAAGGAGTCGCATTGGTGTACCCAAAAGACGAATTGGCTGGCGGAACTTGGATCGGTTTAAGTGAGAAAAATAGATTGGTGTGTTTGTTGAATGGTGGTTTTGAAATTCATAAACGAAAAGGACCATATGCAATGAGTAGGGGGTTGGTTGTAAAAAAAATTCTATCAGCAGAAAATTCAGTTGTATGTATAGAAAATTTTATATTTGATAATATAGAGCCGTTTACCTTGATTTTGGTAGATTGGGAAATCTCTTTAGCAACCTATGAGTTGGTTTGGGATGGTGTCACAAAACATTTTAAAAAGTTAGCTCAAGAACCTGAAATTTGGTCTTCTTCTACCTTGTACACTGCGGAAATGAAAGCATCAAGGCGTGCTTGGTTTGCAGATTGGTTATCAGAAAACAAAACGTTTCAACAACAAGAAATTATAAACTTCCAAACATCAACAGACAAAGGAACACCAGAAACTTCTTTAAAAATGAAGCGTAATTTTGTAGAAACCGTGAGTGTTACTTCTGTAAAAAAAGAGAAGGATATTTGTCTTATTTATAATGATATTTTAAAAGGAGAAATTTCTAAGAAAACGATTGTGTTTTAATACAATACAAAACAAAGAAAGAGTTTTGTAGTTGAGACCTGCAATCCCTTTGAAGCGAACACTCTTTGATTTATTTTCTTAATTTAAGAGTAGCGGATTTGTAAGTTGAAACGTGGGAATCATCACTTTAAATTGCTCTAAGGTTTCTTGATTTGTCATGGAGTAAAATCCTCTCATAGCGCCCATATTGGAGGTTAAGAAACAACCCGAACTGTACGTGTATTTTTCATTGGGTTTTAATATTGGACTTTGTCCAACAACGCCTTCTCCAGCTACAACTTCTATTTGATTTAAGCTGTCAAAAATTTCCCAATATCGATCTGTAAGTTGCACCGTTTCATTGGATTTGTTTTCGATGGTTATTGCATAGGAGAAAGCATAATACAAAGTATGATTACTCAAGCTTGTACCTTTAAAAGTGGTTTCAACAGAGATTTTAATGCCTTTTGTGATTTGCGTTTCCATCGAAGTAAATATAGCTTATTTGTTTAAAAATAACAACATTATTTTAACTATCTATTTTGATCAAGAAAACCAGTATCCACACCAATCACTCTCTCATATACGTCTCCAAAAGATTTATAGTATACCAGCACGGTATATTGATTTTCTGTTTCATAAAAAGACCCATTAATCGTTCTTAGGTTTACTTTGTTGTCTTCACCAACTGTGGCAAAACTATAATTGTAAAAACCCTGTTTTAAGAGAAAACTAGCTCTGTAAGTATTATTTTCTGAATCAAAAGACATTTTGTTTTCAGGAGTCAACTCGAAATTATTAAATGCGCCATATACATAAACTTCTTTGCCGCTAAAAGGTTGATAGGTATTCAATGAAAAATGCATCATTGCATAATCTGCTTCTATCTCTGCATCATTTGCTTCTAAGGTTCGTATTACAAATTGACCATTAATATCTGGAAAATAGGTGTATTTTTTATACTTATTGTAATTCTCCGGATAGAGGTAATGATGATAAACCTCTTTTTTTTCTATCTGTTGAATCCCTAAGCTTCTATTTCTAAGAAACTTGGTGTCGAAATTATAGTACTCATTATCTCCCCAAAAATTTGTTTTGTTGGTGTAGGTGTATAATAGTTGATTTGCTTTGAAGAAGGTGGGCTGTAAATTGGTGATCTTTTCATTCCAGTTCTCGTTTTTTAAGACCACAACTTTAATTTCTTGTCTCGGGTTATTAATTTGTAAAGTAGGATGATTGACAGAAAATTGAATGGTTTGTTGTGTATTTGAGGTCTTTGTATTTCGACTTCTTTCTACAGATACACCAATGATGGCTCTCCGTTCATACAGTACAAATCTTCTCGAAAAAACGAGCTCATCATAATCATTTAGTACAGAAAGCAAGTAGTTGCCGCTTTTTGTAATGATTGAATTTGTATTTGGAATTTGCACACGATAATGTGTGTAGCTTTGTAAAGTGTTGAAGGAGTTTGTAACTTCTAAAATGGTGTTTTGATCAAAACCATCAATATATTGGCTGGTCAGCATCCTGCTTTTCTTCCAGTCACTGGTCATGTGTTCGATTTTATATTGATAGCTTTTGCTATCGGCATCTAGGTCGTCAAAAGATAATTCTAAAACGGTTCCCAAGGGTACAATTGACGTAAAAACCTTTTCTTGTAAGGGTCTTAATTGAATCGACTTTATTTGTTGTGCATGAAGCGATGTTGCAATGAATAAAAAAAAGTAACTTAATTTTAACTTCATAATTGGGGTTCATAATTTTATCAAAAATAGAAATTTTATTCTCAAAAAAGCGGTACAATTATTGTTCCCTTTTTTAAAAAGTTGAAAAAGAAATTCGTGCTACTTTGAATAAACGCTGTGCCATCTAAAAAAGTTCTTTTTCTTTCGTGTTATTTAGTTATTTAGAACGGATATAAATAATAATATTTAATAAATATATAGGGTGAATCGTATCAAAAATAAGCCGTAAAACCGTTAAATTTGCATGATTTTTTTAGATAACTAAAATTAACAAAAACCTATGTCAAAAGACATCCGTATAAAAAAAGGCTTAAATATTAGTCTTAAAGGCGAAGCAGAACAAACAACCACGCAACATGCTACAGGTGGTTTTTATGCAATAAAGCCATCAGATTTTCACGGAATAACCGTTAAACTTATTGCCAAAGAAGGAGCAGAGGTAAAGGCCGGAGAACCACTTTTTTATTCAAAGAGTGATGAACGCATTTTATTTCCAAGTCCAGTAAGTGGTAAAGTTACCGAGGTTATTCGTGGAGAAAGAAGAAAAGTTTTAGCAATCAACATTGCCGCAAACGCAACCCAAGAATTTAAAGATTTTGGCACTAAAGATGCAGCGAGTATGTCTGCAGAAGAGGTGAAAAATCATTTATTAGCTTCTGGTTGTTGGCCATTTGTAAAACAACGTCCTTATGATGTCGTTGCCAATCCAAATCAAGCTCCAAAAGCTATTTTTGTATCTGCATATGCAAGTGCACCTTTGGCAGCTGATTTAGATTATACTTTAAAAGGGAAAGAAGCGGAGCTGCAAGCAGCTTTAATAGCAGTGGGTAAGTTAACTGAAGGGAAACTTCATGTTTCTGTTGGTAAAAGTGCAAACTCACCGTTTTCGAATCTAAAAGGAATTGAAATTCATAAAGTTTCTGGGCCTCATCCAATTGGGAATGTTGGAACACAAATTGCACAAATAGATCCGATTAATAAAGGAGAAGTCGTTTGGGTAATTACACCGCAAGATTTAGTGGTTATTGGTGAGTTGTTGTTAACAGGAAAGTTCAACATTACAAGAACAGTTGCTTTAACAGGTTCTCAGTTTCGCAAGCCACACTATGTGACGGTAACCGCAGGAGCAAAAGTTGCAACCATTGTTAAAGGAAATTTAGACAACGATAATACGAGAATCATTAGTGGAAATGTATTGTCTGGTAACCATGTAAAAGAAGAAGGTTTTATTGGGTACTACGACAATCAAATAACCGCAATACCAGAAGGAGATGATTATGAATTCTTTGGTTGGAACAAACCGGTATTCAATAAAATATCTACCTCAAGAGCGCTGACTTTTTCTTGGTTAACACCCAACAAGAAGTATGACTTAAATACCAACACGAACGGAGAACATAGAGCATTTGTAGTAACAGGTTCTTATGAAAAAGTGTTTCCTTTAGACTTGTATCCAATGCAGTTGCTAAAAGCGTGTATGTATAAAGATTTAGATGAAATGGAAGCTTTAGGCGCCTACGAAGTAGCACCAGAAGATTTTGCATTAACAGAATTTATATGTGTATCTAAACAACCTCACCAGAAGATAATTCGTGAAGGTTTAGATTTAATGAGAGAAGAATTAGGATAAGATTATGGGCTTAAAACAAAATTTACATACTTTAAAAGAGAAATATAAAGGAACCAAAATGGCGCCTGCGTTCAACGCAATCCATACCTTTTTATATTTACCAAATGAAGTGACTCACGGAGGAACTCATATTAAAGCGGCAGATGATTTAAAACGTACAATGAATATTGTCATCATGGCATTACTTCCTTGTTTACTTTTTGGAATGTTCAACGCAGGATATCAACATTATGCAGCTATAGACGTAGCTAAAGGAATTACATCAGAATTTACCGTGTTGGGTTCATTTTTAACAATGGACAATTTCTGGATTGGAATTATAAAAGTATTACCCTTAGTAATTGTTTCTTATGGAGTAGGACTTTTAGTGGAATTTATTTTCGCAGTGATAAAAGGACACGAAGTAGAAGAAGGATACTTAGTAACAGGAATGTTAGTACCATTAATTGTACCTGTAGACACCCCATTATGGATGTTGTCTGTAGCAGTTATTTTTGGTGTGGTCATTGGAAAAGAAGTTTTTGGGGGAACAGGAATGAATATTTTAAACCCTGCATTAACCATTAGAGCCTTTTTATTCTTTGCCTATCCAACGTGGATGTCTGGAGATAAAGTTTGGGTATATGATGCCGTAAACAGAACAGGAACTGCAGATGCAATTTCTGGAGAAACAATGCTAGGGACTTATGCACAAAATCAACCAGCAAATTATGATTTATGGGAAGCCTTTTTTGGTTTCATCCCAGGATCTGTTGGTGAAACTTCAGCTTTCTTAATATTAGTAGGTGCCGCTATTTTAATTTTCACCAAAATTGGAAGTTGGAGAATTATTGTTTCTACCTTTATAGGAGCTGCAGTAATGGGATTCATTTTCAATCAAATTGTAGCCGCAGATATTATTACATCATCAAGCAAGTTCTATGGTTTAATGAATACCGTTTGGTATGAACATTTAATTATTGGAGGTTTGGCATTTGGAGCCGTATTTATGGCTACAGACCCGGTAACTGGGTCACAAACAAACAAAGGAAAATGGATTTACGGTTTCTTAATTGGTTTTATATCCATCATGATTCGCGTCTTTAATCCAGCCTATCCAGAAGGAGTCTTCTTAGCCATTCTTTTGATGAATGTCTTCGCTCCAACCATTGACCATTATGTGGTACAAGGAAATGTAAAGAAAAGATTATCACGTACTAAAGTTAAAACTGCCTAATTATGAGTAAGAGAACAGATAGTAATAGTTATACAATGATTTTTGCCATTATTATGGTGTTTGTTGTAGGATCTTTGTTGGCTTTTATGGCTTCGTCCTTAAAACCAAACATTGACGAGAACAAAAGAATTGAAAAGCAACAGAATATTTTGTATGCATTAGGCATCAACGAAAATGAAGGAACAAGTGCAACCTTTATTTCTACTGATGTTGCTGGAACTGCATTTTCAGAATACATCACAAAACAAATTGAAGTTCAAGGAGGCGATGAAATTGAAAATTCAGATGCATACCTAATCGACATCAAAAAAGAGCAAACCCTAGCAAAGCAAGGAAAGCAAAGAAGATTGCCTTTGTTTGTTGGTAAAAATAAAGAGGGAGTTACTCTTTATGTAGCACCCATTCGAGGAAAAGGACTTTGGGATGCCATTTGGGGTTATGTTGCTATGGATGAAAACATGATTATACAAGGTGCTTATTTCGATCACAAAGGAGAAACACCAGGTTTAGGAGCAAATATCAAGCAACGTTATTTTATGGACGACTTTATTGGGGAGCACTTATTAGACGAAGCTGGAGAATTTAAGGGGATTAAAGTTGCCAAAGGGAACAACGATCCAAAGAATTTAGAAAAGACAGATTACGAAGTAGACGCAATAGCGGGGGCTACCATTACAGGAGATGGTGTTTCTGCAATGATTAAGAAAGACTTGGCAATGTATGTGCCTTATTTTAAAACATTAAAAAAATAATTATGGGACTTTTATCAAAAAAAGACGCAGCATTACTTACAGATCCTTTAGCGGATAACAACCCAATTACGATTCAAGTATTAGGTATTTGTTCCGCTTTGGCAATTACAGCAGAGCTTGAAGCTTCCATTGTAATGTCTATTTCCGTTCTATTTGTATTGGGATTAGGAAACGTAGTGATTTCTTTAATGAGAAACATCATTCCATCAAAAATTAGAATTATAGTGCAGCTTATTGTGGTTGCTACACTTGTAATTATTGTGGATTTAGTGTTAAAAGCATTTGCCTACGAACTCAGTAAGACACTCTCTGTTTTTGTTGGTTTAATTATTACCAACTGTATTATTATGGGACGTTTTGAAGCCTTTGCTTTAGGAAACGGACCTTGGAGAGCTTTCTTAGATGGTATTGGAAATTCTGTAGGATATGGTGTAATTTTAATCATCGTTGGTTTCTTTAGAGAATTGTTAGGAGCAGGAACTTTATTAGGATATCCTGTATTAGGAAATCCGATTCCAGGAGAATTGTCAGGCTTATACGCTTATGGATACGAAAACAACGGATTTATGTTATTGTCACCAATGGCTCTAATCGTGGTAGGTCTTATTATCTGGATACAACGTAGCAGAAATACATCATTAATAGAAGAAAATTAAAATTAGTTCCTAGTAAGTAGTTCCAGTTTGCAATCAAATGCGAACTGAAGACTGAGTACTAAGCACTGAAAACTATAAAAAAATGGAACATTTAGAGTTATTTTTCAAATCGATATTTATAGACAACATGGTCTTCGCAACCTTTTTAGGGATGTGTTCATACCTTGCTGTATCTAAGAAAGTATCAACCGCTGTAGGTTTAGGAGCTGCTGTAATTTTTGTTTTGGCAGTAACCGTACCTTTAAACTGGTTGTTGGATCAATATATTTTACAGGAAGGTGCCCTCGTTTGGTTAGATCCAGCCTATGGAGTAGACGGAGCTGAAACAATGGATTTAAGTTTCCTTTCTTTCATTATGTTTATTGCAACCATTGCAACCATGGTACAGTTAGTAGAAATAGTGGTTGAAAAATTTTCACCATCATTGTACAATTCATTAGGTATTTTCTTACCTCTAATTGCAGTAAACTGTGCGATCTTAGGAGGAAGTTTGTTCATGCAATCTCGTGAGATTCCTACCTTAGCATTATCATTAACCTACGGAGTTGGATCTGGAATTGGGTGGTTCTTAGCCATTTTAGCCATTGCAGCTATTCGTGAAAAAATCCGTTATTCAAGCGTTCCCCCAGCCTTAAGAGGTTTAGGAATTACCTTTATCATTACAGGATTAATGGCTATTGGTTTTATGAGTTTTGGAGGAATGTTAACCGGAGGAGATGAAGCACAAAAAGAAACTCCAAAAGTAGTAACTCAACTAGAAAATAAAACAGAAAAAAAAGAAGCAGTTACAAAAGTAATCGCCGATAACACAAATACAAACAACCAGTAATATGATATTAGCAGCAGGTACAACAGGAACTGTATTAGCAACCGTAGCAGCTTTTTTAGCTATTGTGTTATTATTAGTAACGTTATTATTATTTGTAAAACAAAAATTATCTCCATCCGGACCCGTAACCCTTACGATTAACGGAGAAAGAAAAATTGAAGTAGCTTCAGGTAGCACACTGTTAACCACTTTAGGAGCCGAAAAAATATTTTTACCATCCGCATGTGGTGGTGGAGGTTCATGTGTTCAATGTGAGTGTCACGTAAATTCTGGAGGAGGGGAAGCCTTGCCTACAGAAACACCACACTTTACACGTAAAGAGTTAAAGCATGGAATTCGTTTAGCCTGTCAGGTTAAAGTAAAACAAGACATGGACATTTCCATTCCAGAAGAGATTTTTGGAATTAAGAAATGGGATGCAGTCGTTGTAAGAAATTATAATGTAGCTTCATTTATTAAAGAATTTGTTGTTGAAATTCCAGAAGACATGGGATACAAAGCAGGAGGATACATTCAAATAGAAATTCCACCTTGTGAAGTGAAGTTTTCCGATATGGACATTACAGCACACCCGGAAGAGCACGATACGCCAGAAAAATTTGAAGCAGAATGGGAGAAGTTCAAACTTAGACCATTGGTAATGACGAATAAAGAAGTAATTGAAAGAGCCTACTCAATGGCTTCTTATCCAGCAGAAGGAAGAGAGATTATGTTAAACGTTCGTATTGCTACACCGCCCTTTGATAGAGCAAAAGGTGGATGGATGGATGTAAACCCAGGAGTTGCTTCTTCGTATATTTTCGGATTGAAAAAAGGTGATAAATGTGTTATTTCAGGACCTTATGGTGAATTCTTTATCAACGAATCAGAAGCTGAAATGTTATATGTTGGTGGAGGTGCTGGAATGGCGCCAATGCGTTCTCACTTATACGAATTATTTAGAACCTTAAAAACCGGTAGAAAAGTAACCTATTGGTACGGAGGACGTTCTAAAGCAGAGTTGTTTTATATCGAACACTTTAGAGCTTTAGAAAAAGATTTTCCAAACTTTAAATTCTTTATCGCTTTATCAGATCCTTTAGAATCAGATAACTGGAAAGTAAAGAAAGACATTAATGATACTGAAGGAGATGGTTTTGTAGGGTTTATACACAACTGTGTAATTGAAAACTACCTAAATCATCATGAAGCTCCAGAAGACATGGAATTGTATTTCTGTGGACCGCCTTTAATGAACAAAGCAGTACAAAAAATGGGAGAAGATTTTGGTATGCCAGATGAAAACATCCGTTTTGATGATTTTGGAGGTTAGTCTTCAAATCATAAATAAGAATAAAAAAACCGATTCAGCAATGAGTCGGTTTTTTGACTTATATTCCTTTATTAATAGTAAATAAATAAAAGTTTTAATGCTCTTAAATATCGTCTTTTTCTTAAGTGTTCTTGTGCTTATTCTTTTACTGATTTTTTATTTCTATCAAGAAAAATTTATTTTTAGAAACGGGCATAGACTGCGCAAAAATTTCCCATTTCATTTTTCAACCCCTTTTGATGAGGTTTTTTTAACCACCATTGATCAGCAAGAAATTAATGCAGTTCACTTGCGACTTCCTGCACCAAAAGGAGTGGTTTTATTTTTTCATGGGAATAAAGGAAACCTTACAAAATGGGGAGAAAGAGTCAATTATTTTCTAGAATATAATTACGAAGTATTTGTTCTAGATTACAGAAGCTATGGGAAAAGTACTGGTGATTTCAAAGAAGACCAGATGTATGAAGATGCTTTATTGGCCTATACCCACCTAAAAAAAAGTTTTCCAGAAGACCAAATAGTGGTGTATGGTTTCTCTTTAGGAGGTACATTTGCAACAAAAGTAGCTGCATTAAACAATCCAAAACAACTGATTTTAGAAGCGCCTTTCTACAATCTTAAAAAAGCAGTTCGATTTGTGTCCCCGTTTGCTCCTACTTTTTTACTGAAATTCAATTTCAATACACACAATACAATTCCTTTAGTCACTGCACCCATTACTATTTTTCATGGAACTATTGATAAAACTACTTCATTTGATGGAGCAAAAGCATTATTGCAATTAAATAGCTCTCCAAAAAATGAATTTATACCAATTCTAGAAGGTACTCATCACAACATCAGAACATTTCCGAGATACAAACAGAAGTTAACCGCTCTTTTAGAAAGGTAAGATTTTAAGAAAGTGTACCTTTGCAAAAAATTAAGAGTATGATTACATTCGAAGAATTAGATTTATCCAACCAACTTCAATATGCAATAGATGATTTAGGTTTTGTAAATCCAACTCCAATTCAAGTGCAATCTTTTCCAGTGGTACGTTCTGGTAAAGATGTAGTTGGAATTGCACAAACAGGAACGGGGAAGACATTTGCATATATGTTACCGATTCTTCGAGAGTTGAAGTTTCTTAAAACAAGACATCCTCGTATTTTGGTTTTAGTACCTACAAGAGAATTGGTTCTCCAAGTAGTAGATGAAATTGAAAAACTATCAAAGTATCTTAATTTTCGTGTTTTAGGCGTTTATGGAGGCGCGAACATTAACACGCAAAAACAAGCCATTGCACAAGGGCAAGATATTATTGTAGCAACACCAGGACGTTTGTATGACCTGGGTGTGAGCAACGTATTAAAATTAAAAACAATCCAAAAAATAGTCATTGATGAAGTTGATGTTATGCTCGATTTAGGATTTCGTTTTCAGCTTTTAAATATTTTTGATTTGTTACCCGTTAGAAGACAAAATATCATGTTTTCAGCAACCATGACAAAAGATGTCGATGCATTAATTTTAGACTTCTTTAAGAAGCCAGAAAAAATATCGGTGGCCGTTAGTGGTACTCCATTAGACAATATTATACAAGAAAGTTATAACGTACCCAACTTTTTCACCAAAGTGAATTTGCTGAACGACTTCTTGAAAGACAAAGAAACATTTCATAAAGTCCTTGTTTTTGTTGCCTTTAAAAGAACTGCAGATTTACTTTTTAAACATTTAGAAGAAGTCTTTGGAAGTGAAACCTGTGTGATCCATTCCAATAAAACTCAAAATTATAGAATCCGTTCTATTCGTCAGTTTGATGAAGGAAACAACCGTATTTTAGTAGCTACAGATGTTATGGCACGTGGATTGGATTTTGACAAAGTATCGCATGTTATCAATTTTGATACACCTGATTTTCCAGAAAATTACATGCATCGAATCGGTAGAACAGGTAGAGCAGAAAAAGAAGGAAAAAGTATCTTATTTTCTACAAAGAAAGAGCAAGCATCTAAAGAAGCTATTGAAACTTTAATGGATTTTCAAATTCCGCTTTTACCCTTGCCAGAAACGGTAGAAATTTCGACCTTATTAACAGAAGATGAACGTCCAAGAGAGGACCAAGGAATCTCTAAAAATAGAACGGCATTAGAGCATGTTCCTGGTCCTGCGTTTCACGAAAAAAGTGAAAAAAACAGCAAAACCAATCAAGGAGGCTCTTATCGTAGAGAAATTGCTTTAAAATATAAAAAACCAAAAACGCGTGGTGACAAAAATTATAACATGCGTAATAAAAAGAAGTAACTAAATGCAGGTTTTAACAGCACAAGAATTGCACAATCTTGCCATGAATATTGTTGGCAAACGTTTAGAAGAAATGGGATATGAATTTCAGGCGATCAACAGCAAACTGAAAAGACATCCACAATTTGTGTTGTTTAAAAAAGGAGAACAAACCGTTTTCGTACTTGTAAAAGCAACCAACAACATTCAAAACCCAGCAACATATGATGTGCTATGGATGGAGACTTTTAAAGAACATGCTAAAAAGCAAAATGCCAAAGTCTGGTTTGCAGGTGTTGGTATTGCCAATGCAGAAAGTGTAGAAAACCCTGTTTTTAAAGACCAACCATACTATGTAGCTTTCGAAGATTTTATTAAAATCTTAGAATAGCAATCGCACATAACCCAACAGCAACTCAATCAACATTATTTTCAATCCGTCTTAGTTGCCAAAACTCGACTTAGACAAAAATGATGAAAAATTAAGTACAGAAAATCTAATTTTAAAGCATAAAAAAACCACCTTTTAGGTGGTTTTTTTATGTTTGAGAAATCAATTGACTACTCCGCTTTTTGCTCTAATAAATCAAAGAACTGTTGTAATCTTGGTAAGATAATAATTTTTGTTCTTCTGTTTTTTGCTTTATTAGCAGGGGTATCATTTTCAGCAACCGGTACATAGCTGCTTCTACCCGTAGCAGACAATCTTTCTGGTTTTACACCATATTTATATTGTAAAATTCGTGTGATTGAGGTTGCTCTTAAAGCAGATAAATCCCAGTTATCTTGAATAATAGTTCTTTTAATAGGCGTCGCGTCGGTATGTCCTTCAACCATTACATCCATTTCTGGTTGCGCGTTGATTACCGTTGCAATTTTTTCTAATACCGAATAAGCCTTTTCAGTTACATTATAACTTCCGCTTTTAAATAATAGTTTATCAGCAATAGAAATAAAAACAACTGTTTTTTCTACATCAATTTCAATGTCTTCGTCTTGTATGCCGTCGGTTAAGTTCTTCGTTAAATGGTATTTTATCGCCAAATTGATAGAATCTTTTTGCGTCATTGCATCTCTAATTCCATTAATAAATTTGTCCTTTTCGCTTAACTGAGAAATTACAGTTTTAATATTGTCAGAAGAAGATTGCGTTAAAACAGTTAAGTTTTCAACTTGTTTTAAAGCTGTTTTTTTATCCTCTTTTAAAGATTTAACTTGTTCTGCTAAAGCTAATGCCTTGGCATCGTCGTTGTTCTTTTCAATAATACATTTTTGCAAATCTGCTTTGAGGTCTACTAACTGAGTTGCTTTGTTGTCATGCTTGCTTTGTAAAGCAACAAAATCTTTTTTAGATACACATGCGCTTGATACAATTCCTAATAAAAGGAGTAAGGTGATTTTTTTCATTTTCTGAAGGATTAATTTTAAATACAAAGCTAATAAAAAGCAGTTACAATTAGTTAGATAAATTTTATTTTGTGAAAATTTTAAGTACTATTTTTGATTGAAAATTAAAATGATATGAAACGTTTTTTTCTAGTCCCCTTTTTACTAGCTGTTCTTTTTGCATGCGAATCCAAACCAAAAGCAACAAACCTTACATTAACAGGGAATGTTTTTGGGACTACTTATAAGATTGTTTGTCAAAATACCACTGTCAATTATCAAAAGTCGATCGATAGTTTATTTTATTTGTTCAACAGGTCAATATCTACCTACTTGCCTTCTTCAGATATTTCTTTAATAAACAAAGGAGATACTTCTGTAGTTGCAGACGTTATTCTTTTAGAATTGTTAAAAAAATCGAAAGAAATTCACATAAAAACAGATGGTTATTTTGATCCTACTGTTGGAAACTTGGTCAATGCTTGGGGTTTTGGACCTAAAAATGAAAAACGAAACCTAGACACTTTGGAGGTTCAAAAACAAATGAAATTGGTTGGGTTTGATAAGATTCAAGTCGTCAATCACAAAGTCATCAAAAAAGATCCTGGGATTTATCTGGATTTTAATTCCATCGGGAAAGGTTTTGGAATTGATGTTGTTGCCCGCTTTTTAGACCAACAACAGATCGCAAACTATATGATTGAAATTGGCGGAGAGATCCGAGCAAAAGGAGTTAAGAAAAAGGATAAGCCATGGCGAGTTCAACTTCAAAATCCAGTTATAACCGATGTCAATGATGCCTTTACAATTATTAATTTGTCGAACAATTCGATGGCTACTTCCGGAAATTACAGAAAATTTAGAATTGCTGAGAATGGTCAAAAGTATGTACATACCATAAACCCTAAAACAGGTTTTGCAACCGAAAGTAATTTGCTAAGTGTTTCTGTAATCGCAGCAATAGACTGTGCAGATGTGGATGCGTATGCAACAGCATTTATGGCAATGGGTGTTGAGAAAACAAAACTATTTCTAGAAAAGCATACGGAAATAAAAGCCATTTTAATTTATATAGATGCCCAACAAAATCTTGCCAGTTATTCTAATTACGATGATGGCTTATAGCACACAGGCAAAATTTCACCTTTCATTAAGCAAAATCGTTCTAACTCTTTTTCTTCAATTTTCTTTGTATAGTCGATTTCGTCAACCTTAAACCCAACAGTTCGCAACTTGTCAAAATAATCCCGACCATAGACTCTTACATGGTCATATTGCCCAAATATTTTTGCACGATCTTTCCGGTCTGTAATGCTATCGTCTTCAAATGTTTTGTTTCTTGAGAGCTCTTGAGGAATTTGGAATATCCCCATTCCTTTTGGCTTCAAAATTCGATACAATTCCTGCATGGCTTTCGTGTCATCTGTAATATGTTCTAAAACATGATTGCAAAAAACAATATCAAACGCATCGTCTTCAAAGGGCAGATCACAAATATCTGCTTTTACATCTGCGATGGGCGATTCTAAATCGGAGGTGATATAGTCTAAATTTTCTTGTTTCCTAAAGCGATTTAGAAAACATTGTTCAGGTGCAATGTGTAGTACTTTCTGTTTCTTTTTAGCAGTAAAGAAGGAGGTTTCATCTCTTAAAAACAGCCACATTAATCGATGTCTTTCCAAAGATAAGGTAGAGGGAGAAAGTGCATTTTCGCGCTGTTTTCCGTAGCCATAAGGAAGGAATTTCCGAAAACTTTTTCCATCGATCGGATCTGTAAAACGATTTCCTTTTAAATAAAAACGGATTATCGGACTTACCAAATAACTAGCCTTTATTAATAAAGGGCGTGGTAGAGTGTTTAAGATGATTTTAAATAGAGACATGAATTATACAAATTTCACAAAACAGTTCTTTTGCTGGTTAAACGATCTTCTCCAAAATTTACGTGTAAACCTAATTTCACTTTTGACGCTGCTAAATAATTTAAAGTTTGTTTCTGTACTCTAATACAAACCCCTATAATAGCACAAGAATCTTGTTTGTAAATTAAAGTGTTCATTTTTTTTTAGTGAAATTAGAAAAATTAGTGTCTATAAAATTTATTGTCTAAACTCGTCTTCTTCATTACTCACAATTCCCAAGGCATCATGTACGTATTTAAACGTAGAAAGCAATTCTGGTTTGCCATTTACAATAGCAACATCATGTTCGAAATGTGCGGAAGGTTTGTTGTCTAATGTAGTAATTGTCCAACCATCTGAATGCTGTCTAATCTTGTGAGTTCCAAGATTTGTCATTGGTTCAATAGCAACAACCATTCCCTCTGTAAATTTCTTGCCTCTTCCTCTTTTTCCATAGTTTGGCATTTCTGGATCTTCGTGCATTGTTCTTCCAAGTCCATGGCCTACCAATTCTCTTACCACACCATACCCCCGGTCTTCGGTATATTTTTGAATTGCATATCCTACATCACCCACTCGATTTCCCGCTTTAAAATTGCGAATTCCTTCGTACAAACTTTGCTTAGTAACGTCTAATAATTTTTTTACGTCATCAGCAATTTCACCTACTGCAAACGTATATGCATGATCCCCATAAAAACCATTTTTTAAAGCACCACAATCAATAGAGATAATATCACCTTCTTTTAAAGGCGTTTTATTTGGGATTCCGTGAACAACTTGTGCATTGGGACTCATGCAAAGCGTATTTGGAAAGTCATACAAACCTAAAAAACCAGGGATTGCTCCTTCAGCTCTTATGAAATCTTCGGCTAATTTGTCTAAATATAATGTCGTTACACCCGGTTTTACTTCGCTAGCAAGCATTCCTAATGTTTTAGAAACTACTAAAGCACTCTCGCGCATGATTTCTATTTCTTCTCTTGTTTTTACGATAATCATCTTGAAAAAATTATGCCACAAAGTTACTCTAATTTAAAGAAATAAGAGAAAGAAGTTTTCGTTGAAAAACACGAAAAATAATTTCTTTATTGAAGCGTCATTGAGTTAACGAATATCGGCGTCATTCTTAGGAATGACGCCGATATTTAATTTTAAATAAAATGAAAAATGTGCTATTACTTACTTCGATCGTAAGAATGTTTGTACGGCATGCCTGATACAATTTTTAAAATATCTTTTTCCAAAGAAACTCTTGCATATTCTACATAGCGGCCTATTTCTTTGCCGTCTTTATAAAAGATAAATGTAGGTACTTTAAAAATATTCAATCCTGCTTGTAAGTTATCGGGTGTTTTTTTAGAACGATTTACTGTTACCAATTCAAAATTAGTCATTTCAAAATCAGCCAGTTCCAAAATTTTGAAAAAACGAGGTGTTTCTCTTTTACTATCGCCGCACCAGGTTCCCATAAATCCTTTAATGGTAATTCCTTTCAAAGCTGTTTTTAAAGAAGTAATCGTTCCTGCTTCTGGAGTGTAGGTTTTAAATTTCTGATCAAACCAAGCCTTAAAAGGTGCTTGATTGAAAGACTCTTTATCTGCGATACCAATTAAATTACCTGATTGGTCTTTTACCGCAGTTGTTTTTTGTTGCGCATTACAAGAAGTGAAAATTCCGATGAATGCAATTAAAAGTATTTTTTTCATGTGTGTTTTTTAAAAATTATAATAGCGATTTTTGTGTCATTTCTGAGGGTTGCTCAATGCCCATTAAATCTAAAATTGTTGGTGCAATATCGCCCAAGATACCATTTTTTATCGATTTTAAATCTTCATCAATAAGTACAAAAGGAACTGGATTTGTGGTGTGTGCTGTGTTCGGACTTCCATCCGGATTTATCATGGTTTCACAGTTTCCATGATCTGCGATCAATAGGGTTGTGTATCCATTTTTTAATCCTGTTTCAATCACTGTTTTCGCACAAGTGTCAACAGTTTCACAGGCTTTAATAGCAGCTTCCATAATTCCAGTATGACCTACCATATCGCCATTGGCAAAATTTAAACAGACAAAATCTGCGGTCGCTTTTTCTAAGTCTTCACACAAAGCATCCGTTAATTCATAGGCACTCATTTCTGGCTGCAAATCATAGGTTGCTACTTTTGGTGAGTTTTTTAAAATACGAGACTCTCCATTAAAAGGAGCTTCTTGTCCTCCCGAAAAGAAGAAGGTTACGTGTGGGTATTTCTCTGTTTCTGCAATTCTAATTTGCTTCTTACCCGCTCTAGAAATTACTTCCCCTAAAGTATTTTTTATATTATCGTTTTTGTAAATTACATTGATGTTTTGAAAACTTTCATCATACAAGGTAATGGTGGTAAAGTACAAATCTAATTTTTTCATTTCCTCTTCAGGAAAATCATTTTGCGAGAGTGCATTTGTTAATTCTCTACCTCTGTCTGTTCTATAATTGAAAAAGAGCACTGCATCACCTTCTTTGATTTGTGCTTTTGGTTGATTCTCTTCATCCGTAATAAGGATGGGTTTGTGAAATTCGTCTGTCAATCCAGCATCATAATTTTGTTGAATTGCGGCAACAACATCTTTGGTTGTTGTACCCACTCCATTGACCAAACCATCATAGGCTATTTTGATTCGTTCCCACCTATTGTCTCTATCCATTGCGTAATAACGTCCTGTTACAGAAGCCAATTCTCCAGTAGATTCTTTCATATAATCTTGAAGATCATTGATGAATTTTCCTCCAGATTTCGGATCACAATCACGACCATCAGAAAAAGCATGTACAAATACATTGGCTACTTCCTGTTCTTTTGCAATGTCTAAAATTCCTTTTAAATGATTGATATGAGAGTGAATTCCACCATCAGAAACTAATCCTAATAAATGGACTTTTTTATTGTTTTCTTTTGCATACTTAAAAGTATCTAATAACGCTTTTTCTTTTCCTAATGTCTTTTCTTTTACCGCTTTATTAATGCGTGCTAAGTTCTGATAGACGATCCTACCAGCTCCTAGATTCATGTGCCCCACCTCAGAGTTTCCCATTTGACCTTCGGGCAGTCCAACATGTTCTCCATCCGTCCTCAGTGATGCATGCGCATACTTATTGTATAAAGAGTTGATATAGGGTGTTTTTGCATTGTAAATGGCGGATACTTTTGGGTCTTGTGTGATTCCCCATCCATCCAAAATCATCAAGATTACTTTTTTGTTCATTTTACCAGTTTAAAAGGTAAAAATAAGAAAGATTTTTTATTGATTTTCTATTTTTCTACGAAACCGATACCGTAAATTAACAATGCAATTATACTCAATAAGAAGATCATCTTTGTAAGTACTTTTTTTTAAAATCTCGGTGCATCTTATTTCGAAATATTTCGAGTTCTTTTTCTCTAGCCTTGTTTTCAAAATTTAGCGCAGTAGGAGCGCAACTCTTTATTTTTTTGTTTTATCAAATATTGAAATACAATTTCTTTTATTCCCTTTTATGCTTGCAATCATTGCCGATACAGACAGTATCTTCAAAACTCATTTTAAATCATTTAGTCGTTATAAAATAAGTAGCAAATCTTGGGCAAATTAAAAAGATAAAATCTATTAAATGCGGAAATAGAATCTTAAAAAAAGATGTAAATTTACATAGTCTTAAAAGGATATTTATGAAGTCTCATTTTGTGTTAAACAACGTTACTCGAAAGTTGCCAAAACATTTGCACAAATTTGTTGTAAATCAACCGTACAATGAATATACATCTCAAAATCAAGCAGTTTGGAGGTATGTAATGCGTATGAATATTGATTACTTAAGTAGGGTGGCACATGAATCTTATGTAAAAGGTCTAGAAGCTACGGGTATTTCTGTAGATGAAATCCCAAGAATGGATGGGATGAACCGTATTTTAAAAGAAATTGGTTGGGCAGCGGTTTCAGTAGATGGTTTTATACCTCCCAACGCATTTATGGAATTTCAGGCTTACAATGTGTTGGTAATTGCTTCTGATATGAGAACGATTAATCACATCGCTTATACACCCGCACCCGATATTATTCATGAAGCTGCAGGACATGCGCCAATCATTGCAAATCCAGAATATGCAGAATATTTAAGGCGTTTTGGAGAAATTGGAAGTAAAGCAATTTCGTCTGCAAAGGATTATGAAATGTATGAAGCAATTCGACTGTTGTCTATTTTAAAAGAGAATCCCAATTCACCAGAAAAAGAAATAATAGCAGCCCAAAAACAGGTAGAATACTTACAAGAAAATATGGGGGAATTGTCTGAGATGGCAAAAATTAGAAATTTACATTGGTGGACGGTAGAATATGGATTGATTGGAACTGTTGACGCACCTAAAATTTATGGAGCAGGTTTGCTATCATCGATTGGCGAAAGTGACTGGTGCATGCAAGACGCAGTAGAAAAAAGACCCTATTCAATTGCAGCAGCAACCTTAAATTTTGACATTACAAAACCGCAACCACAATTATTTGTAACCCCAGATTTTGCTTATTTAAGTTTGGTTTTAGAAGAGTTTGCAAATACAATGGCATTGAGAACAGGGGGGTTGAATGGGGTCCAAAAAGTTATAAATTCTAAAAATCTAGGAACAATTGAACTGAGTACAGGGGTTCAAATTTCAGGTATTTTTACAAACGTTATTAAACATAAAGACAATCAAGTAGCTTACTTTCAAACATCAGGACCAACCGCACTTGCTTCAAGAGATAAAGAATTAATTGGTCACGGTGTCTCACATCACAAAAATGGTTTTGGAAGTCCAATAGGAAAACTAAAAGGAATCAATCTACAAATCGAAGACATGAGTCCGAGAGACTTAAAAGCGTATGGAATTTATGAAGGCGAATTCATAAAATTAGAATTTGAAAGTGGTGTAAAAATCGAAGGAAAAGCCATTACTGGAACCCGCGATTTAAGGGGTAAAATTTTATTAATTTCCTTTACTGATTGTACGGTTACTTTTCAAGATCAAATCCTTTTTGAGCCCAGTTGGGGAACTTATGATATGGCGATTGGAAAAGAAGTGGTTTCTGCTTATTCTGGTGCTGCAGATCACAGTTCTTTTGAAGACCTATCTAAAGTCTCTGAAACAAAAACAAAAAAAATAACCTACACTGCAAAAGAAGAAAAATTATACGCATTGTATGCGCAAGTTCGTGCCATCAGAGCGGATTCTCCAATCCAATCAAAAGCACTAAAAAACATTTTTAATACGCTGATTAACGAGTATCCTTCAGATTGGCTTTTACCGTTGGAAATTTATGAGTTATCTGTTGAAAATAAATGTGATTTTTCAGAAGAAATCTACCAATATTTACTAAAATTACAAAAGAATGTTTCTTTTCAAAAATTAATTGAAAATGGACTACAATTAATAAAAATTAAAAACAATTAAAGATATATTATGGGATTATTTGGAATCTTCAGTCAGAAAAAGGAAACAAACGACGTAAAAGAATATTTAACGAAAGGCGCAGTTATTTTAGATGTTAGAACTCTTGAAGAATGGGATGAAGCACATGGAAAACAAGCGAAACACATTGTATTAACAACAGTGCCTTTGCGCCTAGAAGAAATTAGATCTTGGGACAAACCAATTATTGCAGTTTGTAGAAGTGGAGCCCGCAGTTCGCAAGCAACACAGTTTTTAGTAAGCAATGGTTTGGATGCAATTAACGGCGGACCTTGGCAAAATGTAGATCAATACGTAGTCGAATAAAGTTTTTTTTAGAATTTGATCAGTGGAAACTCCGTTGCTATTTTTGCAATTTTTGATGACAAATTCGTTAAGAATTTTTGATGTTGTACACTGTTTACATCAAATGGTCTGTGCGACAATCCTTTTTGGATGGTGTTTATTTCTTGCATCATCTCTGCGGCTTTTTCATCAATCCAAGTGGTTGTAAAACGTTCCCAGATATACCGAATTGCAGTGGTGTTTGGATGAATTAGATCTTCCGAATAAAAGCGGTAATCACGCAATTCATCCATCATTATTTCATAGCTTGGAAAGTAATGTAGGTTGCTTTTGGAGTTGCTAATCAACGTTTGTATTCCTGCTATTAAATGCGATTTACTTTGTGTGTTTTCCACAAAACCATCCTTTAAATGACGAACTGGTGAAACCGTAAAAATGATATTTATGGAAGCGTTTACGGATTGGATCAATGTAATAATCTCGGATAATGTTTCAGTAACTTCCTGAACGCTTAGTAACTCTTTCGAAAATTTTTTTTGTGGAATTTTATGGCAATTGGCAACGATTTTATGCGTTGCTGTATCTCGATAGACCCAAGACGTACCAAGTGTAATGACTAGGTGTGTAGCCTCTTTCAAGGCAGTATTTGTTGAGGTAATAGCTTTGTTTAGTTGTGATAAAACATCTTTTTTTTCAGGGGCACTGAGTTTCGAATGTGCATCAAAACAATGCCATCGTTCATTTTGAAAAACCAAATCAGTTTCAGTATATGTTTTTTCATGAATTGCATTTGCAACCAGTTCTTTGATTGCTTTTGGATGGAATAAAATTCCAAAAGGATTTTGAATTGTTTGAAATTTGAAATAATTTAATTGATCTCCAATGTTTTCCGAAAAACAAGAACCTAAAAGTACTATTTTAGAAGCATAAGAAATGGGGTTTTTAGCTTCTTTCTGTAAAGGTACTTTTGTTT
The DNA here is from genome assembly GCA_018663625.1 of Polaribacter sp. Lineage (GTDB taxonomy): Bacteria > Bacteroidota > Bacteroidia > Flavobacteriales > Flavobacteriaceae > Polaribacter. The sequence goes on along the minus strand of JABJPX010000070.1, from coordinate 23,680 downwards.
GTAAAATCATTTTTTTTAACTTAGATACTCCTTTGCACTCTCTAGTGCTTGCGGAATTCCTCCAGGATTTTTACCTCCTGCAGTTGCAAAGAAATTTTGTCCACCACCACCTCCGTGAATGAATTTCCCTAATTCTCGGACTACTTTTCCAGCATCGTAACCACGTTCGTTCACTAATTCCTTAGAAATATAACAGGTCAACATTGCTTTTTCATTCGTTGGCGCAGTTGCAAATACTAAAAACAAGTTGGGATGTTTTTTACCCAAATCAAAAGCCAAAGTTTTGATTCCATTTGCATCCAAGTCTACCTTAGTGGCCAAAAATTGTACGCCGTTTATTTCTTGAAGTTGATTTATAATCTCTCCCGTTACATTTTTCGCTTTGTCCCTCAGGAGTTGCTCTATTTGTTTTTGCAAAGCAGTATTTTCATCCTGTAATTTCTGAACAGCTTTTACAGGTGCTTTCGCATTGTTTAGTAATTCTTTTATTTGGTTTAAAGCTTGATTGTTATCATCATAAAAATCCTTTACCGCTTCATTTGTAATTGCTTCAATTCGTCGAATTCCAGCAGCAACAGCGCCTTCCGATTTTATTTTAAAATGCCAAATATCTCCTGTGTTTTTCACATGTGTTCCACCACACAATTCAATCGAATTGCCAAATTTTATAGCACGAACCGTATCGCCATATTTTTCTCCAAACAACGCCATAGCTCCATCGGCGATTGCCTTTTCCATAGAAACATTTCTGCTTTCTTCTAACGGAAGTTGCATCGCTATTTTCGCATTTACATAAGCTTCAACAGCCTTTAATTCTTCAGCTGTTACTTTTGAAAAGTGAGAAAAGTCAAAACGCAAATAGTTGGCATTTACAGCTGAACCTTTTTGCGCTACGTGAATACCTAAGACCTCTCTTAACGCCTCGTGCAAGAGATGGGTTGCTGTATGGTTACAAGCGGTGTTCTCTCGTATTTTTTCATTCACTGTTGCTTTGAAGATGTCATTGACTTCTTTTGGCAATTTTTTTGTGAAATGAATGATAACATTGTTTTCTTTTTTGGTGTCTAAAATTGCAATTTGGTTTCCTTGAGAATCTTCGAAAAAGCCTTTGTCACCAACTTGTCCGCCCCCTTCTGGATAAAAAGGTGTTGCATCGAATACCAATTGAAACATTTCCCCCTCTTTTTTAGAAACGACTTTTCTGTAACGTGTAAGTTTTACGTCGGCACTTAAAGTATCATATCCAATAAATTCTTCAGTACCTTCTTCAGCTAAAAGGGTCCAATCCTCGGTAGACATTTCACTAGCAGCTTTCGATCTGTTTTTTTGTTTTTGCAATTCGTTTTTAAATCCTTTTTCATCTAAAGTGAATCCCTTTTCAGAAAGAATTAAAGCCGTTAAATCTACTGGGAAACCAAACGTATCATACAGTTCAAAAACTTTGTCTCCAGAAATTTCTTTAGCGTTGGCATTTTCAATGATTTTGTCCAATAAAATTAATCCTTGATCTAAGGTTCTTAAAAAGGAGTTTTCTTCTTCTTTAATAACGTTTTCAATCAATTGTTTTTGTCCTGAAATCTCAGGAAAAGCAGCCCCCATTTGTTCAGAGAGTATCGCCACTAATTGATATATAAAAGGTTCTTTTTTATCTAGGAAAGTAAACCCATAACGAACCGCTCTTCTTAGAATTCTTCGAATTACATACCCCGCCCCAGTGTTACTTGGTAATTGACCATCTGCAATAGAGAAAGCAACGGCTCTTACATGATCTGCTATGACACGTATAGCAACGTCTTGTTGCTGGTTTGCACCATAGGTTGTGTTTGTAATTTTTTCTATTTGTTTAATAATGGGTTGAAAAACATCGGTGTCATAATTGGATTTCACTCCTTGTAAAGCCATACACAAACGCTCAAATCCCATACCAGTATCAATATGTTTGTGCGGTAAATTTTCTAAACTACCATTTGCTTTTCTGTTGTATTGCATAAAAACAAGGTTCCATATTTCCACCACATGTGGATGGTCCATATTCACCAATGCGATTCCTGGAGTTTTCGCTTTTTCTTCTTCAGAACGAAGATCAACATGAATTTCAGAACAGGGTCCGCAAGGTCCTTGCTCGCCCATTTCCCAAAAGTTATCTTTTTTATTTCCTTTTACAATTTTATTTTCTGGAATCAATTCTTTCCACAAGTCATAAGCTTCTTGGTCTAAAGGAAGCTTGTCTGCATCATCACTTCCTTCAAAAATACTGACATATAAAATGTCTTTGTCAATTTTATACACTTCCGTTAGTAGCTCCCAAGCCCAAGAAATGGCTTCTTTTTTAAAATAATCTCCAAAAGACCAGTTTCCTAACATTTCAAATAAAGTATGATGATAGGTGTCATAACCAACCTCTTCAAGATCATTGTGTTTTCCTGAAACACGCAAACATTTTTGAGAATCGGCAAGTCGATTGCTTTTTGGTTTTCCATTGCCTAAGAAAAATTCTTTAAAGGGTGCCATCCCAGAATTCACAAAAAGTAATGTTGGGTCATCTTTCGTAACCATTGGAGCCGAGGGTACAATCGTATGAGATTTTTCTTTGAAAAAATCTAAAAATTGAGCACGGATTTCTTGAGATTTCATAAAAATAAATGGTTTCAGATTGAAAGAATTAGGTTCATTTTTTTTAAAATATAACAACTAAAAAAAGGAGTTGTAAAAATTTTGTAAATTTGAAAAGTTTTCTTTTCGAAAATCAGTTTAAAAAAACAAAAATAGTATATTTAAGATTATGGCAAAAGTAAAATATTTTTATGATGCGGACACCTTGTCTTACAGAAAAATAGAGAAGAAAAAAAGTGATTATTTTAAGCGCTCTATTTTTTTAATTTTAGGAACATCGTTAGTGATGTTTATTGGTTTTGTAGGACTGAGTCAAGTGATTATAACGCCAGCACATCGGGCAGATAAAGATGAGCTTGAGAATTTAAAACTACATTATACATTAATTAACAAACGGTTAGATGAAAGTGCGACCATTTTAGGGCAACTTCAAGAAAGAGATAATAACATTTACCGTACTTATTTTGAAGCAGACCCAATATCCGACGATGTGCGAAAAGCAGGTTTTGGTGGGGTCAATAGATACAAAGCGCTTGATGGTTTTTATAATTCTGAAATGATCAAAGGGCTCACGAAAAATGTAGATATATTATCCAAACAGATAGCCGTTCAGTCTCAGTCTTTAGACGAAATCGTCTCATTGGCAAAAGAAAAAGAAAAAATGCTAGCGTCAATTCCAGCAGTACTTCCAATAAAAAAGGGCTCTTTTTATGTTGCATCTGGCTTTAAAATGAGAATGCATCCGATTTTAAAAATCAGGAAACTTCATAAAGGAATGGATTTTACAGCACCAAGAGGAACTCCCATATATGCATCTGGAAATGGAAAAATATATAGAGCCCAAAGAAGTAGTACGTTTGGTAAAGTTGTTTATATTGACCACGGTTACGGGTACAAATCCATTTATGCACATATGAGCAAAATGGTAGTGAGACGTGGGCAGCAAGTTCGAAGAGGCGATATTATTGGGTATGTAGGAAGTACCGGACTGTCTGTTGCACCCCACTTACATTATGAGGTGCATAAAAACGGTAAAGCTTTGAACCCAATCAGTTTCTATTATGGAGATTTAACTCCTGAAGAATTTTTAGCCATTCAACAGTCTTCAGAAGAAGGACAATCATTCGATTAATTAGGTTTCATGCACATAGAATTACCAGAAAAAAGATATTATAAAATTGGCGAAGTTGCAAAAGCATTTGATGTTAATACCTCTTTAATTCGTTTTTGGGAAAAAGAATTTACAATCATTAAACCCAAAAAGAACGCCAAAGGCAATCGGCTTTTTACCCAAGAAGACATTCAGAATTTCAAGCTAATCTTTAATTTAGTAAAAGAACGCGGTTTTACATTAGAAGGGGCCAAACAGAAGCTAAAGAAAAATCCGGATGAAATTGTCAAAAATCATGAAATTATTAGTAGATTAGAAGCAGTAAAATCAGCACTGAATAAAATAAAAAATCAACTATAAAACTTCAAAAAAATGCCGAAAAAGTATATTGACTTAGACACTTTAAAATATATACTTTATGATGTTCGGAAATTAGAAGACTTACTGACAAGAGAACGATTTGAAGACCATGACATGGAATCTTTAGATTTGTTCATAGAATCTGCCAAAGAATTTTCTGATAGAGAGTTGTATCCATATTTGAAAGAAATGGATGAAACGCCTGCGCACCATAAAAATGGAACTGTTATGGTTCACAAGCAAGTAGATGTCATGATGAAAAAAGGAGGAGAATTAGGAATTATTTCCGCCTCTTTTGATTATGATGCTGGAGGAATGCAAATTCCCTTCATGGCACACCAAGCAGCCGTTTATATTATGGATGCTGCCAACAACCACCTTCCAGGTTATGTAGGTTTAACCCAAGGAGCTGCAGAATTAATTATTGAATTTGGAAGCAAAACCCTAAATGAAACCTATGTTCCAAACATGCTTTCTGGAGCTTGGGGAGGAACCATGTGTTTGACAGAACCCCAAGCTGGAAGTTCTTTGTCAGACATTGTTACTAAAGCAACACCAACCGCCGATGGTTTTTATAAAATATCGGGACAAAAAATATTTATTTCTGGAGGAGACCATCAATATGCAGATAATATTGTGCATTTGGTATTGGCAAGAATAGAAGGAGCGCCTCAAGGAACGAAAGGAATTTCGTTATTTGTGGTTCCTAAAAACAGACCCAAGGCAGATGGGACTTTGGAATACAACGACGTCTTAACCGTTGCTGATTTTCAGAAAATGGGACAACGAGGATATTGTACCACGCATTTAGGTTTTGGTGATACAGACGACTGTAGAGGTTGGCTTGTTGGTGATGAAAACAAAGGGTTGGCACAAATGTTTTTAATGATGAATGCTGCAAGAATTGCTGTAGGTAGAGGTGCTGCAGCTATTACAATGGCCGCTTACAGAACCTCTTTACAGTATGCAAATGAAAGACCACAAGGAAGAAAATTAACAAGCACAGGGAAGAAGAATCTAACAGAAAAACAAAGTTTAATTATCGAACATCCCGATGTAAGAAGAATGTTGTTGTTGCAAAAATCGATTGCAGAAGGATCTTTAAGTTTGGTTTTATTAGCGTCTAAATACCATGATATTATTCACGCTTCTTCAGATAAAGAAGAAAAAGAAAAATATAATTTATTGCTAGAAATGATCATTCCAATTGTAAAAACTTTTCCATCGGAAGCAGGTTCAGTATCTGTTAATAACGGATTGCAAGTTTTAGGTGGCTATGGCTTTTGTACCGATTTTACATTACAACAATATTATAGAGATATTCGAATTTCGGCCTTATATGAAGGAACAACAGGAATTCAATCGCAAGATTTATTAGGAAGAAAAGTAACCTTACAAAACGGGAAAGCCCTAGAATTGCTAGCCGCAGAAATTATGCAAACAATTACACAGGCGTCTCAACATCCAGAATTAGCGCCCTATGCAAAAGAATTAGCAAGTACGTTGAAATTGTCACAAGAAATACTACAAAAATTAACGCCTTTTGCGATGAAAGGAGATTACGAACGCTATTTATCGGATGCCAATTTATTCATGGAATACATGAGTTTGGTGGTCTTAAGTTGGTTGTGGTTAGAAATGGGGGTGAACGCAAAAGACGCCATAGCGTCCGGAGATTTAAAATATGATATAAATTTCTATGAAAGTAAAATTCATACCATGAAGTTTTATTTCAAATATGAACTTCCAAAAACAAGCTCTTTAGCAACTTCATTAATGAGTGATGAGGTATTAACTATCAAACAAGACAAAGAATACATTCTATAATGACATTAATTTCGAAACAATTTAATTTAGAAGGAAAAGTAGCTATTGTTACAGGGTCTAGTAAAGGAATTGGAAAAGCAATAGCCAAAGGGTTGGCAGAAAATGGCGCGCAAGTAGTCATTTCAAGTAGAAGTCAAGAAGCCTGTGATGCCGTTGCCAATGAATTTCAATTAGCCGGATTAAAAGCCATCGGAATTGCATGCCATATTGGGAAAGCAGACCAACGAGAAAACTTGGTAACACAAACAATTGGGGCATTTGGCCGCATTGATATTTTAGTAAATAATGCCGCAATCAATCCTGTTTTTGGACCCATAGAAGATGTAGATCCAGCGATATTTGATAAAATCATGGAGGTCAATGTAAAAGCTCCTTGGAGTTTGTCAAACCTCGTATTGCCGCATTTGAAAGCCCATAAAAATGGAAGTATTATCAATATAGCTTCCGTAGAAGCATTGACCCCAGGATTTGGTTTAGGAATTTACAGTACCAGTAAAGCAGCCATTTTAATGTTGTCAAAAAATCAGGCAAAAGAATGGGGAAAACATGGCATTCGTGTTAATGCTATTTGCCCAGGATTGATCAAAACAAAATTTAGTGCAGCACTTTGGCAAAACGAAAAAATACTCGGAAAAATTCAAAAAACACTCCCAAGCGAACGCATGGGAATGCCAGAAGAAATGGTCGGTTTGGCGTGTTTGTTAGCTTCTGATGCAGGTGGTTATATGACCGGAGGTGTTTATACTGCAGATGGTGGTTATATGATTGCTGGATAACTAAAAAACCAATCTATAAAGAGTGATTTTGGAAACAGAGTTGCCACTTTAAAAAACGAAACCGAATTATGAATTTCGAATACTCAGAAAAATCACTTGAATTACAACAAAGGTTAAGCGCTTTTATTGAAGAACATATTGTTCCTATAGAAAAAGAATACATCGCTTTTCAAAGTGATACAAACAACATGTGGCAACGTTTTCCTAAAATAGAAATGTTGAAAAAGAAAGCCAAAGAAGCTGGTTTGTGGAACTTGTTTTTGCCGAATAATTATGGCGATTTAAGTCCAGGGTTGACCAATTTAGAATACGCACCCTTGGCAGAAATTATGGGAGAAAAAATCTGGATTTCAGAAATTTTCAACTGCTCTGCACCTGATACTGGAAACATGGAAGTTTTAGCAAAATACGGAAATGCAGTGCAAAAAGAAAGATGGTTGACTCCTTTAATGAATGGTGAAATTCGTTCTGCATTTTTAATGACAGAACCAGAAGTTGCTTCTTCCGATGCTACCAATATTGAAACCGCTATTGTTTTAGAGGGAGATGAATATGTAATTAATGGAAGGAAATGGTGGTCTTCCGGCGCCATGGACCCCCACTGTAAGGTGGCCATTGTTATGGGAAAAACCGATGTAAATGCGGCAAGACATGAGCAACAAAGTATGGTGTTGGTTCCGATGGATACTCCCGGATTAGAAATCATCAGACCACTTTCAGTTTTAGGATTTTATGATTCACCAGAAGGACACGCAGAAATTCAGCTGACCAATGTACGCGTACCCAAAGAAAACTTAATTTTAGGAGAAGGCAGAGGTTTTGAAATTGCACAAGGACGCTTAGGACCAGGTCGAATTCACCACTGTATGCGATTGGTGGGTATGGCACAATACGCCTTAGAAACCATGTCACAAAGAACCTTAGAAAGAGCCACTTTTGGAAAGAAATTTTACGAGTATAGCAGCATCCGACATGAAATTGCATTGTCGCAATGTGACATAGAACAAGCAAGATTGTTAACCCTTTCTGCAGCCGATAAAATGGATAAATTGGGCAATAAAGCCGCAAAAGATATCATTGCAATGATTAAAATTGTAGCCCCAAATATGGCGTTAAAAGTCATTGATCGTGCCATGCAAATTTTGGGTGGAAAAGGCGTAGGACCCGATACCTATTTGCCTCATTATTTTGCCATTGCAAGAATGTTGCGTTTGGCTGACGGCCCTGATGAAGTACACCTATATCAATTGGGGAAAAGTTGTGTTAAGAAATACGGAAACCAATAAAAATGAAGCACCAAAACGTTCGAAAAGGAGAGGAGCTGAATGTGGTTTTGTTGAAGAAATTCATGCAAGAACATCACTTAATTAATTCGGTTGAAAGTGACTTGTATGTGGAACAGTTTACCCATGGTTTCTCTAATTTAACCTATCTGTTGCAAATTGAAAATAAAGAATATGTATTAAGAAAACCACCGATTGGCGCTATTAAAAGAGGCCATGATATGGGACGCGAATTTAAAGTGCAAAGTGGTTTGGAAACCGCATATCCGAAGGTACCAAAAATGCATGCTTTTTCAGAAGATGCAACTATCTTAGGAAGCCCGTTTTACGTAATGGAAAAAATGGAAGGCATCATTTTAAATTTTAAAGAAGCCAAACAAAGAAAGATAGCCCCCAAAGAGTATAAAACCATCGCAAACTCGTGGTTAGATACTTTAGTTGCCTTGCATAGCGTAGACTATAAAGCCATTGGATTGAATGATTTAGGAAGACCAGAAGGCTATGTAGCAAGGCAGGTGACCAACTGGGGAAAACAGTATTTAAAAGCAAAGACAGACAACTATCCAGAAGCGGAACTTGTAATGCAATGGATGGAAGAAAACCAGCCTAAAACCTACGATCATTGCTTAATTCACAACGATTATAAGTACGACAATGTTGTATTTAAAGACGATTCGTGGCAAGAGGTTACTGCGATTTTAGATTGGGAAATGGCAACGTTAGGAGATCCTTTAATGGATTTAGGGACCTCTCTAGGGTATTGGACTGTGGCTACCGATCACGATTTTGTGAAACAAGGAATTCCTTCACCTACTATTTTTGAAGGCAATCCAATACGAAGCGAAATTGCAAAAATGTATGCGGAGAAATCTGGAAGATCTATTGATAATTTAGTTTTTTATTATGTGTACGGATTGTTTAAAATAGCCGTCATTGCCCAACAAATTTATTATCGATATCAACAAGGTTGGACCACAGATCCACGTTTTGCTAATTTGAACAAAGCAGCCGAATTATGCTGTAAATTAGCCATAAAGTCGATAAAAACGAACAAAATTGATTAAAAATGGACAATAATCATCAAGAAGTGAATACGGAAGAATTGCAGATTTTATCAAATTTTGATGAAAATAGCCCGGTGTTCATGATGAATTATTTACAGTATAAGGACCAAGTTTCAGAAACAGGAAAATCAGGAAAAGAAACTTATAAAGCATATATGGAAGCAGCAACGCCATTTTTTATGAAGGTAGCAGCTACCATCGTTTTTAAAGGAAAGCCGATGGCTACAATTATAGGAGACAAAGGTGCGCAATTATGGGACGAGGTTTTAATTGTGAAGTATGCCAACAAAAATGAATTTTTTAAGTTGCTACAAATGAAGGAGTACCCAAGAGCATTAAGAGCCGCTGCATTGTCAAAATCAAAACTAATATTTTGTAAATAAATATGGAAGTAAAAAATAAAATAGTCATCGTTACAGGTGCAGGATCTGGAATTGGAAAAGCAACAGCAATTCACTTTGCGAAATTTGGTGCAACCGTGGTTGTTTCAGATCGGCAAGAAGCCGCTGCGAAAGAAGTGGTTAAAATCATCCTAGAAGAGGGCGGGAAAGCAATTTCAATCCCTGCAGATGTTACCAGTTTTGAAGCCGTAGAAAACTTAGTTGCGCAAACGGTGAAAGAATTTGGAAGATTGGACGTCATTGTAAACAATGCTGGAATTGGACCTAACTTATTAAGAACACACCAGTCAACCTTAAAAGATTGGGACAAGGTCATTGCCGTAAATCAAACCGGTGTCTTTTATTGTATGAAAGTTGCTTTGGTACAATTTTTAAAACAAGGAGGCGGTAACATTGTAAACATTGCCTCTTTGGCGGGTTTAAAAGCCTCCCCAAACAATATCAGTTATAGTGCCAGTAAATTTGCCGTTGTAGGAATGACCAAATCGGTAGCGATGGAATATGCGACTAAAAATATCCGTGTAAATGCAGTTTGCCCCGGATATACAGAGTCTGCTTTATTAACCCAGCTCATCAATGCGAAGCCAGAAATGGATGCAGTTTTAAAGAGTGTAATTCCTATGAAACGGTATGGAAGAGCTGAAGAAATTGCAGATGCTGTAGTGTGGTTGGCCTCAGACAATACCCAATTCATGACCGGTCAAACCATTACTTTAGACGGAGGAACCTCTCTTTAAAACAAGAGTTTAATAACACTTTTTGGGAAGGTTAAAGCGCTGAAAGAAACAGGTACATCAGTAATCCCCATCCCAACACTAATAACAATCCGCCAAAAGGGGTCATTGGCCCTAAGAAGCGGATTTTTTTATTGCTTGCACTGGAAAGTACGAGTCCATAAATTGAAAAGGAAAATAAAACAATCCCCACAATCAGTAAAAGAAAGATACTGTTTTTTAAGGTCGAGTCGAATTCTAATTGGAATCCCAAAACAAGCAGTACAAGGGCATGGTACATTTGATATTTTACACCCGTTTCAAAGCTTTGTAACTGCTCGGTTGTCAGTTTTTTCTTTAAGAAATGTGCACCAAAAGCACCAAAAATAATTCCTGATGCTCCTAAAAAGGCTGCAAATACCAAGACAATTTCATTCATAATTTAAAGTTTTTTAAAGCGTATTTATATAATTTTTATACTCTTCGGGCGTGTCAATATCCAATAAATTAACAGTTACTTCTGGGGAAACAATCTCTTTTCTGTTTTCTTGAAGAAATTCTTTAGCCCCTTTGTCTCCTGTTATTTTTAGTAAATCGTTGATAAATGCCTTTGGAAAAATAGCAGGAACTCCATATTTGTTTCCATAATTTGCTGCGATTATTTTTGTTTTTTCTTTTGAAAATAACGCGGTCATTTCCTGGTAATAAGCAAGCTCAATTGCGGGTTGATCTGCCAATTGAATGAAAATTCCATCAAATAGAATGTTTTGTTCCTGTAGGTATTTAATGCCTGCAATAATACTAGAACTTAACCCTTGGGCATAGTCTTTATTAATTGTAAAAGCTACAGATTTTAGAGCGATGGTTTTTTTTATTTCGGCAGCATGTGCGCCTAAAACACAAACAACAGTACTGTTTTCTAGTTTTTTTGAATTGGAGATTGCGTTTTCTAAAAGCGAAACTCCATTCACTTTTAACAATTGCTTTACGGCTCCCATACGAGATGCTTTGCCAGCTGCTAAAATGAGAATTGCCAATTGCATGGTTACGTTGTGTGAATGTTTCCGGTAATTTCCTTTAAGGAATTGGGGGTTTTATTTTTTATAGTTGCTAAAATTTCTGCTAAGATAGAAAGGGCAATTTCTTCTGGTGTTTGAGCACCTAAATTCAATCCAGCAGGAGTGAAAATGCTTTCTAAAAAAGTTTCTGAGATTTCAGCATTGTATTCAAAAAGTTCGTTAAACATTTTGTCGCGTCTTTTTGCTGCGCCTAAGATCCCTAAATAAGCGGGTTTTTTATCCACTAATCGTAGTACATATTTTAAATCCTGTGAATAACTATGATTCATAATGACGATTCCCGTATTTGCATCAATTTTAGAAAAATCAAACATTTCAGCGGTACTGCCAATTACTGAATTGGCTCCTGGGAAATTATGGTCACTTTTAGGGTCTTTGATGGAGGTAACAATGTCTACTTGCCAACCTAATAATGCGGCCATTTCACACAGTTTTAGTGCATCGTGTTCTGCACCAATAATTAATAAACGAAAAGCAGGTGTTAGGTTTTGTTGAAAGGAAACCAAGTCAGGTGTTGCTGTTGTAGCGGTTTTTTTGGCGTAGGAAAAGGGTGCTGAATTCTCAAAAGTAAACACAGAACCAAAATCTCCGATCGCTTCATTTTCTTTGGTGAAGAAGGTTTCAATTTTTAAAGATTCCCGATGTAAAATGGCATCAGTAAATCTTTTATAAAATGCATCAGTAATAAAAAAAGTTTCGATTAAAATGTACAAAATCCCTTCACAACCTAATCGATAGCGTCCGTCATAGGTGATTACTTTTGCTTTCCCGTTTCGAAAAACGGACTTGCTTCTGTGAAGAATTTCTTTTTCTACACAGCCTCCACTCACGGCTCCAATCATTTTCTCATCCTCAGAAATTAGCATACGAACACCGGGTTTTCTGTAGGAAGAACCCTCCAAGGCCACCACAGTAACCAACACGTTTTTCAACGGTTTGTCTTGGTTTCTTTTCGCTTGTAAAATAATTTCTTTGAGTTCGTGAATCATTGATAGTGTCAAAAGAGATGCTACTAAAATACTACTTTTTTTAATGTTAAGAGCTACAGGACAACATGGAGCAACCTATTTTGTTCTTTGCCCAATCGGGTCTTTTTGCAAACCATTTTTCTTTTTCAGGTTGTTCTGAATAGGGTTTTTTTAGCAGTTCAAACAGTTCATTTATGAGTGCGTAGTCTTTTTTATCTGCTGTGTCAATTGCCAACTGTGCCATGTAATTTCGCAGCACATATTTCGGATTTATGGCATCCATTTTGTTTTTTCGCTGTTGCTGAGATTGTGTTTCTTTTTGCAGTCGAGCCCTGTATTTATCAAACCAATGGTTCCAGCGACTTTTTATTGTACCTGTGAGATCCTTTAAGTTGTAAAAAGCTTGTTCAACCATTTTCAACCCTACAGTATCCGCTGAGAAATTACTCAACAATCGAAAGAAAATTGTCATGTCAGTAGGGGTCAATTGCAGAATTTCTTCCAAATCTTGTATTAAACTTAGATCGTTTTCCTCTACAAGCTGCAATCCTAATTTCGATTGCATCATTTGAAGTGATTTATGCTCAAAGTCAATTTTATATTGATTTAAAACGGTTTCTAAGGGTTTTGCATCTTCAATGATGGGATACAATGCATTTGCTAACTGATACAAATTCCACAAGCCCATGTTTGGCTGATTGCCATATCGGTAGCGTTTGTTTTGATGGTCTGTTGTGTTGGGGGTCCAGCCAAAATCGAAATCTTCCAACCATCCATAAGGCCCATAATCGATGGTAAGTCCTAGGATAGACATGTTATCTGTATTCATCACTCCATGAACAAAACCCACACGTTGCCAATGCACAATCATGTCTAAGGTGTTTTCAGAAACGGCTTTAAATAATTGAATATAGCTTTCTTTTGACGGACTTCCTATTTGTGGAAAATGTTGTTTTAAAGTGTAATCTAATAAGATTTGCAGATTTTTGAGATCTTTTCTTGCTGCAAAAATTTCATAATTTCCAAAACGAAGAAAGGAGGGGGTTGTTCTAGCAACAATGGCTCCTTTTTCATAAGCTGGATTTCCGTCATACAAAACATCCCGCAATACTTGATCTCCAGAAAGGCTCAGCGACAATGCTCTAGTTGTTGGAACCCCTAAGTGAAACATGGCCTCGCTACATAAATATTCTCTGATAGAAGATCTTAAAACGGCCAGTCCATCGGCGGTTCTTGAGTAGGGAGTTTCGCCAGCACCTTTTAATTGTACTTTCCAGTTTTTGTTTTGGTGCTCGATTTCAAAAAGGTTAATGGCACGTCCGTCTCCCAATTGTCCAGCCCAATTTCCAAATTGATGACCTGCATAACACATTGCAAAGGGTTTTGTTGCTGGATATACTTCATTTCCAGTAACAATGTTTTTAAAGAATTCAGTGCCTGTCTCTTCTTCTAAAATCCCTAATTCTGCGGCCATTTCTTGTGAAACATGGAGCACTTTTGGATTGGCTGTTTTCTTTGGTGTAACAAAAGAATACACTGCGTTTTCTACTTGCCTTCGGGTGTTTTCGAGGTTTGCATCTGCTGGCAATTCGTTGATAAAGGTATTTTTTAGCTGTAGTTTCATAGGGCTTTCAAAAGAACGATTATAGGGATGCTATGGGTTCATTTACTTTAATAAATCGGCATGCAGTTTTCTTAGCTTCGCTAGTTTTGGTTCAATCACATAAGTACAATATCCTTGTCCATTGTTGTTTTTGTAAAAATCTTGGTGTTCTTTTTCTGCTTCATAAAAAACAGGAGCATCGCTAATTTCGGTGACAATTGGAGCTTCAAAATAAGCTTGTAATTCTGTGACTACTTGCTTTGCAATTTTTTGCTGTACAGCATCATGGTGAAAAATTACAGACCGGTATTGGGTTCCTCTGTCTGCTCCTTGTCTGTTTAGGGTGGTTGGGTCGTGTGTGGTCATAAAAATCACCAAAATGGTTTCATAGGATAGTAGGGAAGCATCAAAGGTTATTTGAACAACTTCAGCTGCTCCGGTGAGTCCTGAGCAAATTTCTCGATAGGTGGGTCTTCCGGGAACGTTTCCGCCGGCATAGCCAGAAACAACTTTTTCAACCCCTTTTACTTCTTGAAATACAGCTTCGGTACACCAAAAACAACCGCCTCCAACGGTTGCGATTTGTAAGTTTTTAGACATGGTTATTTTTGTTCTAAAATTAAGGCTTCTGAATTGATGCAATAGCGCAATCCACTGGGTTGGGGTCCGTCTGGGAAAATATGCCCCAAATGTCCGTCGCAGGTATTGCACATGACTTCTACACGAATCATTCCAAAAGAAACATCTTTGTGATATTTGATGGCGTTTTCATTGATGGGTTGAGTAAAACTTGGCCACCCAGAACTCGAATCAAATTTTATACTCGCATCAAAAAGAGGAGTATTGCAACAAACACAATGGTATTTTCCTGCCTCAAAAATACTGCAGAGTGCTCCAGAATTGGGCCTTTCTGTTCCTTTCTGTCGGGTAATTCTGTATTGCTCTGGGGTGAGTTGGGCTTTCCATTCCGATTCTGTTTTTTCAACGCGCTTATCGGGTGTCGGATTTCCTTTTGTTGTGAAGTTGATCACTTCTTTCCATTGTAGCATTTTTGTTGAATTTTAGGGGTGTATATTTGATTGCAAAAATAAACAGGGGTTTTCAATAAATAATTTTTTATTTTACAAAACGAAAAAATTAAATTTAAAAAGCTAATTTAGTCTTTTATTATCTAAAATTTCATTGCCAAGATACGGTTATTTTACAAAGAAATTTTTGAAATTTTTCAATGAAACAGCGCCCGTTTTTTGATGTCTTGTCATCTAAAATAGCGCAAATAAAAAAACAGCAATTCTCCTGAATCAGCAACAAATCTCCTTCGAAAAAGTAACCAATAGCATCCAGGCTTTTAAAAGTATTTCTCTTGAAGAGATGAATGCGGTTTCTTTAATGAAAAGAAGAGATACAAAGTATACGATTCCGATAAAATCCTTAGTTCCTGTTTTAATGGAACTACAAAAAGAGTATCAAGTATTGGAAATAAAGCATCGAAGATTGATGCATTATACTTCGGTTTATTTTGATACTCCTGCTTTTAAATTTTATTTCGACCATCACAATGGCCGCGTTCGAAGGACTAAAATAAGGCAGCGTAAATATGTAGATTCTGAATTGACTTTTTTGGAAATAAAACAAAAAAATGGCAAAGGAGAAACAAAGAAATCGAGGATTGAACTATCCGATTTTGAATTGGACCTGTCAGAAAAATCAAAGGAATTTATTTTGAAAACAACTCAGAAAAGTATGGAGTTGAAGCCTGTTTTATGGAATCATTTTAATCGAATCACACTTGTGAATCTGAAGGACAATGAGCGAGTAACTATCGATTTAGGATTGGCTTATTCGATGAATGAGATCGAAAAAAAATATGAAAATTTGGTAATTGTTGAAGTGAAACAGCCGCGATTTAATAGAAATTCGAGGATTGTACAAATATTAAAAAAATACAGATACAATCCTTTTAGTATCAGTAAATACTGTATTGGAATGGTGCATTTGTATCAAGATTTAAAATACAATTTGTTTAAAAGTAAAGTACTAAAAATTAATAAAATATCTTTCTAGTTATGGATTACATGAACATACCCCTATTTGACGAGGACTTTTATAAAATGGCCTTCCTCTTTTTTATCAACCTCTTTTTTCTGACCATTATCATTCGCTGGTTTTATTATGGGAGTACCCGCAAAAAGCATTATTTATTTACCTATTATTTAATCGGTCTTGTTGTGTTTTTTCTTTGCTTTACGCTCAAAAAATACAAGCTAGATATCGGTCTTGCCATAGGTCTTTTTGCCATCTTTGGAATTATTAGATATCGAACAGAGTCCATTCCGATTAAAGAAATGACCTATCTATTTATTGTCATCGGCGTTTCTTTGATGAATGCTTTTGTGAATAAAAAGATGAGTTATGCAGAAGTTATTTTCGCGAATTCAGCCATTGTATTTACAATAGGTATTATCGAGCGAGGATGGAATTTAAATTACGAAGTGACCAAGGAGATTGTCTATGAAAATATTGAAAATATCAAACCCGAAAATTACGAATTATTGAAGTCGGATATCGAATTAAGAACGGGAATAACAGTCAACAAAGTAACTGTTGAAAGTATCGACTTTCTAAAAGATACAGCAATTGTTATCATGTATTATAACATTAAAAACTAAAAAATGAACGATTATAAATATCAAATTTCATCTTTCTTACTCTGCTTAATTTTAGGGTCAAGCAGCTTGTATTCTCAAGAAGCTGCAACCAAAGATTTTGAGTTGTGGACTGCCGTAGGAATTGATTATTCTGTGAGTAAAAAGTTTAAAATCTCGCTGAGTGAGCATTTACGATTGAAGGAAAACGCTCAAACAACCGATGCCTATTTTACAGAATTGTCTTTGGAGTACGAATTGTTTAAAGATTTTGAAATTGGTGTTGGTTTTCGCCACATTACAAAGAATGACAATCAAGGAGCAAAACAAGGTTTCGAAGATCATTTTCGGTACAATGTTGATCTTTCTTATAAATATGACATCAATAGATTTACAGCATCGCATCGCATCCGCTATCAAAATAAAAATCAGTTAGGAGTAGATGAAGCGGGCGGAGATTTGACCTCACAAGGGGTACGGGTAAAATCGGGTTTAAAATATGATTTTAAAAAATCGCTTTTTACACCGTCTTTTTCATTAGAAATCTTCAACAAGTTTAACAATAACGATTCTTTCAATATAAGTAAATACAAAACGAGTAAGTACAGGCTAACCTATGGTTTAAGCTATAAATGGGATGAGGTTGGAAAGTTTCGCCTGTTTTATCGACGCGAAAATAACATCATCGAAAAACAACCCAAAAATGTGAATATCCTTGGGTTGAATTATGTGTACTCAATAAATTAAATAGTTACACCTATTTCTGTCTGAAATAAATGGTGATGGGTACTCCTGAGAAATCATAGATTTCACGCAGTTTGTTTTCTACAAATCGTCTGTATGGATCTCTTACATATTGCGGTAAATTACAGAAAAAGACAAACTGAGGGGTTTGTGTTGGCAATTGCATACAATACTTAATTTTCACATACTTTCCTTTGATTGCGGGTGGTGGAAAGTTTTTAACGATTTCCAACATGGTGTCGTTAAACTTACTGGTCTGTATTTTTGTTTTTCTTTTTTGAAAAACTTCAACAGCCGTTTCTATGGCTTTAAAAAGACGTTGTTTTGTGAGGGCAGAGATAAATACAATAGGCACATCCGAAAAGGGTGCTGTTTGCTCTCTAATGTTTGCTTCGTAATCTCTAAGGGTATTGGTCTCTTTGTCCATTAAATCCCATTTGTTGACCAAAATAATCACTCCTTTTCGGTTTTTTTCTGCCAACCAAAAAATATTTTGATCTTGACTTTCAAAACCACGCGTGGCATCTATCAATAAAATAACCACATCTGAGTGTTCAATGGTTCTTACGGCACGCATTACCGAGTAGAATTCTAAATCTTCTTTAACTCTCGATTTTTTTCGAATTCCTGCAGTATCTACCAAGTTAAAATCAAAACCAAATCGATTGTACTTGGTGTCAATAGCATCTCTGGTTGTTCCTGCGATGTCGGTAACAATATTTCTTTCTATGCCAATTAAAGCGTTTATAAAGGATGATTTTCCTGCGTTGGGTCTTCCTACAACTGCAAATCTTGGCAATTCTTCTTGCTCCGTATCGATTTCTTCTGGTTCAGGAATTTTCTCAACAATGGCATCTAACAGCTCTCCGGTTCCACTTCCGTTGATCGATGAAATGGTGTGATAGTCTCCCAAACCTAAGTTGTAAAACTCAACAGCATCTGCATCTCGCATGGCATTGTCTACTTTGTTGACGGCAGTAAAAATTGGTTTTTTTACTTTTCGAAGTAATTTGGCAACCTCTGCATCCATCGGGGTAATTCCTTCTTCAACATCTACAACAAGCACAATAATATCTGCTTCTTCGATGGCTAAGTTTACTTGTTTTCTAATTTCTGCTTCAAAAATATCATCGGAACCAATGATGTATCCACCAGTATCTATTACAGAAAATTCTTTTCCATTCCAATCAGATTTTCCATAATGTCTGTCACGTGTAACACCACTAACGGAATCTACAATTGCGTCTCTTCTTTGTGTTAAACGATTAAATAAAGTAGATTTTCCCACATTAGGTCTTCCTACAATTGCTATGATACTATTATTCATCTTGGTTGAAAATTTTTGCAAAGATACAATATCCCAATGAGAACCAATTGTAAATCCAATTAGTTATTTAGGGCTTTTTTGGTGGGTGAAAAGGGGGTAAAAGCGGCTTGTTATTTTTGGTTGTACCCAAATCTTTTAAGCTGTGTATTGTCGCTTCTCCAGTTTTTATTCACTTTTACATAGAGTTCGATGTATACTTTTTTCTCAAAGAATTTTTCCAAATCTTTTCTAGCTTCTGCACCTACTCTTTTAATGGCACTCCCTTTATGTCCAATAATGATTCCTTTTTGCGTATCGCGTTCTACCATAATTACAGAACGAATTCGAACAATGTGCTCTTCTTCAGTAAATTCTTCGGTTTCTACTTCTACGGAATAAGGAATTTCTTTTTTGTAGTGAATTAATATTTTTTCACGTATTTTTTCGTTCACAAAAAAGCGTTCTGGCTTATCTGTTAATTGATCTTTCGGATAATAGGCAGGTCCTTCTGGAAGTAATTCGATGATTTTCTCGAACAGACTGTCTACATTAAAACGTTCCAATGCAGAAATCACAAAAACCAAGGCATTGGGTACTTTTGCTTTCCAATACTCCACTTTTTCCTCGACTTCTTCTTGAGTAGAGGTGTCTATTTTATTCAGTAATAAGATGACAGGAATGCTACTATTGATGATTTTGTTAAAAAAGCCTTCATTTTTAAGTTCTTTCTCGCCAACTTCGACCATATAGATGAGAATATCTGCATCATCGAGTGCCGATTTTACGAAATCCATCATCGAAGATTGCAATTCGTAGGCTGGTTTTAGGATTCCTGGGGTGTCTGAAAGAACAATTTGGTAATCGTCATGATTGACAATTCCTAAAATACGGTGTCTTGTGGTTTGTGCTTTGGGGGTGATGATCGATAATTTCTCACCGACTAAGGCATTCATTAGGGTTGATTTACCCACATTTGGATTCCCAATAATATTTACAAAACCTGATTTGTGTACCATCATGCAAAGATAGTTTCTTTTTCATTTTCAGGAAGTTTTTTTAAATGAATTAAAAAAAATTAAATAAAAATTGACTCCCTGCCTCCAAAAAAAATACCTTCCTCTTTCTAAATTATATTCAAATAAACCTTGCAAAATAATTGATTTGGGGTAGCAGTAACCTTTGAACGTCTTTTTATAGTAAAGATATAAAATTTAAGTTTTTTTGATAATTTAGATGCGACAGAACCTTATATTTTGCCATTAAGATCAAATTGAGATACAAAATTCCAAATAATAAAGTTTGCGTTAATATCCATATTCCCAAGCACTCCTGGCCAACCATGACCTCCGTTTATAACTTTATAATGTTCGATTTCAACATTATTATCTCCATTGAAATATTGAAATAAATTTACGGAACTTCCGTCTGTAGCGTTGCTATTTGGCAAATTGGTTATAACCGCTGAGGTGTCAGTATTATTGAAGTCTATCCAATAGCTTATCGTTTCGCTGTGCGATATTGTCGCTTCTGGTTCAGATCCATCGTATTGAACCACAGTATCATTGGTACCATTAATTGTAATAATTGGAGTAGGGTGAGTTGGGTTACATGTATTCCTTGTTCTTTCACTCATATTTGACGCAACGGCTCCAATAGCAGCGATTTTATCACTTAATTGACAGGCTAATTCTTGACTAAAAAACCCTCCATTTGAATAACCACATGCATAAATTCGATTTTCGTCAATATTATAATTATCAGTGATTTCAATTATTAAATCGCCAATAAATCCTATATCATTAGAGCTACTTCCCGTTGTCCAAGAACCAACATTCCAATGAGTTGAACCAAAGAACAGAGATCCTTGCGGATAAACAAGGATAAATTGTTCAGATTCTGATAAAGCACGCATATCACTCACATTCATTTGATCATTAGCGGACATATTCCAACCATGAAAGTTTAACATAATAGGTACTGATTGAGTTCCATCGTATGCATTTGGTATGTGAATCAAATATTCACGAACTTGACCATTAACATCAATACTCCTGGTGAAAGTACCGTTTAAAGGGTTATTGTTTTCCGCCGGATCTTTTTTATTACATCCAGTCATTAGTATAACCACTAATAGTATTCTTAAAATCATCATGGACTTAAAAGATATATTAAGGTTCTGTCGCATCTACCAAATATAATTATAAAAGTTTGATTTGAATCTTGATTTACGAAGCTAATGATATAAATGATAATAAGTTGGATTGAAATTCACAAAAATAGACATCGAGTCTGTGTTAGATTTTTGTGCTACAAAATCCTATGAATTACCATCAAATGCGGGTTTTGTGTTTGAACTAAAAACACCTTCCTCTTTCTAAATTATATTCAAATAAACCTTGTAGAACTTAAAAAGTATTGGATGCAGTAGCACCTTCTTTTATAGGAAGACCATCATATGAGAGTTCAGGAACTAATGCGGGTAGAACGTACTTAATTGAGTAACTCCCTCTCATTTCGGGGGTATAATACCATTTCTGTTGAAACGGTATCATAAGGTCCTTTAAACGATTTATGATCCCTCTCAACTCCTTTGAATACTCAGGGAATACTTCTATTAAATCATTTAATTTACCTCTCTCAAATCCAATATTATAAACAATAATGTCTCCACTGGTACCACAATCCTGAATCAGTTGTTCTATAAAATTAGGTCTTGGATCTTGAGATGGATCTGCGAGGTATTCTCTGTGTATAATCTCAGAATTTGATATCTTTTGAATATGAAGTGAATATTGAAATACCAGTTGCTGGTATGGTCTACTTCCGTCATATTTTGGCACCGCAGGACCGATAGTCTCAAAATCCAAAAAATATAAAGGATAGTTCAATCCATTAGTGAAGTTTCTAATCTCTTCAATATCAATATGAGTTGTTCCATTAACTTCTGATTGAACCTGAAGAACCTGATTCGGATTCAGATCTGTTTGACCAAGATCAATCTGATCTAAAGTTACCACCCCCTGATTATATAAATCAAATTTCTTGTCTTTGTTAAGTCTCGAGATATTAAAAACCGAGTACTGAGGTATATGTTTCCAACACGTTCCTTTGAAGTCACAGTCATATGGATCGGAACAATGAGGTCCAATATCAATTTGAGGGGTTTCAGGACTTTCAATGACATTCTTAAGTCTTCTTACCTCGTTTGGTATTCTCGGGAGAAACGTTTTCTGTTTTATTTTTAGATTGTTTATTCACATTTTTATTTTTTAATTATTAACCACCACCCCAACCGCTAGGGTCTGGAGGATTTTCATTCCCCAAATCTGAGCCACTGCCACCTCCCGAGTTAGGAGAAGCAGATTGAGCCTGTGCCTTTTTTGGATCTAGTATAATAAAAGTACTAATAGCGCTAAGCGCTGCATACTTTCCCATTTTCTTTATAGCATCCTTTCTAGTAATTCCGGAAGGAGCAGTTTCTTCGTTATTTTTAGGATCTTTATTCATATTAATTTATGATAAGTTTTTTAGTCAATACGGTATTTCCTGATTTTAATTTAATAACATATATGCCCGTAGCCAACCCCTGTGTTGAAATTGTCTGTGTATTAATATTATTTTCTAAAGTTTTAGATACCACTTCTTTGCCAAGAATGTTATAGATTCTTAAGTTTATCTGATTCGACTGATTGGCTGTGCCTTCTATAGTAATAAAGTTATTTATATCTGCCTTATATACATTTAAAAGATGGGTTTCTATATCATCTTCGATAGATAAAGAAGTATTAGTTAAGTGAATAAAGAATCTACCTGCTCCACTTAAATTATCCTGAGGTGTTAACTCAAAGTCTTGTTCATTTAAAAGTGTCACTGTTCCTTGCTCATTATCCTCCAAATAAATATTTGTACCTTCATAAATATCATTGGTGTGTATACTTATTCTGAATCCGTTTCCGGACTCTCTATTAACTTCAAGAGGAATTACGACATCATCAATACTCTCTAGTCCCATTGAATTTATAGCAAATCCGACTCCTTCATCTTCTTCTACTAACCGAGATGTTAAAGCTGCTAGTTGGTTAAAATGACCAGCGTCATAACCGGGATCTAAACCAAGAGTAAGCCCTTCTTTAAAATAGAATTTCGTTTGATCTATCTCAGTATCTCCCTTGTAAATACTAAGAATTAGTCCATAAGAGTCTTGCATAGTTCTTCCAAGAATTAAATCATCTCCACCAGCCATTGTTCTCATATCTGTTGTAAAAGATATATTATCAGTGCTTGTGTTGTCAGATGCTATCATAAATGCTTGTCCCGGAGCAAGGTTTAATGCAGCACTAGTGTTATTATAAACTGTATATCCAGATCCATCTGCATCGTAACCATAGATGGCTTCATATGAATCGTCAAGCTTATCGCTATTAACCGTTAAAAAGTTGTGTGAGCTATCTGCACTGGCATTTGCGTGTATGTATGAAGGGAAAGGATTAGCTACTAAATTCCATCTTGTTCCTGTGCCTGAATTTGCAGCATCATTATTAATAATTGCTTGTGTTTGAGTAGTAGAAGCAGGATTTCCAGTGAATTTCAAAATCCCTGTTCCACCACTTTCAGAAGCCATTTGGAAACCCATGCCAATAGAAAAGAAAATTTCACCTTCTAAATCAGCACTAGTTAAGTTTGTCCAAGAATTGGTTGCATTGTTGTAAGGCCCTATCGCGTAGGTAGTACCATTAGTGGCTAAAGTTGAAGCGTTTGCAGTAACAAATGAGTTAATAGATTGCCCGCTTACAGGAGAGCCTATTAAATCCCATTCATTAGTACCTACAGAATTGACATAACGATTATAGGTTATATTTCCATTGACTTCATCTACAGACCCACCAATTATGATGGATGAAAATTCATCAGAATCTGAGTTTAATGTAAAGGTTCCAGAGTTTGAGAAATTTCCACTCATGGTCACAGATCCTGTTTTTTCAATTGTAAAACTTTTGCCTGAAGCAACTGTAATGTTTTGAGCTTTTGTCAAAAAGGAAACAAAACATAGTAATAGTGTTAACTTTTTCATGATATTTTAGTTATCAGAAATTAATTTTTCTACTAATTTTTCTAATCTTGAAATCTTATCGTCTTGTTCTTTAAGTGCATTAATAAGCACGGGTACAAGCCCTTGATAGTTTACCG